>NZ_JBHIOO010000005.1:0-19376 GCF_042195585.1 Bartonella sp. AS69XJJH | reverse complement strand
AAGCAGCTGATAAAGCAGCGTCTAGCGTGGTGGAAAAAGCCACTGACGCTGTTGATAAGGCTGTCGATGCAGTGAAGAACGCACCTGAAGCAGCTGATAAAGCAGCGTCTAGCGTGGAGGAAAAAGCCACTGATGCCGTTGATAAGGCTGTCGATGCAGTGAAGGATGCGCCTGAAGCAGCTGATAAAGCAGCGTCTAGCGTGGAGGAAAAAGCCGCTAGTGTTGCGGAACACCAAGGGATTATTTTAGAGAATCAACAGGTTTTATTTAAAGATTATGATTTAGATAAGCTTTTGCATAAGATACGAATGGTGCTTGAGCATAACAATCTAAAAAATGTTAATAAGCAGTTTCATGGGCTTTTTGATACAAAAGACTCTTCTGTTTATTCTTGTTCTTTTGAAAAGTCCGCTGTGGATGAAGAATCTCAGACTGTAAAAGAAGAGATGAAGCAGGAGCATAGTGCAGGTGATCAGACACAGGTTGCTGCTGTGGAAGCTAAGGTGGAGAGCCATGATCCTGAAAACACTAAACATTTTAAAAAAGCGCATGAAGTAAGTGCTCCAATTGAAGCATATCAGAGTGACAATCTTTCTTCTTCTAAAGCTTTGTATAAGGAAGGGTATGATTTTATTCGTTCTGCCAACTATGTTGATGCTGAAAAAAGCTTTTGCGCTTTTCAAAATCGTTACAAAAAAGATTCTTTGAGTGATGATGCTTTATTTTGGTTGGCCGAATCTTTGTTGGGACAAAAACGCTATCATGAAGCAGCACAAGTTTATCTTACCGCATGGTATGCAGATAAAAAGAAGCTCTATACCTCCGAGATTTTGCTGAAATTAGCAAGAAGTATGGTTGCTCTTGAGCCAAATAAAGACGATTGTGCTCATTTTGTGAAAAATTCAAAACGTCAAAAAACATTAGAGTCTATTTTTTGTAAACCTGCAAAATAAATAGCGAGGTCGTTTTCGGTGTGCGTTAGACTGGCAAGAAATCTCTTTAAAACATCGGATTTTATTCAATGTCAGAAGTTGATTCTTGCCGTCTCAGGGGGAAGTGATTCTTTGGCTTTGATGTTTTTGGTCAAAGAGCATTTGGAAACTCTCTCAGTTCCTCCAGAAATGATTGTTGTCACGGTTGATCATCAATTGCGTAAAGAATCAACGCGTGAAGCAGAAACTGTTGCGAAAATTTGTCGAGTTCATCAAATTCAACATATCGCTGTGCGGTGGGAAGGTGAAAAACCAAAGACGCATATTGCTTCCAGTGCTCGTGTTGCACGCTATGATCTTTTGGTTAAAGAAGCACAAAAACAAGGCGCATCAGTTATTATGACGGGCCATACACTCAATGATCAGGTTGAAACCTATCAAATGCGTTATCAACGTCTCCAAAAGAATAGAGGTGCGTTGCACGGTAATGTTGGTGCTTTGCATGATGAAGTTTCTGCGGGCGGTTTTACCAGTGCGTTGCACGGTGAAGTTGGTGCCATGCATGATGAGGTTTGTGCCAGTGGTTTTGCCGGTGCCATGTGTGGTGAAACCGAGGGTATGCGTGATGAGAATCATACCAGAGAAATAAGAAAAAATAAAAATATTGCCGAAAAAAACGATGGTCCCCTATATGAGCGTGGTTTATCCTGTATCCCGCGTGAGGCGTTGTTGCATAGAAAAGTGCGTTTGATTCGGCCGCTCCTTGGTGTAAAACGCCAAACATTACGGAATTATTTATGCTTACAAGGACAAAAATGGATTGATGACCCAACCAATGAAGATCGCAGTTTTGAACGTGTGCGCGTGCGTCAATCTCTTTCTCCACAAAAATTGGCTTATATTGCTCAAAAAATAAATGAAGCCGCATTGCAGCGTCGTCAACAAGCGAAAAATATTGCTGATTTGATCTTAGCGCTGGATATTACTGTTCAACATGGGCGTTGTTTCATAGCAAAGCCTGCGCTATTTTTACAGAAACATTCCGGTTTTCCTTTCGTGGTGGGGCTTTTTGCTGTGTTGATGGGAGGGGGATTTTATTTACTTCCCAATCAGAAATTAAGCATGCTTGTTCAAAAACTCTGTCTCGATTCTCCAGAAAAGAAGCGTTTTACTTATGCGGGCTCTGTTATTGAATATAACAAGCACGGAATTTCTTTGTGGCGTGAAGGGCGAAATATGAAAGAGGCTATCGTTGAGCCAGATAAAACTTTTATATGGGATGGGCGCTATAAAATCATAAATCATGGATCTGAGGCTATAAAGGTTGGAGCCGCAAATTTAGAACTGCTGAAATTTTTATTAAAAAATAGCGATTTTGAGCTTGAAAAGCCTCATTTTCCCTCTTTACAATCGCTACTGATGATCTCAAATCATAAAGGGTATGATATTCCAGAGTTGATTTCTCAAGCAGTTGTTCATAAACATGTTATCATCAAGCGTATTATGGCACCTTTCGATTGGCTTTCCTCACGAGAAGATGCTGCCTTGGTAAATGTTGTGGAACCTTTTTTTAATATTAAGGTGAAAAGATAAAGGAAAATTACTCTAAAAGAAAATAAACAGCTTCTCATCTCTTGGCAAGGGGCTGACAAGGTTATATGTTAAGGGGAACTGTTTGAAATCTATATTTGATTAAGTGGGCTGAATATGAATTCCAATTACCGCTCTCTCCTTATTTGGGGAGTTATTGCCTTCATTTTGATTGTGTCGTTTTCTCTCTTTAATGGAGATAGTCAGCGTTCTGGTGGTGGAGAAGTCTCCTATTCTGAATTTTTGCAAAAAGTTGAGAATAATGAGTTGAAATCTGTGACCATTCAAGGTCAAAAATTAACAGGACAAACCGTTGAACATAGAACTATCTCAACCTATGCTCCTCGCGATCCAGGTTTGATACAAAAATTGGAAAGCAAAAACGTTAATGTTAAAGCTGTTCCGGAAAGCTCTGGAAATAGCATTTTCCTCAATCTCCTCTTTTCCTTATTGCCTGTTATTATTATCGTGGGGGCGTGGGTCTTTTTTATGCGGCAAATGCAAAATGGATCACGCGGTGCAATGGGATTTGGGAAATCAAAAGCAAAATTGCTTAATGAAGCGCAAGGACGTGTTACCTTTAAAGATGTTGCTGGCGTTGAAGAAGCAAAGCAAGATCTTCAAGAAATTGTTGAATTTTTACGCGAACCACAAAAATTTCAACGCTTAGGGGGGCGTATTCCACGCGGTGTTTTGCTTGTTGGTCCTCCAGGAACCGGTAAAACTTTGCTAGCACGTTCTGTGGCAGGTGAAGCCAATGTGCCATTCTTTACCATTTCAGGGTCTGATTTTGTTGAAATGTTTGTTGGTGTTGGGGCGAGCCGTGTGCGCGATATGTTCGAACAGGCTAAAAAAAATGCACCTTGTATTATCTTTATCGATGAAATCGATGCTGTTGGACGTCATCGGGGGGCTGGACTTGGTGGTGGAAACGATGAACGTGAACAGACCTTAAATCAGTTGCTTGTCGAAATGGATGGGTTTGAGCCCAATGAAAGTATTATTCTCATTGCCGCAACAAACCGTCCCGATGTGCTTGATCCCGCTTTGTTAAGACCAGGGCGTTTCGACCGACAAGTTGTTGTGCCAAACCCTGATGTTTCTGGCCGTGAACAAATCTTGAAAGTGCATGTGCGCAACGTGCCTTTAGCGCCTAACGTTGATTTAAAGATTTTGGCAAGGGGAACACCAGGATTTTCCGGTGCAGACCTGATGAATCTGGTCAATGAAGCTGCTCTTATGGCTGCGAGCCGTAATAAAAGAGTTGTCACGATGCAAGAATTCGAAGATGCCAAAGATAAGGTGATGATGGGGGCTGAACGTCGTTCAACCGCTATGACACAAGAGGAAAAAGAACTCACTGCTTATCACGAAGCAGGGCATGCTATTGTGGCTCTTAATGTGCCGGTTGCTGATCCTGTCCACAAAGCAACAATCGTTCCAAGGGGAAGAGCATTGGGAATGGTGATGCAATTGCCTGAAGGCGATCGCTATTCCATGAGTTATCGGTGGATGATTTCTCGTTTGGCTATTATGATGGGTGGACGTGTGGCTGAAGAATTAAAGTTTGGAAAGGAAAATATCACCTCCGGTGCTTCTTCTGATATTGAGCAAGCAACTAAATTAGCACGCGCAATGATCACACGGTGGGGATTTTCTGATCTGCTTGGGAATGTAGCTTATGGCGATAACCAAGATGAAGTCTTTTTGGGTCACTCTGTTGCGCGAACACAAAATGTCTCTGAAGAAACAGCGCGCATGATTGATATGGAAGTGCGTAAGCTTATTGATGATGCCTATAAAAATGCGACCAACATTTTAAAAACAAAAAGAAAAGAATGGTTTGCTTTGGCACAAGGTTTGTTGGAATATGAGACTTTAACGGGAACTGAAATTAACGAAGTTATTGCAGGAAAGCCTCCTTCACGCACTCAGAAAGATGAGGGTGCTCCGCTACGGGGGTCTTCTGTTCCAAAAACTGGAAAAATGAATACAGAGACAACAGTGGAAGA
This sequence comes from Bartonella sp. AS69XJJH, assembly GCF_042195585.1. Lineage (NCBI taxonomy): Bacteria > Pseudomonadati > Pseudomonadota > Alphaproteobacteria > Hyphomicrobiales > Bartonellaceae > Bartonella > Bartonella sp. AS69XJJH. The sequence goes on along the minus strand of NZ_JBHIOO010000005.1, from coordinate 14,842 downwards.
TGCAAAAAACACTGAAGTAGTCTCTAAAACAGTGTCTCATAAAGAAGAGAGCGATAAAGGCAAGGCAGAAAAAGCAGAGTCAACTGTTGGGAAAAAAACAGCAAAATCCGGTAATGTTGGGCCTAAGGAGGCTCAGTCTAAAGAAGGGCAGCCGGATGAGACTGAGAAAAAAGCGCAAAGCACAAAAGGTACTACAAAATCAGTCAACCGTTCTAAAAGTAATGCTGAAAAGAAGTCCAATACTGCGGGAGATGATAAAGAAAAATAAGAACTGTTTAATAACGCTTGAGTAACGATGTTTTAGGAAAGCTTCTAAATTCTTTGAGAAAGGCGCAAGCAAAGCTTGCGCCTTTAATGTAATATTTGCAAAAATATGGAAGCAAAAAATTAAGCAAAGCCGTTGTATAATAACAGCTTTAGAAGGTTACAAGGCGAGATGGTATTTTCCTTTACGGATTTGACAAAACTGTATGAGGTGAGGCGATAGGTTTCCTTGTGGATTTTGTAAGGTTTGAGGTTTGGTGCTGGGTTTCTTTACGGATTTGGCAACTGTATGAGGTGAGGCGATAGGTTTCCTTGTGGATTTTGTAAGGTTTGAGGTTTGGTGCTGGGTTTCTTTACCGATTTGGCAACAGTGTGAGATGATCCTTTGGTTATGTTCAAGGGATGTATAAAGTATTTTGAGGAAATAATATTGCTTGTATGTGTGAGGGTGTAAACATAATTGGTTGAGAGGGGCTTAGATGTGTAGATGGTGAATAGGTTTTTTGATTATCTAAATGCATGAAGGTTTAGATCAATGATCTGATTTTATATGGGGAGGGGACTATTGTACCAAGGGGGCTTGTTAGGGTTTTAAAAAAAGCCAAGGGAAGAATTATATATTAAAGGAAAGAGGCATGGTGCAAAAATATTTTGGTACAGATGGAATTCGGGGGAAAGCCAATTCATTTCCTATGACACCTGATTTTGCCATGAAGGTGGGAATGGCTGTAGGGGTTTTATTCCGCTCACAACATCAATCTCATCGTGTGGTGATTGGCAAGGATACACGATTATCTGGCTATATGTTGGAAAACGCTTTGGTTTCAGGATTGACTGCTGCGGGGATGGAAGCTTTTTTATTGGGGCCAGTGCCAACACCTGCTGTTGCAATGCTTTGCCGCTCTTTGCGAGCGGATCTTGGGGTGATGATTTCTGCTTCTCATAATCCGTTCTATGATAATGGAATTAAACTTTTTGGTCCTGATGGTTTTAAACTTTCAGATGATATGGAAGCGAAAATTGAACAATTGATCGATACAGATCTTTCAAAGTCTTTAGCAAGTTCTGCTGAAATTGGTTATGCAAAACGGGTTGAGGGAGATATTTATCGTTATATTGAATATGCTAAACGAACTTTGCCGCGTGATGTTCGCTTAGATGCTTTGCGTATTGTTGTGGATTGTGCCAATGGGGCTGCTTATAAAGCGGCTCCCCGTGCCTTATGGGAATTAGGGGCTGAGGTTTTTGCTATTCATGATGAGCCCAATGGAACCAATATTAATCAAAAATGTGGATCAACCGATTTAAGATCTTTAAAACGAAAAGTGCATGAAGTGCGTGCTGATGTGGGGATTGCTCTTGATGGAGATGGGGATCGTGTTCTCATTGTTGATGAAAAAGCACAAACGGTTGATGGAGATCAGTTGATTGCTGTCATTGCTGAAAATTGGCATAAAATGGGACGATTACGGCGCAATGGTGTTGTCACAACGATTATGTCAAATCTGGGACTGGAGCGTTTCTTGCACAGTAAAGGGTTGCACCTTGTAAGGACAAATGTTGGAGATCGTTATGTTGTCGATGCCATGCGCCAAAAGGGATATAATGTTGGTGGTGAGGCTTCTGGGCATATCGTGCTCAGTGATTTTGGTACAACGGGTGATGGCTTGGTGGCTGCATTGCAGATTTTAGCCTGTATGAAGGAAAGCCAAAGCCCTATGAGCCAATTGTGTAAACGGTTTGAACCTGTACCGCAAATTTTAAAAAATGTAACGATTAAAAATAAAAATGTTTTGAAAAAAAATCCCGTCAAAGCGGCCATTGATCAAGCAGAAAAGCGGTTGGGAAAAGAGGCACGGCTGGTGATCCGCGCTTCTGGAACTGAGCCGGTTATCCGCCTTATGGCTGAAGGCGATGCACGAGAAGCATTGGACACAGTCGTGACAGAGTTGATGGATGTTATTATTCATCATGATGTACGCATGGGTACTGCACTTGAGGAATCTTGAATTTTTTGAGAAAATTATCAGATCATCTTTTGATAAAGGTCTTATTGTAATGCGAGATTTTGGCAATTATGAAGGGTGTGATTATTAACTATGTGAGTGATGTAATAACGGTAATGGATACTCTATCTGCTAATAAATTAAATAAAAAAGAGAAAAGTCCAATTCTAATAACTATAATGCGTATAGTTTTCTCTAGTTCATAAGATATTAAAAAGATGTCTTTTTTTGATTTTCCTTTTTCTTTTGCTTATTCGTAAACCGGTTATTATTTTAACAGAGTTTATAGCAGGGGGATTTATTAGTCTTATTCATTCTTTTTACTGGATATACAGCGGGGGCAGCGCCTTATGAACATCAAACAGCAATGGTCATTGGTTATATCGTCGTTATGTTTCTAAGTGCAGCTGCCAATTGGGGATATGATGCGCTCCTATTACGTTTAGCGCCTTCTAATTATGAACTTATACTTTTCCAATAATGAGTAGAATAATGAGAGAGATGAGAATGAGCAATTTTTTCACGACAGTTCTAATGTTTATAAAGTAAAAAAACCGTGTGGTATAAAAATTATGAACGTTTTTTGTATCTTGGAGGGGTACACTCTATATTCATTTATGATTTTAGGATTTAAACATAAAAGAATTGAAGCTTTTTACTAATACTGGCACGACTGAAGGGATTAGAACCGCCCATGCTGGAAAATTAAAGTGTATTCTAGGTGTTCTTGAAGGTGCTGTATCGCCAAAAGATTTTGAGTTATCCGTTCTTTTGATTACATTTGCTAAAAAGTGATTTCAAGGATTATTAGTCAATTACTGTAAATGGAAATTGTCGCGTAATATTTCGCTTTGATAGCATAGATGTCGAAATGGTTGATTATCTAGATTGTCATCAAAAAGGAGATCTAAACAATGATGAAGAATCCTTCACATCTCGGTGAGTTATTGCGTGAAGATGTGATCAAAGAGCTTGGTTTATCCGTGAATGAAGCAGCAGAGTGGCTTGGTATTATCTCGTGGAGCACTTTCTAGAGTTTTAAATGGAAAAGCTGCTATGAGTGCTAATCTTGCTATTAGGCTTGAAATGTCTGGTGTAAGCACAGCACGTGCTTGGCTTGCTATGCAAACAAATTATGATTTATCAAAAGCAATTTTTTAACAATAGTCTCACAATAAAGAATGCATAAAAGAGCTTCAAATGGTTGTTAAATTTTTGCAACAGAGACATGTGGAAGAGCAAAATAACGCGATAGCGCGGATAAAGGCAAAAGATGTGACACGGTAAGATAAGGCAATAAAATCTTGTTTCTATAGTCTGCTTGGCTATAATAAATGTAAGCAAAGGAGGGTTTTATATGTTGAGTGAAGAGGAAATTAAGCTGCGTCGCTTTTATGCTGAAAATGCATTGGCAAGCCAACGTTTAGAGGGATTAGAGCCAGATCCAAAAGTCGTTGAGCAAATGGAACGTGTTATTATTGGAGAGCTTGAAACAAGTGATATCCTCAAAGATTATATGGAGAGGGTAAAACGTGGTGAAGTATAAGGGGAGCGGTGATCCTTATACTGATCCTGAAACTGGTGTGATGTATAATCGGCTTGGTATTAAAGATGAAGCCACACTGCAACGTGTAGAATCTACGATTTCTTATGTAAAATCTTTCGAATTTGTACATACTCCTATTCGTGGTGAGTTTGATCTGAATTACATGAAAGAGATCCATAGAAGACTGTTTGGTGACATATATGAATGGGCGGGACAAGTTCGTTTAGTGGATATTGCCAAAGGCAATAGTATGTTTGCTAGTTATAATCAGATTGAAAGTTATGCACCGAAGATTACACAAAAGCTTGCAAAAGAACAGTATCTGCGTGGTCTTGGCACTTATGACTTTAGTCAAAGGGCTGGATATTACATGGGTGAGTTGAATGCGTTGCATCCGTTTCGAGAGGGGAATGGGCGCACTCAGCGCGAATTTATGGTGCAACTTGCTTGTGAAGCTGGTTATCATATCAACTGGAAGGGTATTGAGCGACAAGAAATGACACGTGCGTCAATTGAAGCACATTTTGGTAATTCAGAATATCTGTCTGCACTCATCTATAAGAATCTTACCAAGTTTACAGAAAATAAAAGGGATGATGTTTCTCAAGGTATTGGCAAAAATATTGCTTTTTGCGTTGATCTTAATAAAGAGTGCTTAGAACAACAAAAAGAGAAGATTGAAACCCTTTGGGATAGAGAAAAGACAACTTTTAGCAGACTTCAAAAAGAAGAACTTGAAGTTGAGCAATCGCAAAGGGATGTTAATGCTACGTTAGAAGCAACAGAAAAAGCGCCATACCTTGCTGCTTATACGGATAACTCTGATCTAGAACAGAAGGTGCTAAGCGCTCTTAGGAATGAAAAATCTTATGTTAATATGTTTAAGGAGTTAAACAGTCGTTTAGCATCTATTTATAAAGATCCACAAGAGGCTGCGCTTAGGATTGAGCAAACGATTTTAGCAGGTAAAGGCGATAAACTCTCTGATATTTTGGATAGGGCACCTGATAGAGCGGGCGAACTGCGTGGATCAGATCGTTTTATCGATAAATTGAAGGCTACAGGAAAAGAACGAAAAGAAGCGCTTTATCATGTTCCTCTTGCACTTTCTTCTATTAAAAAGCTTCAATCCTTTTATAAGAATTCTTATGAGACACATATGGATAGTTTTACACGGGAGCGTGAACAGTTAAAAGTAGAGGTTCCGTCACTTTCACAAGAAGCAGTGACTTTTATGAAAAATGTTGAAGCTGGTCGTGATAGTTATTCAAAGATACCAGAGCAGGTTAGTGAAGAATTTTTAAAGCTACAAAGTGCTTTAGATAAACGTTTTGGACATGATGCCATTCATAAATATGGTTTTGATTTATCAAAAGTGATCCCCAAAGAACAGTCTCATGATAAAGATTGCATAAAAGAGCTTCAAATGGTTGTTAAATTTTTGCAACAGAGACAACAGGAGAAAATCAACGCAATAGCGCGTGCAAGATCAATAGATATGATACGGTGAGGGCAAGGATAAAGCTTTATGCTGTATAAGCCCTATTAAGTCATATGATAAAAGAGAGGTAATCAAAGGAGGTTTAATATGGGTGTGACAAAAGATGTTGTACGTGCCCGCATAGATAGGGCGTTAAAAAATCCGGTGAAATATTAGCAAGTTTAGGACTTACGGTGTCTGATTTCATACGAATTTCTTTAGCTAAAGTTGTTGATGAAAGAGGATTGCCGTTTGATATGTATGTTCCTAATGCGAAAACGCTTAAAACTTTTGAGAAAAGTGATAGAGGATAAGATGTATACTTTGCGAAAGATATGAATGATTTGTTTTGTAATTTAGGTATTTATTGTTTCAGATCATTCACTCAAATCAATTTAAGAACGACCTTAAAATAGTTGCTAAGCGTGGAAAAGATTTAAGAAAAATCAAAAAGTAATGCTGTTATTGCAAAAAAGAGAGCCGTTACCTTTGCGTTATAGAGATCACTCACTTAGAGCAGGTTGGCATGGTTTTCAGAATATACACATCGAGCCAGATTGGCTTTTAGTTTATAAAATTAGTGGTAATCAATTACGATTTGAGCGTACAGGGCGCATTCGGATTTATTTAGTTAGATTGTTTTTTAAAAGGCATCACGGCGTTTGAAGGGGTCGTAATAGATTTCTGTTACACGAAATTTCCCTTCGAGACGTTTACATTGGATGATGACATCTATCATCGAGATTAATAAGCCGCGGATATCATCGCGTGCTAAATTACCACCACCGTCACTTTCTTTGACTAAAAGGGTCATTTGTTCAAAGGCTGCAAGGGCTGTTGAGGCGTGGACGGTGGTAATGGAGCCGGGGTGACCAGAGTTGACATTACGGATATAGTAAAAGGCTGTACCATCACGCAGCTCTTGTAGAAGGATTCTGTCGGGGCGCATGCGTAAGCCTGATTCAAGCAGTTCTTTTGCGCCTGCTTTTGCTAAGCCTTGGTTATCTTTTGAATAAAAGAGTTGGACTTTGTTGGCGTGCGGAACGACAAGTTCTGGCGTGTCTTCAATGGTGAGAATTCGTTCATAGTCAGGGATTTTTGCAATTAAAGCTTTGGAGAGGGTTGTTTTCCCTGAACCGGTTTTTCCAGATATTAAGATATTTTGTTGTGTAATAACGGCTCTTTCTAAAAAGGTGCAAAAATCTTTAGCGATAAAGAGATCTGTTAGCTCTTTTTCTGTATCAGAGAGTTCGGATAACCGTTCAGTCATTTGTTGCGTGGGTGTGAAACTGGTGTTTTGGGCGACAGAAAACAGGTTGTTTTCATGTAAACTTTCAAGAGAAAAAGTGCGTGATGAAGGTTTACGAATGGTCATGCTAATGGTATTGGCTGCAACAGCTGGAGGCATAACAATTTGTATGCGTTCGTTGTTTGGCAGTGTTGCGGAGAGAACCGGGGTTTCTACACTGATTTTCTGAGTTGTATAGGCAGCAACAACTTTAGCAATCCCTTCTAGTTCGCCGTAGGTTAGTTCTTTTAAGATGTGGGTTTGCCAACCATTGGGACCCTCAACGATTACTTCGCCGGGGCGATTGATGACAATTTCAAATAAATTTTCATCATTAAGGAAGTCATCTAAGATCTTTAATTTTGTTAAAACGATAGAGGCTCGTTCTGCATTTTTTGCTGAGGGCATAATATGACTTTATTGGCTTAATGAAAAAAGGAATAGCTGGTAGTAGAGCGGTTTCTTTTGCTCTTTACGACTAGTTTATAGACAGATGAAAAATCGAGATCTCTTGCTACAAAGATGTTGACGAGTTCGCCTTGAAATTTTTCTAGAGTAGGAGGGATGTTGATTTGATTTTCAAGAGCAACGGTGGCTGTATCTTTTCCAAGGCTGCTTGCGCCTTCAAAACCACCGCCCGCAGCATTGTTTGCACCTGTGTTATTGGATTTTTTTTGCATTCTATTGGTGAGGTTTGTTGTGACACCATCAATAACGGTGAGTAAAAGGGAAGAGCCAAAGCGTTCCCACCAATGGGTGTTGATGTTGCCATCAAAACCGGCTCTGCCTAAAGTGTCGGTTGCTGGTGAGGCAAGGGGAATGATGACACCGGTTGGGGTTTTGGCTCTTGTCCAGAGCACAAAGAGGCGAGATTGACCTTGTTTTATCCCACCGCGGTATTCTCCAATGACTTGGGTTCCTTTATCAAGCAAAACAACGCGTCCATTGTCAGAGAGGATATCACGGTTGATTATGCAGCTTGCAAAGCCTGGTTGGTCGCTGTTTAATGCCGTTTCTAAGATACAGGGGATAGAGGTTCCCATGGCGATGATAAAGTTTCTATTGCCGATGAGTTTTGCTTTTGTTTCTTCTGTTGTGGTGGGTTTTAAAAGGGTTGCAAAATTTTGTGTGTTTTGAAGGGCAGGAGAATTTTGCGCATTCGCGAGATTTTCAAGGGCATGGAATTTGTCAAGGGGGTTTAGAGCAGTGTTGACGATGTCTTTTAATTCAGATTTAGAGCCTTTGGCAAAAGCGAGAACAGGGGCACGTCTTGCGGCATCAAGTAGTGGGTCATCTTTTTTGGGCTCTGGTGCGAGTGGTTGTGGGGGTGGTAAGGTTATTGGCGCTATGTTGGCACGCGGGTCAGAGGGGGCGAGCTCTAAAGGCGCGAGGGTGTTGTGAAAGCTTTGTTCTTGTTTTTTATGAGCTTTTGCGGTGTTTTTTTGTTCTGTGGGGGTGGATAAGATGTTCCAGAGCACATAGCCGCAGATTCCTATACAGGCAATTGCGACAACTATTTTTTTGCCGGCGGTTTTGGCGCTATTGTTTTTGCCATCCCCAATAGATCCGCGATCTTCGATGATTGGTTTATCACTCATGTGTTGTCCCCTTCAATTCCCGCTTATTTAAAGATCTGATGCAACTTTACGTTCAACAGATGGTGAGGTTGTTCCGGTATTTGGATTTGTGCCTTTTGGTTGATAGGCTTCGTTAAAGACGCATAGGACGTTTCTTCCCTTTCTTAGGGTGAAGCGCGCGCTAATGGCATGGACAATAACCATGTTGCCTCTTGTGGTTTTGGGAACCAGCGATTCTGTACCGTCATTGTTGACGATGTAAATGGCAGGGATTTCTTGGTTGTCTGGAAATGTAAATGTTGTGGTTTTGCCATTGTCGTAAACGGAGGAGGGTTCGAGTACGCTTGAGCCTTGAGCGGTGTAAGCCCAATTGCGTGGTCCGTAGGTTTCATATGCGTTGAAGACATTATCAATACGCTGAGCTTGCTGTTTTTCTTGTCGCATAAGGGCGGCGAGTCTTCTTTGTTCTGCTTCTTCTTGTGGGTAGCGAAATTTCACAAGGAAATATGTTTCTTGTCCAGAGGAAATTTCCCCATCTTTGACCATGAGTTCAAATTGATAGGAGCGCTTTGAGCCATCAAGCTTTGTGGTGACGACTTGGAGATTGGTAATGGGTTGGACTTCTCTTGCTTTGAGGAAAAGAATATTGCCAGCGGGGGCAACTTCCCATGCAACGCTGTTGCCAATGGCTACATGGGCAATTTCTTCATTGGGAGAAAATTCTATTTGTACCGATGAGCGTATGGAGCCAATAATTTTTGTGACATTATAGGCATCATAGTTGATAAAGCGAATGCGGCTATCGCTTGGCGCACGGGTGGGAAAAATACTAGCATGGCTTATCGGTATAGGAGAGAGGGTAATAGCGATGTTAAGAATGAGAAAAAGAATTTTTTTGTCATGATCAGTTGACCACTTCCGGATCGGTTCTATATTCACTAACAATAAACCCTAGAGGATTTATCAAACGGTTTTGGACAGAGATAGGGGCATTGATATATTCAAAGGTAAGTGTTGCAACCCAGTGGGTGATGAATTCTTTGTTGGTTTCATTGTCATGAATGGTTCTGTAGTAACGCACTTGGGCAACATTGTCATTGATAAAGGAGATTGATTTTATTGTTATTGTAACGGCGGCGTGTTTATAGAGAATTTGAGGACTTTGGGGATTTCTTGCTCCATACCAGCTGGCAAATCTTTCCTGTTCTTCAGAAGAGGAGAGTAGGGAGACGGTTTGGAAGTTGTGTTGTGTTTCTTCTGTGGTGAAGCCTTCACGGGAGCGGACATATTTTGCAGCAAAGTAGCGTGTGATTGCTTCGTCGACATTGGTGGGACCTTCTTTTAAGGCTTCCACAACTTCGGTGATGCCGGTTGAATTGTCTACACGGATGACAAAAGGTTCCACGGTTTTAAGGGGTGTGAGGGTGATGACTGCGAGAGAAGACATTATTGCAACCGCAACGGCTATGCCGGCAATGGCAAGCGAGACGCGGGTGGTGCGGCGTGAGGCGAGCATGCGATCTTGATCGAACGAGCGTGCTTCAGCAATGTATTGTTCTATATCTTTTTCTTTCATGCTTTTTGCCCGCAATTTTTGTAAGATTTGATTTCTTCATCCGTTAATTTTTGTGCCAGAAGCGTTTCCAGCTTACCTTCTTTCACGGGTGAAGGTGTGTTGTTACTGATGATAATGGGCGTGGGCGTGGGTTTTTTCCCTTCCCAATTCCACATTGATCTGTTGAGTGGACGTTTAGAATATCCATCACACTTTGGGAGTGACTTCAGTGTGTGTGATGAAGACATACAGCCACTGAGAAAGAGAAATGGTAAGATAATCCCAATTTTTTTAAATTTCCGCATTTGAACTTAGGCCTTTGCTAATAGTGATGCTAATTTTTTAACGCCCTTCGTTATCGTGTTGGCTGTTGCTTTAGCAGCTTTACCTGTTAGTTGAGCCGTTGTTTTAGCGACTGGTCCTGAGCCTGTAAGAGAAGCCCCCCCAGAGGCTAAAGCTGATGCGATATCAGGGAGTCTGAGGAAAAGAAAAATACCACCAAGACCAACAACCAAGAACTGAATTAAAGTAGTGAAGATATTTTTAATATCTCCTGAAAAAACGTCCATTGAAATCTTGACATATAAACCACCAAGCAGCACGACTAACACATATAAAATGATGAAGTTTGCAACTTGCCCTAACCATGCTTCTGTGAATTTTCTGGTTGAGGAAAACATATAGAGGCTTATGAAGAGTGGTCCTATTGATATGACAAGAAACAAACCCAATTTAGCAAATAATGAAACAACAAAACCGACTAGACAAAATAAGATAGCAGCAACTAGGCAGATAAAACCAGCAATCCATGTCGCAATAAACTTCCCCATTTGAGTCAGACCTGTGTACTGGTTTGCTGCGTCCAAAACCTGTGCTCCAGCTTTGCCTATCATATTGTCCCATACATTTCGATCCACATGTGCTCCTTGTGTGACATTTGAAATGGCATTTGGCAGATCATGGAAAAATATACCACTGACCCACGCATTATAAACATCGGCCTTTGTGGCAAGTGAAACAACGATGCCGAGTTTGAAAGTTGTCACTATAAATTCCCACAGTGGCATGGAAGAGCGCCCATAGATGATATTGTAGCCCATAAATATAATGTAAATTGTACAAGATAGCTTAAGCGGAGCACCTAAACCTGACGAAAGATTAGCAATGGTTTTACCCATTGCGTCTGTAATGGGATCCATCAACATATTGTCTATCTTAGTGAATATGCCTTTGCTTTCTACTGCCATTGAGATGCTCCGCTCTTCATTATGTCTTAATGGTTATTTTGTTGTTCTTCTGCCGCGCGCTCTTTTGCTCTTCGTTCTTCTTCAGCGCGTGTTTCCGCTCTTTGTTTTTCGAGTATTTTTTGAGTCTCAGCTCTCATTTTTTCACGATCAGCTTTTTGTTTCGCCATAAATTCTTCATATCTTTTGCGATCGTTCTCTTCCGCTTGACGCTCTCTTTCTGCTGCTTTTGCTTCATATTCTTTTTCAAGTTCTAAAAATGCTAACCGCATGTTTTCACAATTTTTTGAAGTTCCTGCAAATCCACATCTAGCATCCCACTCTAAGCGTAATTTTTCATCTTTTTTAAATTCAGCGACGCTATAGGTTTTTTCACATCCAGCCGTGATGAGCCCTGTGCAAAGTAGCAATGTTGTTACGAGAACTTTATTCATCAATATTTCCCCTTCTTTCTTTCAGTTTTACAAGGTTTGAGCACAATCTTTAAATTCTGCTTGTGTTATCGGTTTTTATAACCAGTGATGATAAATCTAGGGCAGCGACATAATGTTGCCATAAATCTATTATAAAGTACACAAAGCTCTTTAAGTTGAGCAGCTAAAGCGCAATAGGTGTTATCCATTGTTTTTGTAATGGGATTCATTAACATATTGTCGATATAAGAAAATACGCCTTTGGTTACTATTGCCATTGAGATGCTCCGCTCTTCATTATGTTTTAATGGTTATTTTGTTGTTCTTCAGCGTGCTCTTTCGCTCTTCGTTCTTCTTCAGCGCGTTCTTTTGCTTCTTGTTCGGCTTTCCATTTTTCATGTTCAGCTTTTTGTTTGTCCATAAGTTCATCCATCGCTTTGTTGAAGCGCTCTGCCGCTTTCCGGCTTCTTTCTTCAGCTTTGGCTTCATATTCTTTTTCAAGTTCTAAAAATGCTAAACGCATGTTTTCACAATTTTTTGAAGTTCCTGCGAATCCACATTTAGCATCCCACTCTAAGCGTAAATTTTTATCTTTTTTAAATTCTGCGACGCTATAGGTTTTTTCACATCCAGCAGCAATAATTCCAGTGCCAAGTAGCAATGTTGTTATGAGAACTTTATTCATCGATATTTCCCCTTCTTTCTTTCAGTTTTACAAGTTTTGAGCACAATTTTTAAATTATGCTTGTGTTATCGGTTTTTTATAACCAGTGATGATAAATCTAGGGCAGCGACATAATCTTGCCATAAATCTATTGTATAGCCTGTAAGGTTCTTTAAGTTGAGCAGCTAAAGCGCAATAGTGATGTGTAATGGCGCTATCCATTGTCTTTGTAATGGGTTCCATCAACATATTGTCGATATAAGAAAATATGCCTTTGCTTTCTACTGCCATTGAGATGCTCCGCTCTTCATTATGTCTTAATGGTTATTTTGTTGTTCTTCTGCCGCGCGCTCTTTTGCTCTTCGTTCTTCTTCAGCGCGTGTTTCCGCTCTTTGTTTTTCGAGTATTTTTTGAGTCTCAGCCTCCCTTTTTTCAAGTCTGGCTTTTTGTTTCGCCATAAATTCTTCATAGCTTTTGCGATTTTCTTCTGCAATTTTACGACTTCTTTCTGCTTCTTTTGCTTCATATTCTTTCTGAAGTTCTAAAAATGCTAACCGCATGTTTTCACAGTTTTTTGAAGTTCCTGCAAATCCACATTTCGCATCCCACTCTAGGCGTAATTTTTCATCTTTTTTAAATTCTGCGACGCTATAGGTTTTTTCACATCCAGCAGCGATAATTCCAGTGCCAAGTAGCAATGTTGTTATGAGAACTTTATTCATCGATATTTCCCCTTCTTTCTCTCAGTTTTACAAGGTTTGAGCACAATCTTTAAATTATGCTTGTGTTATCGGTTTTTTATAACCAGTGATGATAAATCTAGGGCAGCGACATAATCTTGCCATAAATCTATTGTATAGTCTGTAAGGTTCTTTAAGTTGAGCAGCTAAAGTGCAATAGTGATGTGTAATGGCGCTATCCATTGTTTTTGTAATGGGATCCATCAACATATTGTCGATATCAGTAAAGATGCCTTTGCTTTCTACTGCCATTGAGATGCTCCGCTCTTCATTGTGTCTTAATGGTTATTTTGTTTTTTTTCAGCGCGTTCTTCTGCTTCTCGTTCTTCTCGCCTTTTATTTATTTTCTCTAGAGCTTTATTATAATTTTCTAACGCTCTCTTAGAATGTTCTTCATCAAGTTCCTTCGCGGCTTGTCGCACATTTTGACAATTTTTCGAATTATCAGAAGCTCCACACTTCCATTGAAACTCTCTTATTAAGCTTTCATTTTTTTTAAATTCTGCTACGCTGTAGGTTTTTTCACATCCAGCAGCAATAATTCCAGTGCCAAGTAGCAATGTTGTTATGAGAACTTTATTCATGATTAATGACTGTCCTGTTGTTGTTTAGCTTTAGCGCGCTCTTCTGCTTCTCGTTCGGCTTTAGCTCGTTTTTTAGCTTCAAATTCAGCTTTCCATTTTTCATATTCAGCTTTTTGTTTCGCTAGAAGTGCATCCATACCTTTCTTACGCTCTTTTGCCGCTTCACGTGCTCTTTCTTCAGCTTTTGCTTCATATTCTTTTTCAAGTTCTAAAAATGCTAAACGCATGTTTTCACAGTTTTTTGAAGTCCCTGCAAATCCACATTTAGCATCCCACTCTAGGCGTAAATTTTTATCTTTTTTAAATTCTGCGACGCTATAGGTTTTTTCACATCCAGCTGTGATGAGGCCTGTGCAAAGTAGCAATGTTGTTATGAGAACTTTATTCATTATTTATTGTCCTGTTTCTTTTCAGATTCTTGTTTATCGTCATTTGTCGAGCTAAAATCTCCCCATTTTTTGCGGGTTTCAAGTTCAGCTTGCTCTGCATTTTTACAATTTTTCGAATTCAAATCCCCTGACGTCAAACATTTCACTAATACTTCTTCCATCAGTTTTTTATTTTTTTAAGTTCTTCTACGCTGTAGGTTTTTTCACAACCAGTGGTGATCAGCCCTGTGCAAAGTAGCAATGTTGTTATGATGATCTTGTTCATGTTCAAGCCCCTCTTTTTTCTCGTTTATTGACCACGCAGTTTTTGGGCTAAAGCTTTGGTTCGTGCTTTAAATTCTTCTATTTCACGTCTTTCTGCCGCTTTTTCTTCTGCTTGTTGAATCATCATGGCGGCTTGCATTTGGAGTATTTTTGTTTGGAGGTCTGCTTGTACCGCTGCTAATTGTGCTTGAATGCCTTGAATTTTACCCGCATCTTCAGTACTTCCAAGTTCGTCAAGCAGCTTGTTAATGTTTTTTTGTGTTTCACTGGCTTCTTCGTAGACGTCTTGGCCTTTTGCTGCTTGTCCTACTACGCGCTGCTCGGCTTTTTTCACTTCCTCTGCGTAAAAAGCATCAACTGCCTCTTTTGAATCTGCTCCGCCTGAGGGCTCTTTGTATTTAAGTTCTTCTTGCCATTTTTGCGTGTTTTTGCTGCTGCTCCCGCCGCCACCGCCACCGCCACCGCCGCTGCCCATCGATTGTTGAAAGTGATTAAAATCTGAAGGAAGGGCGCCACTGCTCCCTTGCTTGTTAAACATGTCTTTCAATCCCGAGATGTCAGGCTTGACATTTAAGGAGTTATATAATTGTTTTGCTTGATCGAGTTGGCTCTTTAATTGGTCAAGCTGTTGTTTGCCTTGTTGAATTTGTTCTTTCAATTTGTCAAGTTGCTTTCCCCCTTGCATAAAAGATTTTAAATCGAATGTAGGCATTTGTGCAAAGGCATTTGTTTGAAAGCCAAAAGAAATTGCGCAAAGGGCTGTTGCCAATAAAAGTTTTTTCATTGTTTTGACCTTTCTTGAAAAATAGGAAGCCATTTTTCTGGAGA
>NZ_JBHIOO010000004.1:131426-151780 GCF_042195585.1 Bartonella sp. AS69XJJH | reverse complement strand
AAAAAACACTAATCAAATATTGTAACAAAAATTCCTATTTCAAGACGTTACTGTCAAAATAAAAAGCCTATAAAAATAAACCATGAAAACAAAAAGAGTTCAAAGAGAGCATGGCGCCTTTAAATAAAATATAGCACCCCATTGCAATGCATAAAATGGAAGTTCTCAAGAGTGGCTTAATCACAATAACACTTGTTTTATGTTACTTTAACAAGGAAATTTTTCTGCACAGGTACGATTTATAAAGACATTTCTGTATAAAGAGAATTCGCATGATCTGTAATTTGTAAAAAGAATCAAATTCCTGTAGAAGCATGCTAAGCTAGCTAGCTTTCTTTATTTAATATTGAAAAGTACTCTTATAAATCTATGTGGGATAACGAACAACAAAAAAACGATCCTGGACAGGACCCTGCTCTTGTCGTCAAACGCTTGCGTCCTGCGCGCCGACAAGTTTCGGCCCGTTGGCTTACGGGAACCGTTCTGACAGGAATCACTTCCTGCATTCTTATGGGTATTGCACTTTTTACGGCTCTTGATGAACAACAGCGATTGGTAACCCCTCCACAATGGTTTACGCAAGAAAACCTATCAGAATCACAAGATCCTGAGGCCAATGGGTATAAAGGTGATCGTATTTCTCCCACCCATGCACGGCAAAGCTTTGACAGAAAACGTCAATTTGAACTATCGATTCTGCAAAAAAAAGGCGATGAACAAGTTATTCAAACACAACATTTTGAATGGATTCGTATGGCTTTAGCCGAAAATCGCCCCCAGAAATATAGCTATCCAAAATTTGATTCTTTAAGCATTCTTGCCAGTGATTCGAAAAATCAAAATATCGCACCACAAGAAGATTCTGGGCAGATTTACGGTGCAAAAATCGAAACAAAACTCACCTTACGCAGCTATGATTTTAAAATAGATCAATTCGATTTTGATGACAGCGACACATTGACAGATGAAGAAGCACAACAAGAAGTACAAAAAGCTGGATTTACTTTAGAAAAGAGCTCCGAACTTCTTTCAGTTCTCACATTGATTGATCCTTTAAAATTAGAAGATGCATCCTCTGATTCCCAAGGAACAGAATCCCCTGAAGTTCGCATTGTTCAAGAAAATGTAACCATTTCTCCTCAAAGTCACCGTATCGATCTGACGAAAAACTATGTTGAAGATATTATTCCTATTCGTAAAAAACAAACGATAGCCGATGCTTTCAAAAAAACCAGTTATACAAAAAAGCAAATTGAACAGGTTGTAAAAACGCTAGAAAAAATCAGCCTTTCCGATACCCTTAAAGAGGGAAGTCTTTTACGCATTGGTATCGTGACACAAGCTGGTGAAGAAGACCATCTCGTACGCGCAAGTATCTATCAAGGGATGCATCATGTTCTCACCATTGCCCTAAATGATAAAGGCCAATTCATTGAAAGCACAGAGCCTAAAATGTCTAAATCACTTAAAACGGCTTTTCAAAATGGTATTCCGCATTCTTATATCAATAGCGCGCAATTACCAACAGCTTATGATGCACTCTATAGTGCTTTGCTAAGCCATAATATATCACAATCTCTCTCTCATCGTCTCATTCGTCTGCTAGCCACCAATATTGACATGAAAAGTCCGATAACCCCCAATGATCAAATTGAAATATTTTATGCCGTACCACAAAGCGATAAAGAAAACAAAAACGGCAAAAAGAACTTGAAAGCAAAGGAAGCATCCAAAAACACTGATCCAGAAATTCGTTATATTAGTGCAACTTTTGGGAATACAACTTATAAATATTACCGTTATCAATTAAAAGATGGAAGCGTTGATTATTATGATTCTGAAGGGAAGAGTTCAAAGCCTTTCTTGCTGCGAAAACCCACACCAAATGGGATTTTTGGCTCCCCCTTTGGTCCACGCAAACATCCTATTTTAGGCTATATTCGCATGCATACGGGTGTTGACTGGGTTGCTCCTAAAGGATCACCCATTATTGCTGTAGGAGATGGTATTGTCACAAGAGTAGGCGTAACAGGCGGCTATGGAAATCACACGGAAATTCAACATGCCAATGGATATGTCAGCAGTTATTCACACCAAAGCCGTTATGCACCAGACATCAAACCAGGCGTGAAAGTACGACAAGGACAAATTATTGGCTATGTTGGATCAACAGGCATGGCAACCGGACCCCATTGTCATTTTGAAATCATTGTCAATGGCGTCAAAGTTGATCCTATGCGCATCCGTATACCGGATAGCAAAGCCTTAACCAATCAAGACCTACAAACATTCCTCCAAGAAAAAAACAATATTGATGCCTTGATAAACAGCCCTATAACACCCTCCGAAGAGACTTAAAGCATGAAAGCATCTGTATTTTACGCCTTAAAACATCTAAACAATATGCTTTAGCGCTTACTTTTCTCAAAGAGATTTCCGCACTTTAAATATCTATTAAAGAATACACCGAAATATGCCACCACTCAAAGTCGCATAACAATGATTAAAAATAAAACGCCCTCCCCTTTTCTGGTTTACGCACAATAGAAAAGTGCAAAATATGAAACACAAAAAGGCTAACTCTTCTTGTTTATTTTATCAAAACGATAAAAATCTCTTTGTTTTCCATGCAATAAAATCTTAATCAAAGGAGAATTTTTCTAAAGAATGAAGATTTTAAAACCCATATCATTCTATAAACAACCCGACTTCTTGCTGAATAGATTCCACTTGTTGAATGCTTATGCTGTTCATAGCCCTAAAGGACGGTGTTTCATGAACTTTCTGAGAAAATTTTACCTAAGAGTATTCGTTACACACTTTTACAAAAACACCCCATATTTAAAGTTTTACAAGCCTTACAAAAAATAACAAAACTTGAAAAAACAATCTCTTCAAAAAGAAATAGAGCTTACGAATATAAGTATTATTGGCTTAAAGGAGCACTGATTCAAAATAAATGTAAATTTTAACTTAAGCACTTCGAAGCTATAAAACATACAAAAAAGGAGAACTTTGAAAGCCGATAATCGGAGTCAACAAAGCGAAAAACAAAGAGACTAAAGGATAAAGAAGCAAAGTTGCTTCTCTTGAAGGCAATTGACAATCTGATATGAATGGTGCTGTATTCACGTTATCTAAGTCATATTTTATTCTCATTTTTATTAAAGTGAACAAGCAGAGAGCCAAGAGTTTATCCCTTAAAAAATCAGTCAGAGTTTTTTTTTGAACTATTCATGCTGAGTTTTGGCAAAGGAATGACAATCTTGGTGCCCCTCAAAGCAGAAGTTTCAAACAGAGGTTTTTCACCAAATTGCATACAGAGCTGTTCCACGACCACACGACCAAGCTCTGTTTTTTATTCTAAAGTTTGGCTTTTCATATCCACGCCATCATCTTCTACAATGAATATCAATTATCCATTGGGCTCAGAGCCAAATGACAAATTCTTTGACAATATTTTATATAGAGGGCAAAAGCATTTTTCAAAAGAAATAACTATCTTATCGAAGCACAGAGGAAAACTCTCCATATTAAAAGCTTATAGCCTTCTCTTAAAGCTTTATACAAACCTCGTTATTAATGAGGCACTTTACCTTTAATTTATACCACAAAAAAAACATAAAGCCTTGTTTCTAGAATTTTTCACACATCATTTGATGGAAAAGAATAAAGATAGCAATTGTAAAAAGAAAAACGCAGAAATCGAGTACGATTTGCAAGTTGGTCTTATTGTTTTCAGTATGAGCTTTTTTGAGAGCCAAATCGTATCATCTGAGAGATGTGTGACCGCAATGCGATTCATGAAAAATTAAATTTAAAGTTCCTAATTGATATGACAGCTCTCAGGTATTTTCTGCAGTTGTTTCAGTTTTTGATGATAACATTATGAAATACAAAATAATAGTTACTATAATTTTTTTTACCACCTTTGTTTGTATGAAGCCTTATAGCCTTCACGCGCAGAATATTTGTGTAAAGAACTACCCAAGGCGAGATTTTATCAATACATTACCTAAACCAAAACGAATTGCGTATGATGATCGTTCTACAGATGTATACATCGTTAATGAACTAACCAATCCGGCCTAGTTCTATGGTATTAATTGATAAAGGCATAGAGCGTGGAGAATGGAAAACGGGTCCATATTGGGGAAATAAAGGGCCTTCGAATAGAATTAAATCTGGTTGTGTGGGAAAAGCAGCAACAACATCCAATGCTTGGCTTTTTGGATCAGGAGGATGGGCTACATATAAAGTACAAGATGATGGCACTATTTTAAAATTCCGATGGTATAATCCTTATATTGGTGCCAATGAATATTCTGCTACCGCAAGCAGAAAAGGTTATTATTTTGAACGCGTGGAGGAGGGCGGTGATAACGCAAGAACAATTTGGTATATAAAAAGAAAGGAACCTATCAAAAACTATACGGTTGTCATAGCAGCTGATCCGCAGCCATGGCGTTTGGATACTGGCGATCCTAACGCGAACAGCAACCGACAGCCATGGATAGAGGAAAATAAGAAAGTCGCCCGTGCGATAGAATCACATGCAGCTTCATTTTATATTATCAATGGCGACTTAACTGAATTTGGTCGTCCTCAAACCTATCAAGATTATGCCGATATCTATAAAAGTATCGCTTATCCTGTCTATGAAGGACTAGGGAATCATGACTATTACAATAATATTGGTGATTGTATGATACCGCTAACAAGTCTTTCAAAGAATGCATGTGCAATAAGTGCTGTGCAAAGAATGTTGCAAGAACTAAAGAAATATAGCCGCTCTTTACCTGAGTTCAATCAACATGTAACTTCTCGTGTGCTTATTCGTTATGAAAGGGCCTATGACATAATAACAGGAAGTTTAAGCTACTCATGGGATTATGGAGATATTCACTATGTGCAACTTCACAATTATCCAACTTATACGGCTAATTTATCTGGCGATTACACTAAAGTAAAGATAACGAGCGCTCTTAGGTGGCTAAAAAAAGATTTAGCTGCTGCTGATGCAAGAGGGAAAGTTACAATCCTCAACTTTCACGATGCTCGTCCCTATTTTGGAGATAAAGATTCGCATTTTCTCCATCCGAAAAATGCTCGACGTCTTGCTGTATTTAAATCCATCATTACAAGTCACAATGTCAAAGCAATTTTTGTAGGACACGAACATCAACATGTCTATTGCCGTGCACAGGATGATAAAGTCTTTGGAAACATCCCAGTCTATACAGCAGGAGCACTCTTTAGAGGAGACTACTATCTCGTCAATGTGCGAGGGAAAAATATTTACGTAAAAGCTTATAATGGAAAAACAGGAAAACCCGTTTTGGTCGAAAATTTAGGACGAAATGGAGCCAACACCTCCCTCGCGGAGAGTTGTAGTAATTTATAAGAACATTTTTTTACTTTCAACTTTCACACACAAAGGAAGCAACTTCAAATAACCTAGGTTGTCTCCTTTGCACCACCTGTATTAAGTTTTGGCAAAGGAATGACAATCTTTGTGCCTCCTAAAGCAGAAGTTTCAAACAGAGGTTTTTCACCAAATTGCATACAAAGCTGTTCCACGACCACACGACCAAGTCCTGTTTTTTGTTCTAAAGTTTGGCTTTTCATTCCCACGCCATCATCTTCTACAATGAGCATCAATTGTCCATCTTTCTGAGGACCAAAAGAGATATAAATATGACCCGACCGTTGATCAGGAAAGGCATGTTTTAAGGAATTGGTCAGCAGTTCACCAAGGATAATTCCAAGTGTTGTCGCATCTCTTGAAGACAGGCGACAATCTTTAAAGTTGGTGTGAATGGTGATGTTTTCACGCAATTCAAAAGGGACAGCCAATTCGACATCATGCACAACAGAACTGAGAAACTCTGCCAATAAAGTCGTTTCCATATCATCACTTAAGCGCAAACGACGATGGGCTGTAGAAATTGTCTGAATACGATCACGTGCCGCCCCTAGAACAGAACGTACCTCTTCATTTTTGCTCCGGTTTAACTGGAGCCCCAGCAAAGAAGACACCGTCCCAAGAGAATTGCCAATGCGATGGCTTGCATCCTGCAACAATATTTCAACCCGTTGGCGTTCTTTTTCAGCGTGATTACGTGCTCTTTCTAATTCTTGTGTCCGTTCTTTCACGCGAGCTTCCAGAGCGATATTTTCGCTATGAAGCAGCAATTGATACAATTTTAAAGAACGCACATCACGGTGAAAACGATTAATAACAAAATAGGCAGAAATAAAAGTACTCACAACGGAAACAATAGCCGCCAATGTCAAAGCAGCCCGCATTAATGCGATACCCTCACGCTGTTTTTGTCGCACCACATCATCCCCATTAATAAAGCTTGTCATCAATTGAGCTAAACGTGCCACAGGAATCTTTGATACTTCCAAAGAGGCAGCATGAGAAGGTTGTTCAGGAATCGCATCAAGAGCATGCATATGGGCATTCATAAATGCTTTTCGTGCTTCAACCTCTTTTTTAAAAGCCGTAAACCATTCATCCCATTGTGGATGCGCATAAACAATAAGTGCGATATAATCGAGAATATCTCCTAACTCGCGCTCTGCATTTTCAAAACGTATTTTATCTTCCACCTTGCGCGTTTTTGCATAGCTGCGATCAGCAACAGCCATATCAATCAAGCTAATAAGGACCAAATCAGCCTGTTCGCGCAATTCTGAACTTGTATTCAACTGTGCGACTTCTCGATCAACGGCATTTGAAAGCAACATAATAAAAACCGATGCCAAAAGAGCCATAACAAGAGAAACAACAATCGCAGCCCACCGCCAGCGTGATATCGTTGCATCAGAAGAAGGCATTTGAGGCATCAAATTTGTTTTTGTTGTCATAGAATGTCCATTGGCGAACTTGAAAGTCGTCATTTTTCAGCACAAAGGAAGGCAACCTTATGGAACATAAAACCTAAAGCCCGTGAGAAAGTTTTATACAGGCTTTTCTTGTGTTCCTAAGGATACACGCCAAACTTCTGAATTTCCTCAGATACTGACTTTACTGTAATAGCTATAACGGGAATAAAAAAAACAAGGCTATCGATCATAATTATTATGCTTTTTTAGCCGTTAAATGAACACAATGTACTTCCAGCTGAATAAGAATCAGGACCATAATCAGACTCACCATCCACCTTAAGAAGTTCTTGTAATCGATTACGCGCCCTGCTCACACGGCTTTTAATGGTTCCAACAGCACAACCACAAATAGCTGCAGCATCTTCATAAGAAAACCCCGATGCGCCAATGAGAATAATGGCTTCTCTTTGATCGGCAGAAAGCAAATTTAAGGCTTTTTTGAAATCTTGCAAATCAAGCGATCCATATTGAGCAGGATGAACAGCGACATTTTGAGTAAACACGCCATCGGTATCTTGAACTTCTCTTCCCTTTTTACGCATTTGACTATAAAATTCATTGCGCAAAATAGTAAAAAGCCAAGCTTTAAGATTGGTTCCCATCTCAAAACTATCTTGCTTAGCCCATGCCTTCATAACAGTATCTTGGACCAAATCTTCAGCTTTATCGTGCTTGCCACTTAAAGAAACAGCAAAAGCTCGTAAAGCCGGCAACACCAAAAGGAGTTCTTGTTTAAAGTTTTTCGCGCACTTTGACATAAAGGATTCAAACCTTTTCCACATTGTTTAAGCCAAATTGCTCTGCGCGCTCCAACTTCTCTAAAAGCTCGAGCAAACACCGTGGCAGTGCTTCTTCTTGAATTTCCGTGTAAAATTGACGTAACTTCCGTGCTATTTCGCTATTGACCCCGAGAAGATCATCTCCAACTTTAAATTGTGTGGTGAGATTTTTTTCATCACGGTCGTTCATTTTTCATCCCCCTAATCCATATAATATTGGTAACACCGCGAAGAATTTTTTCGCCTTATGGTTGTAAATATAGCTGCCGGTAAAAAGTTCCATACAAATCAAGGAACTTTTTTATCGGCTGAGAATTTCAACCAACAAAATGCTTGAAAGGTCAAAGGAGTTATAAATTATGTCATTATCAACGCGCATTGCCCCGCATCTTCCCTATCTTCGGCGTTTTGCCCGCTCTGTCACCGGTAGCCAATCCTCTGGCGATGCTTATGTGTCAGCGATGTTGGAAGCACTCATTGCCGACATCTCCATTTTTCCCAAAGCATCCACTGACCGAATTGGTACCTATTGGCTTTTTTGCCATCTTTTTGACCAAACCACACCGAACATCCCTGAACCCCTGCCCCAATTTGGTCTTGAACAAAAAACAAGTGCCAAATTATCCTATCTCACGCCCCGTGCACGCCAAGCATTTTTGCTCATTGCCGTTGAAGGATTTCATGAACGAGAAGCCAGCGAAATCATGAATCTGGATACGAAAGAATTCCGTAAGCTTCTCAACCAAGCATCCATTGATATTTCTCAACAAATTGCCACTGAAGTAATGATCATCGAAGATGAACCTCTTATTGCGCTTGATATTGAGCAAATGGTAGAAAGCCTAGGTCATCATGTTGTGGGAATAGCGCGCACGCGTGATGAAGCTGTCATCATGTATCATAAGAAAAAACCACGGTTGATTTTGGCTGATATTCAATTAGCCGATAACAGTTCCGGTATTGACGCGGTCAACGAGATTTTGAAAAATGACCGTATACCGGTGATTTTCATCACGGCTTTTCCTGAAAGGCTGCTGACCGGCGAGCGTCCAGAACCAACTTTTTTAGTGACCAAACCTTTTAACCCGGATATGGTGAAAGCGCTTATTTCTCAAGCTTTATTTTTTCAAGAGAATGCTTCTAAAGCGGCTTAGAACAGAGTAACATCTTAAAATTATGATCGTTACGCCTCTTTCAAAGCCTCCCATGGATAGATCTCATATGAGTGCGCTCATGCAAGCGATTCGTGGTGCTGATATTTGTGTTCTCTATCAGGCAACAAATCTGGTTTATTTATGGGCTGAAAACTTGCCGCACCATTTGCACAATAAATGGCGGGTTGGGTGTCGTGACAGCGACTTTTTTTCGCTTGACCTTGCAGACAATATGGAAACCATCAAACTGCAAGTTTTAGCGAGTGGCAAAATGCAAACTGTTGAAGCACGTTTTGAAGATACAAACAAACAAGAGATTTGGTACAAATTTTCTATTGATTGCCACCGCAATGATAACGAAGACATTATCGGTATTATCACCACCGGTGTTAATATTTCCGGCTTACGCCGCCGTGAACAAGTGCTTAAAATCCTTCTTCGCGAAGTCAGTCACCGTTCTAAAAACCTTCTAGCGATCATTCAAAGTATTGCCAGCCAAACCGCCCGCTATACTGAATCTCTTCAGGTTTTCTTACGCAAATTTCAAGGTCGTCTTCATTCTCTTTCTCATTCTCAAGATCTGATCACTGATTCCGATTGGCGTGGCGCTCAATTTCGCGAATTGGTCCAAACGCAGGCTTTAGGCTATTTTATGAAAGAAACAGAACGTTTTTCACTCGAAGGCGTAGATCCTTATCTTTTTCCCAATGCAGCTTTGCATATTGGTTTGGCTTTTCATGAACTGATTGTCAATTCTCTTTCTTTTGGAGCCCTTTCCCAAGAAAAGGGGCGCATCTGTGTACGCTGTGAAATCGAAACAAAACCGAATGGCAAAACGCAACTTATCATCACTTGGCATGAAAGTTTTGAATCCGGCATCCCTCCCACAAACAATAAAAAAGCCTGTTTTGGTAGTGCCGTTCTCGAAAAAATCGTTCCCATTTCCGTGAATGGTTCAGCTTCCCTCAAATTGACACAAGAAGGAATTGTCTATTGCCTCTCTGTTCCTGATACTTATTTTGATATTTTTTCTTAAAAGAGCATTTTACACAATAAATAAACAAGAGAAGTTTCCCCCTTTTTTTTAGCAAAATTTCTCATCTGTTTTATTAAGCACAAAGATATTTTCCACCCCTTTAAACCAACTTCTATAATCCCCCGATAGCTCCCCAAAACTTTAACGATGAAAACTTAGCATAAAATCCATTCCCGCTATCAACCAACTTCCATCCCTCATATAACCGCATATTTTAAGACAGAAACCAAAACGATGAAGAGCAAACCGTTTCAGCTTTTATATGCCAAATAAAAGCGAGTCTATTACCCACCTCTTTTTGTGTCATTTTCGCAATGCACATACAATTTCATTTTGGCAGAATATGAAAAGGAGTAAAGCTAACATCCATCATCACTCTTCAGCTTTACGAGCTTAAAGCATCCACGACAACGACAATCAATTGATGAAAATGACACATTTTATGCTTTTATTTATCGCATCTTTAATGGAGATATCCTCTTCAGGTACAATAGGACATCCTAAAAAAGTATACACTTGTGTCTTTCATTCACGCACTTTTTAATATTTCCCAGCGCATCCACGCTCATTTCAAAACAGTGTCTGTCAATAAGATATAATAGACCCCGTAAAGTGAACCATCAAGCACGCCCCTTTTCACTTCATAAAAGTAGTAGCGAGCATCATCATACCATTTGTCCCTCATGTTACAACAGCCCTTGACCTTTGAGAGCGTTCATAAGAGGCATTTTAGTCTTTTTTCAAATATTTCTCACCAACACAAAGCCCATACCCACCCTTTTATGACGTGCAAGCCAATGACTTTGATTAATTCACTATAGAACCGGCATCTCAGACGCGGAACTAAAAAACTTTGAAACCGTTTAACCGTGAAGAGGCCCCTAAGCTGACAAATTGGAGTCCGCTCTGTCAACCTGTCATTTGGAAAATAATTGATGAATCCCCTTGTTTTTATCCTCTTATTAGTTTCGTGTACAGATGATTTTAATAGTTGCTATTCGAACAATACAATGGTTAAAATCTATCCAACGGCTCAAGCATGTGAACAAGCCATGATACCGTCCACAAAAAAGTTTGCACTTTATGGACAACAAATTTTTGCCCAATGTATAAACGTACATGCAAACTTACATCAACAAGAAGTACAATTGATCTGGTCTGTAACAAACCGTGGAAATTTCCTGCTTAAAAGTCAAAACGTAAATAACAAGATATCTACAGTCCACAAAGAAGGTATTTTACCAACATCGCTTCCTCTTTTACATTCTTCTTCCACAAACCTCTTGCACAAAAAACTTTAAAAGCATAAACCCATCAGATCTTAAAACAATAATCAATGACAGAAATGATGGATAATAAGCGGATGCAACCTTCAAAAGACCATCACACAGAGCAAAATTCTCTGCCTCAAGATCTCCCTTTAGATCCTGCTGTAGAACGAGTAAGAAAAAAACTTATGGGTTTAATGATTATTTCCGTTTTAATAACGCTTTTCCTTATTCTAACTGTACTGTTTTTAATTGTTTATAAAGTGATAACAACCGGATCAGCGCCAAAACAAACAGAGCTATCTTCCTCTCCCAACCAAAACCCACACGTTATCCATCATACGCTCTCTCTACCGGAAAAAACACAGATTTTGTCGCAAAGCCTCTCAGAACACAATATTGTACTGAAAGTTTTAACCCCTGATGGACAGATAAAATTTATGATTTACAATTATCACACCGGTGCACTAATCGCCGTTCTTTCTGTTGAAACAACAAAAGAAAGTTCGAAGATAATGCCTCATTAAGCAAACGAACATCACCACAAGCGCTTAACATAACATTCCTGAAGATTTAAACATTTTCCTCTGCTTCAAGATACGACCACTTGGGAAACGGTAGATTTTTCACTGTATCTCCTGACCTAATCTCGGAAAAGAAGAAACCTTTCTGTCAACGCATTCCCATTTTTAAGAAAACTGACATCGCTTGGGAAAATCTAATGAACATGCAAGAAAGGCATCTTCTTGAGTGCAAATTCTTGAGTGCAAAAATTCAACATAATTAATTTATAGTGATGATTTATTTTGCATGTCAAACGGGAGCCTCAAATACTGTAAGATTCTCCCCTTTCACATCTGTTCATAAGGAACTGAATCAAAATCATTGCCTCACATATCCAAGAAAGCAAATGGAT
This sequence comes from Bartonella sp. AS69XJJH, assembly GCF_042195585.1. Lineage (NCBI taxonomy): Bacteria > Pseudomonadati > Pseudomonadota > Alphaproteobacteria > Hyphomicrobiales > Bartonellaceae > Bartonella > Bartonella sp. AS69XJJH. Next base: position 139,730 of record NZ_JBHIOO010000004.1, on the reverse strand, counting down.
GAATAAAAATATCTCTTATGAATGATCCGGTATCAAAAGAAGAACTGTTGCAACATTGAAAATTAAAGCAATAACGCCCAGCTTGCATCTTTATTAAGCAAAGATAGCCGATGTATTTCACGTGATAGAATTCATGAACACCAGCGCAAAATGGGCATAAATACATTGAACAGTTAAATATAAGTATGAATGAATAAATAAAACAACGACATTGCGTTCTTCATACAAGAACTGCCTCTTAAAATACACAGATGTGGTTTTCTCTGTATCCCATCACTTAAATCCCAGCAAAGAGGCAATCTTTTCTGTCGACCCCTTCGTTAAGTTCCTAATACTGCCCCATGAAAATTCAAACAAAGCGCAAGAAGCTTCTTGAGCAGATATAATTTATCATCATGATACCAATAACATCACCACAAGCGCTTAACATAACACTCCTGAAGATTTAAACATTTTCCTCTGCTTCAAGATTGACCACTCGGCGACGGCGCGGTTTTCTCTGTATCCCATCACTTAATCCAGGCAACGAAGAAACCTCTTTTGTTGCTGTTGATGCATCTCCATTGCTCGTGCTTTCTGCTGTTGTAAGTGAAAGCTCAAGAGATGATTCATCTTGGGTCCGTACAGTACGTCGACGCGGAGAACGACGTGTTTTTTTGACGGGTTCAACATTTTTCTCAGAGCGACAGTGCTCTTGATCCGTTTTTTCATCCGATAGAGCTTCTAAAGCATTTTCACGCGCATCCCCATTTTGCGCTTTATCATATTGGCCATTGCCATTTTTTTGCGACGGCATCTGTAATACATCTGTATCATCCTCGACAGCATCCTTTTTTTCACCGTCAAGATTTATTTCACCGCATTCTTGCCCATTGTTTTCATCACGATTTTCGTTTTCATCACCACGATTTTCATCACGCCGAACTGATTGAGACATTTGCCCAGCTGCTGCTAAAATAATACGCAAATAGTGCTCGGCATGTTGTAAATAATTTTCCGACATAACACGATCACCTGCACCTTGTGCATCACGCGCAAGGCTTATGTATTTATCGGCAATTTGCTGAGCATTCCCGCGAATTTTAACATCCGGACCGCTACTTTCATAATTGCGAGACAACGGATTAGGACCGCGACGATTATTATTGTTATTACCATTATTGTTATTATTGCGACCGCGTACCCGTCTATTTTGTTGTGGCCTCATTTTTATCCCTTTTTGGAGTGTTGATCTTTATATGTGTCTTAATTGACGCTTCCTCATTGCATTACCTTTTGATAATGCTGATCATGTTTAACATACGGTTATCAAGCTATCCGCGTTTACTTCACTCAAACGAACCCTACTGATATTGATAAAAGCATATATTTTCTTGAAAATCACAAAACAGCAGGGAAATCGTAAATCAAAAATTCCCTTTTTCTCTGTCAAACAGCAGAAACCTAATGATGTTCACGTAAAATGCCAAGTGTTTTTTTTAAAATAAACCATATTTCACTAAAAAAATAATTATCTTGTGGAAAACAAAAAGGAAAACACACATACAACATACCTGACAAAGAAAAAATTCCTGCCAGAAAATATTAGAAGCTTCCTTTTTTGCTCTAAAACCACCGCTCCTAAAAACGCCGATATTCTCTCCCCCTCGTGCATTTAACTCACAAGCAATTCCATACCAACGAGTCACTGCGCGAACCTCTTTATTTTATGAATATAGCCTCTCCTCATCGCTAAAGCAACCCCTTGCGAGCGATAATCCACGATCGCTTCACAAAACCTCTTGATTTTCATAGATAGATTAACACGAAGTATTATTCAAGCCCTATAATCACCAAGAGATCAATCTTCTTTCCCAAACAAGTCAATGATACTATCAATTTCTATTTTAACCCATAGAGTTTTTAAGTTAATCACAGTTTATATTTATAACAAATTGAGCTTAAAAACAAAATATTTAAATACAAAAAATATCAAATTATAAAAAAACGACCAACATGTCACACTTTTTTAAAAATCAGCTTCTTCTCAAAAAAATGCTCTCCTCAAAGTCTATCAATAAGAATGGCATAATGCATTTCCTCTCTTATCTTTTTTGATAAAGAAAACTGGAATTATAAAACAAGCACATTTGTAAACCCAGCACAACGCTTTACGCATGAAGCATGCCTTGAATGTTTATAAAAGGAATGTTTCTGTTTGACTCATTTTTGTCATGTCTATTGACTTTACGCCCTCAAAAAATGAAGGTTCTCAAGTCACAATGTTCTGTCAACAATGAACATTCTTGTAAAATTCGTACACTGAATTGATTTATAATGATAAGTCATATTTTTGTGCTGAGTAAGAAAACTTAATACCGTAGAATTTTTCATCCCCAATCTGTCTTCTGTTGAATCAATCTCTTTTTCTTGCATGTTACACGTGGAAAAGCCTGCGTAGAATAAAAACGATAAAAAAAGACTAAAAGTGCCTCTTATGAACCGTCTCTACGGCTCAAAGGCTGTCGAGAAGCACCATTTGGAGCGAGCAAAGTGTGAGATAGCACCGGCTTACTCTTTTTAAAAGCGTAAAGATGAACATGCTTTATAAGTTTTATACACTTCACGGGATTTTACCATTATACCATTCACCAGAACCATTACGAAATGGGTTTCCCACACCCGTTATTTCTCTTTAAAAAGCGCAACAAATCCTCCTGAAACTCCACCACGCCCCCTTAAACATTTCAAGGAGGCCATTCCATACTTTATGTCGCCACACCTTCCATAAAAGTGCGATATAACAAGATAAATAAGTCAATTGTTCATTGGTCTTGAGGCAGATAGTCATTTAAGAGGCTTTTATCTTTTCATCAAAATTCGCATCCTTTTAACTTTCCGTATAAAAACTTAAAAGTAATTGCGCCTTTTGCCTGTTTTATTTTCTCTTTCATTGAGAAAACAGTCTCGTAAGAGAAAATAATTTCCATCTCCAGGACGCACCCTCGTCAAACATTGTTTTTTAGCAGTATCAGAAAGCTTATCCCACATTTCACGAATAGCAAAATAGGCCTCACTTTCCAAATTAAGACAATGCTGATAAACTTCTCTTTTCATATCGGGCATAACGGAAGCAGAAATTTCCTTGCAATATACGCGCAAATCAAAAACAGGAATAACCAATTCAACGGGTGCTTGTTGTGTTATTTTTTTATGAGAAGAAAAATAACTGACCACCTTTGCAACAACAAAACACAAAATCACTATACAAAAAAGTATTATGCAAACAAAAGCAATCTTGCGATATAATCTTTTGAAATAAGCCTTTTGCCTTGCGCGGATTCTTCTTTCCATAAAGATTGTACCCTTTAACATCCCAAGAGAAGCTTTTTACAGTAAAAAATGATAGCAGTATCTTTGTACACAATACAGGTTATAGCGGCAAACGATCAAGACTCTTATGTCAAAAGACTCTCTTTTTTTATCGTATAAAATTCTTGTGAAACACTTTTCTCATGCCCTTTATAAAAAAATAGGGATTATGATTTCCTTTCACCACCTTAAAAGACTAAGATTCTTCATCCATGCGGTTCTATAAAAAATTCGTCTTCTTTAAGACACATCACATTGATTTATAAAGAGTATTTATTGCTTTGCATGTTGAATGAGAGATCCGAACATCGCAGGATTCTCTCATCCTAAATTTGTTTTCTGTTGAAACAATCAAAACCATGTCTCTTGCAAGTTACAAGCGGAGCAGGCATGTGGATTAAAAACTGTACAAAAAAGGCATATGCCTCTTATGAATCGTCTCACGAACCAAGGCTTTCGTAACATTGGAAACTGGAAAAATATATGAGAGTACCAACCTGCACTTTTATGAAGCATAAAGATGAGGGAGATACCTTATAAGTTTTATACATTTCATAGGGGCTTTACCCCTATACCATTGACGAGTGTTCTTGTAAAAGGGACTTGGGAGTGGGATATCTCTTTAAAAACAAGTCCATGAATATGCAATAAATGTATATTCGGAGACAAATAATATTTTAATATTTGAGGCATTCTGTTTTTATGTGAGAGGCATGATCCCAAGAAGACACACGATACATAAAAGCATAAGGCATTATCTTCATTATTTAAATAATATTGCTATAGATAGTTTTGAAAATTATAAAGGAAAAAGATGATAGTCCGAAGAGTGATTAATATGCCTTTATATTTTTCTCAATAAGGCTGTCTTCCTATTTCAGAAATCACTCAAATACAGCCCCCATCTGACATACATAAAGTCTAGCTTACAAAAGCTGGAATCGCTCAGAGAGTTTTGCCCTTCTGAATCCGTAAGGCTCTCATTCTTCTTTCTCTCAAACATGTTACAGCTTTGAAATTTGATGTTGTTTGACAAGCAACAAAAAAGCTCTGTACTCTCTTAAGAAAACAACGCCTTAAAGTTACACACATAATGGATTGGAAAGATGTCTTAGCTTTTTATCAAACGCGCTGTAAAACAACGAGCGTAACATATTGGCTTTTTGCTTATCCCAAAATGTTCATCCTAATTTCTTGCCTCCAATTCCCTTGCCTCCAATTCCCTTGCCTCCAATTCCCTTGCCTCCAATTCCCTTGCCTCCAATTCCCTTGTGTCCAATTCCCTTGTGTCCAATTCCCTTGTGTCCCATGCATAAAGATCAAGTTGAAGGAAATATATGGATAACCCTAGACTTGAAAATATGAAAGGAAGGCGTGACAGAGTTTCGCGTTCCTTATGTCATGCAAAAGCATTAGATATTCTGAAATAAGCACTCTTGCTATCTCGTAATGATTTCTTTTTTCTGCTACCGGTCAAATCCCTTTATTTAGAGAATTGGCTATCACAAGTTATGCAACAAATAGCGCTATATGCAACAAACAGAACCTGATTTATATCCGCATGGAATTCGTTCCAGTTTACATGATTGGCTCGCAAAATCCACTTGACTTTCCCCTTCTTCTTTCCCCCTCATGGGATCTCTATCACCATAGAACAAAAAGCGATATTTTATGACGCTTTATGGACAAAATCCCCACCGCCCGAAGAGTTCATCACATGACGAAAAAACACCCCTCATATTCACCACACACAAACACTTCAATATATAAAATTTACATGCCTTCTATCACCGCACTCTCAAAAGGCAACACGACAACAAGATAAGAAATTATTGATGTAAAACTCCAAACAAAGAAAAGAACGGACTTTCTAATCGAGATCAACAAATACTGTTAAATCAACGCTTCCATTTTTGATGATGTCACACCTATGCTTTATAGCACCCCTATCACACTTCATAATACCGAAAAATTTTCTCTGCCCTACGCACTATGCGCATCAGAACCAATCAAATAAAACAGAAATGCGCTATCTCCCTACTTTTTTGTTTTTGATTAAATAGCAAGATATAGCTGTAATTCTTTAAAGAGCTTCATACCATAGATTCATTTTATACATAATATCATCAACAGAATGTTTGTATGTGCTGCAGGAAGAATCCCCAGAACGCTCCATATGACCACTGGATGAAGAGCTGTTACAGGATTCTACAAGAAATGCCAATGACATTGGAGATAACGCATCCTCGCTATCAGAATAATAAGCTGATAAAAAAGTGTAATCTTGTGAAGGAAGTGTCCCCGAATTTACTTGTGATGGAGCGGCAACAAAAAGAGAATTAAAGGTTCTAGGACCAATGACAATATCACCATTCGCTTGCCACATAATACTTCTTGCAGAGTATATATGATTTGTATTGATTGCCCCCAGCGAAGCCCATTCATCCTGCCATAAATATGCATAATAAAGATCCATAACTTGTTCATGTTGAACAACGTTGTCAGCAGACATGGCTGTATCAAAGAGTGAGTTAGGAACATAATAAAAATTTATATCTGGAATAATTTCATATAGCCAGTACGTTTCATCAGGATTATTAGCAATCTGTTGCCGCGCCATTCTGTAAACTGCATTCATACTTGCAGTTGTAGACACAAATGCTGAAGTCTGTTGAGCAATAGAGTGCCCAGTTACATGATGTATGATATCCTGATCATCCCCCCAAGGGGCAAAACCTCCTCCAAAGAATATAACAGATGGAGAGCGATCATCTATACGGAAAACCATATGGGGAGGATCAATAGCATATGACAGATTTACATCTGAAAAGAAAAAAAATAAAACTGTCACTAAAAATACTGAGAATGCTCTTTGAAACATTTTTATACCTTTGATATACACTCCATATTTTATACCTGTAACCTCTTGAAGAGTTACAGATATAAAAAGGGAGAAAAAACCCCTATTGATCTTATTTTAAAGTGATGGCTAAAACCCTTTTTGCTGGCACATGACCCGCTTCAAAAATAACCATTACTTTTCTGTTCAAAATGACTGCGGTTTTTGCCAAATCCAAAATACTTTTTCCAACAATGTTATCACAGCCCCAAATGCCTTTTTGAATGTCTGAAGTAGGGCTGATACCGTATCTGAGCTCTAGGCGACATTGTGCTCCTGCGCTAACGACTTGAACCGAATTGAGATAACCGTTTTGTTCATAAACTCCAGCATGAGAAACACCTGTTGTTAATGCTATCATCACCAAAACAATGGATATTTTTTTCAAAAAACTTTTCATAATTTACCTCTTTTAAATTTATTGCAACGGACATGAAATGCATCCCCATGCAATCTAATGGATATTTTTAGCCTCCTCGCCTCCTTAAAGACGAGAATTTTGACCAGCTTTAGCCCGTGATAAGGCTGCCTCATCTCAGTCTATTCTGCCCCCTACCCCGCTGTTGCACGATTTATTTTACAGGCTCTACAGCAAAGCCTTCCCTTATTGGTGCCGCGTGAATGATGACTTATTCACACAACAAAACATCGCATGCACAAGCTCTATCATTGGCAATACTACCACTGAAAATGTCTGCCATTGTTAATGTACGTGCATTCTACGGATTCAAAATGTGTCTATGATTTATTGCCTATCGCAAGCGGCATACTGTCAACAAAGACAATTAAGACAAGTATTTACAGCCTCACTACGCTTAAAATCTTTCTAACACCAAACGCTAGAATGAAATTGCCATCTAAGCTCAAACGACGATTGATGCAAAATTACTCAGTTTAAAATAGAAAAAACTGTAGTTGAATATCTTAAGATAGATCCTCAATACCGATCACTCATGAATTCTGTAAAACATGAACGATTATACTCTGAGTAAAAACTGTAAATCAGAAAACTGCTAGGGTTAAAATAACCTTAGTGTAGAAGATTGACCATTTTCCAAGCATCACTTATTTAAGTCACAACGAATACAGATAATACGCTTAATTATCACGCACTCTCAGCCCTCGAATAACATTGATTGGATAGTTACTTCTGTAACAAATATCAACGAATTGCGATGTACTGTAAGCTCTATAGGCCAGCTCAACAATCTCAGGACTTTGAATATGAAATGTTCTTCCTGTAATTTGTGACATTTCTGGCTCTTCTGTAGGCCTCGTTTCCAAAACAGAGAGAATATTTACCCCTTGCAAATTTTTATATGGAATGACAGAAATATTATTGATGATTTGTGATCGAACCATTGTTCCGCCGATATCTGAACAATCATCTGAAATAGTCCTCAAACGTGCAGAAGCTGGTCCAGTAAGACACAAAGCTAAAAATATTAAAATCAATTTTTTCATTATAGAATACCTCTTTTTCATTTTTGGTTGATCAAAAAAATAAATGCTCTATGGACAGGCAAATAACTATCCTGTTCACAACTATCTATCTCACTGCTTTAAAGGAGCTAAATCCCATAGAGACACAAATCGAGATGGTTAATCACCCATCGTTTTACTTTTATCCGCTTCTTCAGCGTCTTGTTTGTGTTTCACATCTTCAAGATCTTTGATAATCGTTTTCAATTGTTGTTCTAAAATATCCAAACGCTGTGTAAGTTGGAGAATATTTTGAGTCTGTATTTTATCAAAACATTGGAGATCTTGACGTGTTTGCTTCAACAAAGCATTCAAAGGAGCATGTCCCATTCTTCCGCTAGCATAAAGAACCACACGAATACATTCAGGATCATCAATATCAGCAATAGAAAATGGAAAAAGTGCCATTATATCCCCCTTTTTGATAAGCTAAACGCGTATTAAGCATTTGAATATCTTTTTCCGTTGTACGGCTCTTGCATGTCTCAAGACAATCTCAGACAACCTCAGACAACCTCAGACAACCTCAGACAACCTCAGACAACCTCAGACAACCTCAGACAACCTCAGAC
>NZ_JBHIOO010000004.1:45333-131326 GCF_042195585.1 Bartonella sp. AS69XJJH | reverse complement strand
TCAGACAACCTCAGACAACCTCAGACAACCTCAGACAACCTCAGACAACCTCAGACAACCTCAGACAACCTCAGACAACCTCAGACAACCTCAGACAACCTCAGACAACCTCAGACAACCTCAGACAACCTCAGACAACCTCAGACAACCTCAGACAACCTCAGACAACCTCAGACAACCTCAGACAACCTCAGACAACCTCAGACAACCTCAGACAACCTCAGACAACCTCAGACAACCTCAGACAACTATGTGAAAGGCTTTTGAAAAAATTTCTTCATCGAAAATTTTTACAAGGTATTTTTTAGATTATATTCTGTTTTCCACCTGAAATGATAATTTTATCACCTGAAACCAAGAAAAATGCATGATCACCTTGATGCTTTGTTGGCTTTCCCCAAAAGGACAAAGCCACCCCCACCGGTCTTTAAATAATGCCAATCGATAAACAACAGTCTGTCAATAATCTGGCTTCTTATCTAACGGATTTGACTCAGCTTCCCCTTCAAATGCATCCTTTCAAAGGCATCCCCTGTCTAGAGTTACTCTACAAAAACGCTTCTTTAAGAATACGCACAGACGAAAAACATCCCAATCCATAAAGTTTTAACCGCACCTCAAACAATAGTATTTTACGACACAACAGGATAAACTATTGTCTTACAGATTTTCTCGTATCACTCTCATTCTGTTTCAAGAAGTTGCCTGATAAGCACAAAATGCCATCTAAGAGAGTTCAATGCCTCACCATGTAACGCATCGCCAATCTGCTCTAGCCAACAAAGCGCCCACTTTGAAAGAATAAATGCTTTTTACATACACTCCCAAAAGAAGGAGAGAACCATTTTGCCTTTTCTCACTTTAAATAGACATATCCGTTGACCTCTTCCCACCACCTCAAAGGACGAAGATTTAGTCCCACATCGGGTTGCAAACAATTCAACTACTCTGAAGGGATTCCGTCTGCTAATCATTTATATGATTCATTGGCATAAGGTTTAACCAAGCAAGACTTCCGCTGAATAGATGTCTCTTCAATACTTAAATGGATCAAGTATTGTATATCTTATTTTTCCTTATATCACCAGCTTCAATAATAGTGTTTTAATGACGGTGTTTTACGGCATAACATAATAGGATAAATTTTACCCATGGGCTTTTTGTCATCGTACAGCAGCGCTTTAAACCCGACGCTTTAATAATGTATCACGATACCACAAGAGAGAAGCATTTTGGATAAAGTCTTTATTCCTCAGCAAAAACTCTATGAATTAAAGAAAGTTTTTTTGTTCTCTTTTACCCCTACCTTCAATAATCACTGTCTTGATCCTCTAAAGAACAATAGGCAAACTGACCTTTACACATCCAACAAAGGCAGCACAAAAAATAAAATAATAAAGAGAATTGAGTTTTTTTCTAAAGCGCCTCAAAACTTTCTGCACAATATATTCAATAAGACTTTTTTTCATAACAAACATTTTGCAAGCATTTTTATCTTTCTCAAAGCTTTCATTCTCAGGCTTTGACAGCATAAACCACCGCCATATTGACGGGGCGTGTTTCATCCCCCCCCTGTTTTTTGCAACAAGACCTTATGTTCATGCTCTCCCGCAGGACCTGTCAAACAACCTATCCGAGACACCATAGCTACCTCCTCTTTATAAGTCCCGCTATTGTACCTTAGAATCTTGTTTTCAACCTTTGGATAACTATGCTGGTGGTTACCTGTTGAATCTGTTTTTCCCTCATGGGTATGGGATTGAAAAGACTCTTCTTGTCGGCTTCCCAAGAGACGTCCTTTATCAATTTCTTTTCCACTATCGAGCCCCCGTAAAAACATTCCACGCAAATCGGGAACATTGAATGTTGTTCTCCCGTCTCCTTTTCCCCATGTTTCTCCCAGAACAGCAAAGAGATTGGCATAGCTCCTTCGCGAATATTCTTTACCATCACACAGTAACCATCCAGAGGGTATTTTTTCTGTAGCAAAAGTCCCGATAAATCCAGAAGAAAACGTTTCCGGTAAAGGAGGAAAGGGCGGAATTTCAGGAAGTTTTACAGTAGGATTAGTTAAAAACCAGCCATCAGCATTTTTCCCGGCAATATCACGCGTATAGACGATCTCATAAAGCCCCCCTTTTTGAATTTCTCCGCCCTTTAAAGGCATAATACCCTCTGGCGTTGCCATATAAGTTGGTCGTGGAAGTAATTGATTTAAAGAAACATTTGTTATTCCTCTGTTGGCGCCTTGTGCTTTGAAGCGCACAACAATGCCATCCATGTAAGTCTCAAAAAAAGACTTTGTCGCCAAACGAAGTGATGTCCTCTCGTTCTTCACATCAACAGTAAACTGTGTTTCAATCCCGCCCCCATTATCCAACAAATATTCTTTGATGCGTTGCATCATAGCGCGAGCACTATCATTAACTGTGCTTGGCGGTTGCCCTTCTGCCCAGTTTATACGCTCGTCGGCATAAGCATTTTCTGATGCGATAATTGACCAATCATAAATCGAGCTCATAGAAGATACTCTTTTTTCAAAAAGGGAAAACGAGCAAAAAATGAAGAAAAGAAAGCCGCAATTTTATTTTTAGATGCCGGTATTTTCTCCTCTTTCATTTTCTCCATTTTCAGTCCTATTTTGTCATAATCAACATGCAATAATTTTGTTTTTGCATTGACATAAACTGCTTCCGGCTTCACACGCAACACGTCTTGCGCCATAACGCCCTGATAACGTTGTGGATTTCCTTTATAATTAAAGGTATAAAGTGGATATCCCTTTTTCTGCCCCACAGAGATAATATTTTCTTTTGCCCTCACATCACAAAGCCCTAAAATTCCTCCGACCAATCCAAGCACTTGCTGCGCATCACGCAATGGATCTTTTGTCACAGAAGGCATTGTCGTGGATTTTCCGGAAGTCGTTCCGTAATTTCCAGCAGCCTGAGTCCCAACCTGTAACAAGCTTTGCAATCGGTTCCAATCTTGATTATCTTTTTCTGACCATTTTTGGCGTTCAGCATCTAAGATATTTTGACGGTTTATATCTTGAATCATGCCCCCTTTCAAAGCATTGCTTTGCACATTACTCTGCCCTTGATAATAGCTATTTGCCGCATTAACCTGATCATTCTGAGAGCGATCAATCATCTGGTTTGCATTCATCATATTATTAATATCTTGATTATATTGCTGTGCTGCAGCATTTGTTGCCAAGGCGCCTAGCTCATCGGCCAGCACACCGGTATGAGCCCCAGAGCCATAACGTCCTGCTCCAGACATTGATTGATTAATTGCATCGGAAGTTTTATTCAGAGCATTTTGCAATGCAGTATTAAATTTACTATTGCTTCCAATCCAGCTTCCCTTAGCCATACCGGAAAGATTTGTAGCGCTGTTAGTTGGTGCATTCAACCATTGCGTTACCATTGGATTGTTATAGAGCCCTGCTGCTTGTTGTAAACCGGTCAGCGCATTTTTTGTCATATTGCTAAGACCAGCGACTCTGTCTCCCTGATAAACGTTTCCGCCAATCCCTTTATTATAAAGTCCAAGTGCATCAGCACTGGCTTGTTTTAAAATATCAGCCGCCCAAGCAGGTGGAGCATTTGTTTGTGTTGTTGTCTGCACTTGAGGTGTGGTTTTTCTACTCATGACTTGAGAACCTTTCTATATTGAATAAGATTACGAGAATATCCGTGATGAGCGAGCTTTTTCGCCCATCCAGTTCTTCCAAACATGTGCATTTCTTCAGCATTAATTGTTCGCGCCCATTTTTCGACTTCATCAATCAATTTGACCAATTTCAGCCCTCCCTCTCCAGCAAGATCTGAGAGAACGACGCATTTTTTCCCCGTATGGGCACTTTCAACTTTGGTTATTGCAAAAGCACTAAATTGGATTTTATTTTTTAAGACCAGCCACAATTGTGCTTGTCCTGTAGCGATTTCTTCAGCAACTTTTTCCAGACAAACATCATCTGGAAAGCGCTGAGCATATTTTTGAAACGCAGCATTGAGAGCCTCTTGATAGGGCGCTATTTTTTCCCATGGCCATTGCTCTGTCAAATGAGCAGAATATAAATCTTGACTCTCTTGCATCATAATTTTGGCTCTTTTAGCTTTATCACTCATCTCCCCTTAAATAACATCCCCCTACGCATTCCACACATTCCATGCTCCCCGCACAATAAAAGAAAAAAAGCCCCATCATCCCTTTGTCACAACAAAGAGGAAACTTTCTTCTTTATAAAAATAAACCCTTTCCTCTTTATAAAAATAAACCATGGTGCAGCCTATTTTTCCTTTATCGCAGAAAAGCATGAAACATAACGTACCACCTTGTTCCTTTGTTTATAAAGGCTTGGGGACTATGGGGCATTTGTTCTTTAATAATAGGGGCTTAGGTCTATCGCATGGTATTACAAAAGGGCATGCCTATCGCATGCCGGCCCGCGTCAATTCCACATCAAATCCGGTGACATGAGTCCAATTCACGCCTTCAGGAATGCGCAATTTAAAGCGATAAAACCGTGCCCTTGCGCGACAATGAATTTGTCCCGTATTATAAGAGGGCTGTTTTTCTGGCAACCAAACAGTTTCCTCTTCAAGAGATTGTCGAAAGCGCATTCCCACAGACAAATAAAACTTTCCACTATTGACTTGAGGCATAATATTTTTCACCCGTGTTATCATGCCATTTGTCTGCCCCATTTCTTGTGATGTCACGACACAAGCCATAGGGCATCCAGAAAACGAACCCAGTCTGCCCTGTTGATCAAATGCCCCCAGAATAGGCGATTCATTTTTCCAAACTTTACTATCAAGAGAAAAGGACAAATCATCAATATTCTCAGTCACAAAATCAAGACCTTCTAGGGTTGTTCCGGCTAAGAAAATAGGCAATATCATTTTGATATCCACGAGAGCTTTTGTCCATTTTTGCAATCCCCAATCATAAATGAGCAAGATACGTTTATGAAGGTTCTCATCAGAATCAACCATCCAATAAACACGATTATACACCCCATCAATAGCCGCAGACATGGTATACAGATTATCCTGCCTTGATTTTGCGGTCATCGTTCGATCAACTTTTTCGAACCCAATGGGTATAATCTGTCCCTCATTTGTTATTTGATAAAAACCGCCTTCATCGGCAAAGAATGCTAAGTCGCCGCGACAAACAATAGATTCAGCATTTTTGGCACCTCGTTTATCGTGAATTTTTTGGAAACTAAAAATAATCTTGGAGCCAGGGATAAAAGAACCAGCATAGATTGCAGAACGCATAAAAATAATTGGATTTGTTGTCTCGGTTGCCCCTTGAACGAATCCGCCATCAGGAAAATCTTGATAATCACAACTTTTTTTCCCAACAGTCCAAAATTCAGCATCATTTAATCCAGACCAATGAACCCGTCTTGGATACTCGGTTAATTTCATCAAACAAACGAAATCTCCCCAGATTCGAACAATCCCTGCTTGTGGTGGATTTCCCCCTAAATTTCTAAATCTTTTATCATGATTAATATCAATCACTTGTGGTTTATCATTGGCATTCACCGCAATGATAAAATCACCAAACAAAGCAAAAGACCACGGAGCATCGATATTAGCCAGATAAGATTTTCCTTTTTGGCTAATATCTTTCCAGTTCATTGTTGTATTATCAAGCAAGAAGATTTTTTCTCTTGTCCCAACAATAATGGAAACCCCATTTTTTGTTTTAACCGCAAGAGCGCCTAAAATTGGCTCCGGACAAGGCTCTGATAAAGGTTCAAAACTTGGCATAGGGATATAGGAGCCATCAGCCGGTAGCACATTAACAAGTTCATCGGTAAAAATTCCATTGATATCCGCCACATCGGGTCGATAATCAGCGATTGGGAAAAAAGCCATCAAGACCCCCATAAAATTCTTGAAGAGCCCAGTGCCATTCAAAACACCAAGGCTTATTGATAAAAAACCACAAAAGCCCTTAAAACTCTAAAGGCATAAAATTCAACAAAAAACACAACTTTAAGTTGACTAACACATCGAAAAAAACGATCCCACAAATAATCGCCACCCCAACGCTATCCACCAAAGCCAAACCAAATTCAACTGCCCGCGCGCGCCCCCCAAATGACTGGGAAAAGAGCCTTAAAACTCTCCATAAAATCTTTGACGAGCCTCGTACCATTCAAAACACCAAAGCTTATTGATAAAAAACCACAAAAGCCCTTAAAACTCTAAAGGCATAAAATTCAACAAAAACACAACTTTAAGTTGACTAACACATCGAAAAAACGATACCACAAATAATCGCCACCCCAACGCCATTCACCAGCCCTTCACCATCAACGCCCAACGCGCATCCAGCCATAAGGGACAAACCAGCCATAAACGATTTGGAAAAAAGCCTTTTAAAAACGCATTGGACGAATCTTTGAAGAACCTTTTCGGCGCGATGTTTCAATCCGCAAAGCTTGAAGCTGTTCTTGAAAATCTCTGAAAGAAACGGCGGCATATTCAGGATCTTTAAGAATATTTTTATAAAGTTCATATTTTGCCCGTGCTTTAATAAGATCAAAAGCATAAATCAACCAAGGATTATCATCCTCTTTCAGCTGTTCATCGGCAAAATGAACAGGAGCATAAGAAAGCTGTACAGTTTCCACATGTTCTGGTGTTGGAAAGAGTCCTATTTTTTGATCAAGGCACGTATAAAAGAATGGCGTTCCTAGCGCAGGATTCATACCATATTGTTGGTGCAACACTTCCAAGGGCTTAAAGAACAGCTTTGTTGGTGTTGCATTCTTTGTTGCTAAAAAGACGCCCTCCAAACTCTTTTCTGATTCAATAAAAACCCCCTCTTCTTGCCCATACCATGTTTTACCACTTTGTGTTTTAAACGTCCTTTCTCTTTTTTCATTAAAGAAAAAGGGTTCGCGTTCACACAAACGCAAAGCCGTAAAAATTGAATCTTGAATTTGCAGGGAATATTCCGCTGTTGTATCATCAATTTCATCTTGAATAAGCGCGACCATATAAGCAAAAGTTTTAGAATGGTCTGACTGTGTAAGGTTTAGATTTTGGGGATCAGTGGAAGTGGTCATAAGCCTGTCCTTGTTTCTGGAAGCATTTTAAATTTTTCCCCCAACAGATCCCTCTTGTTGGGGGAAGTGAGCAAACATTCGCTTTAAGCGGGTGCTCCATAAGTTGGGATGACGATAGTGCCAAAATCCTGAGCCCCTTGCGTACTTCCTGGCAAGGTAAAGCAAGTTTTTTTCATACCAATAATGGTTTTTGCCGCGACCCCGAATTCTCTTTCATAGTCGAAGAGTTCTTCCACCAATTTATAGCGTGTTGCTCCTCGATCTTTACCAAAAGCAATCACAGCACTCTGCGCACCAAGAAGAACAGCACGACGCACATTTGGTACAGCTTTATTTGTCGTCCCAGATTCGACCCCTTCGGTAATATGTTCAGCTTCGCGCAAAACCACACCATTATACATACCCAAAGATCCATCATAGAGCGGATTTTTGATACGGCTTCCACTATAGATTGCCTTGGTAATGTCGAGCCATTGCCCCGCATCTGTGTTGGTTCGCAATTGCGTCACTTGGGTTGGATGTAGGTAAAGCACATAGACATTTTCCCCATCAATCCGCACGGGTCTAATTTTTGGATTTGCCAATTTAGCCCGTTCAACAGCTTTATCAATGAGCTTAAGATCAAAAACATCGTTTGATTTTAAATCTTCATCTTTTGTTTTTCCATTAGGGCGCACGACACGTTTATCGGTTGGTGCCGTTGGCGCATTAAAACCATAATGAACAGGTTTAAGATTAATCGTACGTCCCTCAAAGTTAATAGCTTTAGCGGTATATCCACACACTTGAATGAAGAACATCATACTCAAACGATCTGCATACCAATCAACCAAGCCATTTTTTGCCTCGGTGCGCAAATCATGGAGAATCCGTTGTTGATCAATCGTTCCCTCATTTTTGACACGCACAGCATGAACGAGTTCATTAATTGCCAAGCGATCATTGAGAAACTGTAAAGCTTCTTCATTGCCTTCCAATGTCTGCCCTTCACTCACCCCATCGCCTAGCAACTGCACACGCAAATTAAAGCTAATAGCATCCCCACTTGCTTTCGTGGTTTCATCTTTTAATTGTACGATACTGTTTGAATCATTTCCAATCAGCGGTGCAATCGGAAGTGCTTTTGAGACTTCTTGGTTTAGTAATTTAGACCATGTGCGCACTGCCATTGGGTCATTAAGTCCGATATAAGTTACAGTCATTTTGTCCTCTAAAAGTTTTATTGACATAAAAAACCCGGCAAAGCGCCGGTTGTTAAAACACCACATTTCATTTCAAATGGTGAATAGGTTGTTCGTGAGTTTTATCTAATTTCTGTTAGCGTCTGCCTCCCCCTTATAAGAGCTCTCCTCTTCACGTTCCCACAAAGAACACGCCCCCGCACGCCATGCGCCAAAAGCCTCTTAACGTTCCCACAAAGAACACGCCCCCGCACGCCATGTGCTAAAAGCCTCTCCACGTTCCCACAAAGAACACGCCCCCGCACGCCATGCGCTAAAAGCCTCTCCACGTTCCCACAAAGAACACGCCCCCGCACGCCATGCGCTAAAAGCCTCTCCACGTTCCCGCAAAAAGCACGCCCCCGCACGCCATGCGCCAAAAGCCTCTTAACGTTCCCACAAAGAACACCCCCCCGCACGCCATGTGCTAAAAGCCTCTTAACGTTCCTACAAAAACACTCCCCCGCACGCCATGTGCCAAAAGCCTCTCCACGTTCCCACAAAGAACACGCCTCCGCACGCCATGTGCCAAAAGCCTCTTAACGCCCTCACATTCTTGTTTTTTAAAATTCTTTTCCCCCCATTAAGCGATTAAAAGCAGCTTTATTTTTAGGATCAGAAACCCAAGCACTAAACTCTGCTTCTGACATTTTATCAAGCATATCCAAAGAAATCGGCCCATTTGGCATCAAGCCGTTATAAGCAGCAAGTGTACGTGCAGAATTGTGTCTTTCCTGTAAATTTTCATCCATGTTATTGGGAACATTTGTGTAGCCAATTTTTTGTGCAATAGAGTAAATCACTTCAGCCGGATTTTGATTTTTTTGCGCACAATCGCGCAAGATCTGTTTCAACTCATCACCAATCAACGCATCAATATTTTTGGGATCGGCCATCTCAGGATAGAGCGAAGCGCAAGCTGCCAACTGTTTAGCCCGCGTTTCATAAATAAAATCAGCCGCTTGATCAAAATCATCATGTTTTTGTTTAACACTTGCAACAGACTGCTGAAAAAACGCATACAACTGTTCTGCTTCGCGAGCCAGAGAAGGTTGTTGTTTTTCATTAACAAGTCCTTGTTTTTGGAGTGTTTTTCCCAACCATTGCATATAGCCCATAAAGTCTTTTTGCGGATCTGGTGGAGCATCTTCTCCCCCTTGAACTTCTTTTCCAGCCTTTTGCGAAGAGTCCTGTTGTTGATGCATTTGCCCTTGGAAATTATCTTCAAGAGCTTTTTCTTCTCTTCCAATTTCACCGTCTTCTCCCTCTTGTGTTGAGAGTAGATAATCCTGTTTCAATTGGTTTTGTTCTGCCGGCGTTAAGTGTTCTTGATCCATGACATTAGCCTTCTCTTTTTTCAAACAATAAAATTAAATTTTTCAGATAAAACAGCCCCATAAGCATTTATCCCCTCAATGCTTACCCATTATCACTTGAGCTCTAGCAATGCCCCCACATGGGCTCCCCACCATGACAGCAAAACACCTCCCACATATCCCCACCGTGACAAAAAGACTCTATTAAAGATGTTTCCCAACACCAACACTACGGCTCAACACAACAGCTCTTCTGAGATAAAGAGAGGCAACATTGCACGACATAAAAAACATGGGTAACTATGGAAATTGTTCAGATAAGCAACTTCTGATAGATGAAATTCATCCAAGAGAGCACATGATAAAGAACCCTATTGTTGAGCCTTTACTGTCTGCAACATCTGCATTATCTGCTCTGTTCCCACATTCCCCCCCGTCTGCGCTGAGGCATTTTGCTCTTCTTGAAAAGAATTTTGCGCCTTTATCGCAATTTTATGAATAAGTGAGGCTGGTAAAGGCGAATAGCGTAAAAGATCAAGCATAATCTCAGGCGTTGCAAAATTTTGCATCAAAGGAAGCAATTGCATGATCAGAGCAAAAGTACGCTCTTTTTCATTAAGACTTGTTGGCGCATCATCCACGACAATATCATATTCCAAACTTGTCACCATTTCGCGTGTCAGCGGCACATACTGGGCATTTTCATCCCCAGCAATACGGACCAACCGCCCATCGGACAGATAATTTTGAATAAGATAGAGAATAATTTTTCCCTGTCGTTGCCGATATCGACGCAACCCATCAAAAAAGGAAGCCAAAAGATTAAGTGACGATTGTCGCCGTTGTTGTTCAAGAACACCGGGCTGATTGACAGCTCGCGTCCCAATAAATTCAGAAGACAATCCCGTCACCTGTTCGAGTGCGCTCTTTGCTTCATTAAACAATTGGAAAAACCCTTGCGGAAATTGTGCCATGGGTTTAGGCTGGATTCTTCCCCCAGACACCGCCCCACTTTTCAACCAAGTAATACTATCAGCTCTAGCCCAACTCTCGACAGCTTGTCGATCATCATCAAAAGCATCGCGCTCTGCCATAATTCCGCCTTTGGATTGGCTATTGAGCAAATGCATCACTTGACTAAAATATTTGTTTGCCCACCGTTGGGGATCTTTTGTAGGGCGCACAATTCCATAAAATTGCCGGCTTAACTTATCAAAAGTACCGGTAATACACTCCCATCCCAATTGATTGTTTGGGACCAAGGGCTTATCAGGCGCATCAAGCAGCTTTCTGCCCAAAAATGCCCGTTTAACAATTTTTCTATTCAACCTTGTTGCTTGAACATGAGGAAAGGTTTTGCTTAAATTTTGGAAATCTTGCTCTGAATAATCGATAAACTTTCCACTTTGAGGCTCGAGAACTTTATAAACCACCTCGCGTTCAAACCAGCGACATTCTACCAATGTCACCATTTTAGGACGTTGATAGGTTCCCCCCTCTTCTCCTTGATACCCCCTCTCAGTCTGATAACTTTGTGTCATCCCATTGCTGGTTGAATGTAAAAAACTCTGATGTTTAACCCAATCAGCATTAAGATCACTCCAATGAACATTGGGAAACATTTCTTCAGCCACAGCAAGAGGTTTTTCATCAATATACCACAGGCGTTGTGCATCAATGAGATTAGGCTTGACAGCACTCGCATCCCACACCATTTTCATCGGGTCTAAACGTGCAATGATTGGTTTTCCCTGCGGATCTTCTTCATAATCAAGGCGTGTATCTGTCCACCCCATTCCGCAAATAATTGCATCTTGAAAGGCATCGGAATCTTCGTATTCCCCATCGGCTTCATCACGAAACCACTCAGCCGCCCCTGTCAGAATCTGGTTTGCAAAGGCTGCTCCTTCTTGTCGTGGAATAAATTGCACTTGTCTTTTATTATTGCGCTCAGCCCCAATCACGGCATTAATTAAAGGCGCAATACGGTTAAAAGTCATGACCGGTCTATTTTGTTCGTGCAAGACGGCCAAGTCTTGCTCATTCCATTGCCGTCCATTATAAAAATCGAAATCTTCTTGGGCATTTTTTCGCCATTTTTCGACATGGGCAATATCATCCTGATACCACCCCACGAGTTTTTTAAAGAGTGCTTGATTTTCAAGCGTTTCGATTTGATCAAAAGAAGAAAAAGAAGAATCTGTAGAAATATTCATTAAAAAGCCATCCATGACGTTTGAGAATGGTGAAACGAGCGATAGGTATTTTTTCGCGCTCTAGCATTTGGTTGTTCATAAGCCACACACATCAGTCCAAAGGCATCGGCCCCATGGCTAGCCCAATCATGTTCAGCCCCTAGTCCGATATTGCGCTGTTCGTCGCGCCTTTCATGATACCAAGCGAGTGCTTTTCTGCCTGCACATGTCGTTTCACGATTAAACCATAGTGCAGGAAACAACCGCCTTACGGCTTCGATACGCATTTTCACAGCGCCTGTTCCTTGATTAGGAATCACTTTAGTTTGAAAACCGGCTTGTTGAAGTGCACTTTCAAAACTCACATTATAGACACGATCTTTTGTTGCGCCATCATGGGGCAAAACCATGAGAGCCTTTTCATATCCCCTTTGAAAGACCCAGCCCACATGCTCTGAGAGAGGCTGTCCTTGGGCTTCATAATAATCGAGCACTCGGATTTCCCGTCCAATAAATTGCGCAACCCACAATGCGGTAGCATCAGCCTTTGCTCCTGTTCCCCCGATATCCCAAAAGATTCTCACCTGCATCAAAGGATCACGTGGAACGGTGGTAATCCGCCCTTCCATTTCGGCTTCGAGAAGACATTTCTGATAATAAGCCCCTTGGACAGCTTGGAGATATTCGCCTTCCCAAATATGGTTATATTGCTCTGGTCTTTGCTGCAAATCGTCCATTCGATCACGATTGAGTTTTTCCGGAAATTGCGGATTATCGCGCCAATTAATTTCTGCCCCTTTGATATGAGGATTATCGACATTTCGGAAACGTTTTTCCACGGGTGCATTTTCATGGCACGGGTTCCATGTGACCCATAATTCTGCATTCCAATCTTTTCCTTCTTCACGCAAAGTTGGAATAAGTGTTTGCCAAGCGGTTTCTGTCACCGGCTCTGCTTCATCGACCCAACAAAGGAAAACGCGCCCCATTGACTTAATACTTGCGATATTTCGATCAAGCCCAGCAAACACATAGACAATCCGTCCATCTTTTGATTTAATATATTTATCGCCGATTTCATAATAGTCTTGTAAAAAAGGATAAGATTCGATAGCGCGTTTAATTTCTTCCAAAGAACTTTCATTGAGAGAATTTTGAAATTGCCTTGCACAAAGAATAATCCCGCGCTCTCCAGCCATTCCATGGCGATAACCCACAACAGCCGACATCAAAGCAAAAGAACGTGTTTTTCCAGAACCCCGCCCTCCCCAAGCAGCTCGCACATCTGCTTTTCCAGTAAAAACAGGAATAAGCTTTGGAATAAGAGCCACTTGAGCCGTTTTCTGCTCTATTTTTTGAGAAATTTTCTGAACAATTTTCATTATAAATTTTCATACTTTAGCAATAATTGCGCTTCACCCTTTTGCTTATCCCAAATTTAATTCTTCCAGAACAATTAAAGGAAAAGAGCAATTGAACGAAAAACGCCCTTCTCAAAAGCAGCGCTTTACCTTCTCTTCATCCTAATACGCAATGAATTTCACTTTTTTGCATGAGCCCCCCCTTTGATCCCCTTTGACCACTTTGGACCCCGCATATACACGATATGCGCCCCCAAGGGTCCTTAAATCACAAGGGGCCCTACTCCCCCCCATCACCGCCCCTCAAAACACCGCGCCTGTCATCCCCCAACCACAAGCACGGCATCCCCTACCAAAACACATGCATCCCGCAAGCGCATAATACTTCTCTCAAGTTTCACGCCCTTCACCCATCAAAACACTGTCCCATATCCACCACACAAACACCCTGCACCAAATCCCCTCCAGCACAAGCCTTTACGCATCATTCACCCAAAGCCCCACACCTTCCAGTATCACGAGCACCTACAAAGCACGATAGCCTCTGCTTCAATCCCCTCAAGACAAGCAATCACCAAAGCAGCCCCCTTCCAAAACAGTTACCCCACATCATTCACCTCAGCCTAACATTTTTCAATATCACAAGCCTCCGTTGCCGAAGGATCACGCTTCTCCGCTTCACCATTTTTTGCATTCACTGGTACAATCTCAATACGCGAAACTGTTTTTGATATCTCCACACCTTCAATAACGAGAAAAGACCAAACCTTCACAAAAAATCCAAAACAGTAGATAACATCACGCCCTCTAAGCATCGTACCTCTAGGGTATCACCTCTTCAGCACACGGCCCCCTCTGTCATCGCCCATAAAAGCCGGCGTCCCCACACAGGAAGCCCAAATATCTCCCACCGAAATATTCCTGCCCTCCAGTAAATACCCAAACATCACAGCCCTCTCTTCAAGCCTCCGTTACCGAAAGATCATGCTTCTCCGGTTCACTATTTTTTGCATTCACTGGTACAATCTCAATACGCGAAACTGTTTTTGATATCTCCACACCTTCAATAACGAGAAAAGACCAAACCTTCACAAAAAATCCAAAACAGTAGATAACATCACGCCCTCTAAGCATCGTACCTCTAGGGTATCACCTCTTCAGCACACGGCCCCCTCTGTCATCGCCCATAAAAGCCGGCGTCCCCACACAGGAAGCCCAAATATCTCCCACCGAAATATTCCTGCCCTCCAGTAAATACCCAAACATCACAGCCCTCTCTTCAAGCCTCCGTTACCGAAAGATCATGCTTCTCCGGTTCACTATTTTTTGCATTCACTGGTACAATCTCAATACGCGAAACTGTTTTAACCTGCCCTTCTCCAGTCCCCTGAAGAGGCAACACTTTTGCAAGAAGCGAAAAAAACGGTACGGGATTATTCAAAGCATGATATTGAAGATAAGAAACCAGCCCATCTTCACCGTAGTGATAGCCAGCCTGTTCCGCCGCTATCAAAAGAGCTTCATTAAACCGCTTTGTTGTTTTATTCAAAGCCCCTTTTTTCCGCCCTCTTCGACGTAAGGGAAGACAATGTTCATCTACCATCATCATGTTCCTTCCAACTAAAGAGAAACCAAAACCTCAAACACAAAAAATGACATAAAAATCAACAACAAAATTTGACAAGCATTCAACAATTAAAAAATGGACACACCCTAAAAGGTAAAAAAACACCCACAAAGCACGAATTCTCTGCTCCATTTTTACGGATCTCCATTTTTACAGATCAACGTTTTTACGCTTTTACATAATTACAGAATGCAGCCAAACCAAATTTCCAAACCACCACCCCGCACTGCTCTGTAAACACTGTTCTGTAAACAAACTGATTTCTCGTCTATCAGATTCCCCTGCTGATTATTTCATATGGCTATCCCCCTCAAACGAGACAGTTTTATCAAACACGCCAGATAAGCTCTGATCTACAATTCGACTTCAAAAAGCAAATTTGCCTCTGCTGGATAAAGCTTCCACCCCGCACCGGTTTTAAACTATAATCCAACCTCTCACCCAGTAAATTCCCCTACTAACATCAGGTTACCGCCCCTCAAAACATCCCTATTTTGACAGTATAACAAACTAGCAAACATTTTAATTTTCTTGCCAATCCCTTGAAATTACCTTATGAATGAACTCTGTAAGTTTGGTCGTATACGCAACGATCAATAGGGAACTGAAAACCCGAAGACTTGACACATAAATTTATCCCGCTTTGCGGGTATCCCGGAATTCCGGGAGATTTTGCTATGTCCAGGTGTTTTCAACACTAAAAGCAAAAAGCTGATTTGAGTTCAGTGCTTTCAACCTCCCGGAATACTCATGCGAGGGCGCTCGCAACCGGAGGGGAGCTTGAAGTGCAAACTAAAAATCCACATTTTAACGACATTTCGATAGGCAAAAAAATTCGTCATAGACGCATTTCAATGGGGCTTTCTCAAAAGGAATTAGGAAGCCATTTAGGTGTCAGTTTTCAACAAATCCAAAAATATGAAAAAGGCTCCAATCGTGTAAGTGCAGGGTGTTTGCTAGAAATTGCTAAAAAACTAGCAGTTCCTATTACCTTTTTTTATGCCGATATTACTACAAAAGAAAATGCCTCTCACCATGATCAAGACACCTATAGCGAAAAAGAACATGCACTTTTAAAAAACTTTAGAGAGCTCCAGCCGAAAAAACAAAAAGCAGTCTTGTGGTTAATTTCTGATTAGACAAATTTCGGATTAAACAAAAGCGCACCCATCAACATCCCTCGCCAATATATCCAACACCCTTAAAATATAAGCTTCAGATCACGACACTTCAAAGAATGCAGTTTCATCAGACAAGACAGATAAGCCCTACCCTAAAATATTCCTTCACACACTTTTCTCCAGTCAACGCACTTAACACCCCTCTTCATCCCAGCTTTTCCCTGCTCCACTCACAAATGCATCTCTCCTAGTTCTCTGAACACATTCCATGCCATGATAAAATCATACACAAAGCCCAAAACCTCCGCTTTACTTTTACAGATCAACGTTTTTACGCTTTTACATCATTACAGAATAAAGCCAACGAAATATCCACCATCCCGCACCGCTCTGTAAACACTGTTCTGTAAACAAACTGATTTCTCGTCTATCAGATTCCCCTGCTGATTATTTTATATAGCTATCACAACACTTCAAAGAATAGTGTTTTATCAAACACGCCAGATAAGCTCTGATCTACAATTCGACTTCAAAAAGCAAATTTGCCTCTGCTGGATAAAGCTTCCACCCCGCACCGGTTTTAAACTATAATCCAACCTCTCACCCAGTAAATTCCCCTACTAACATCAGGTTACCGCCCCTCAAAACATCCCTATTTTGACAGTATAACAAACTAGCAAACATTTTAATTTTCTTGCCAATCCCTTGAAATTACCTTATGAATGAACTCTGTAAGTTTGGTCGTATACGCAACGATCAATAGGGAACTGAAAACCCGAAGACTTGACACATAAATTTATCCCGCTTTGCGGGTATCCCGGAATTCCGGGAGATTTTGCTATGTCCAGGTGTTTTCAACACTAAAAGCAAAAGGCTGACTGAGCTCAGTGCTTTCAAACTCCCGGAATACTCATGCGAGGGCGCTCGCCCCCAGCGGGGGGCTTGAAGTGCCAACTAAAAATCCACATTTTATTGACATTTCTGATTAAGCAAAAAACGAGATTTATAATCCATATTTTGCACTTTTTTAAAAAGTACCCAATCTTATAGTCTTTGATATTATTTTAATTGTTCTTGCCAATCCCTTGAAATTACTTTATCACTCAAAAGGTGCCTTGATCGTCCACGCAACGATCAATAGGGAGTTGAAGCCCGAAAACTCAAACGTTAATTTACCCCACTTTGTGGGTATCCCGGAGTTCCGGGAGTTTTTGCTATGTCCAAGTGCCATGAGCACTAAAAGCAAAAAGCTGATTTGAGTTCAGTGCTTTCAACCTCCCGGAATACTCATGCGAGGGCGCTCGCAACCGGAGGGGAGCTTGAAGTGCAAACTAAAAATTCACATTTTAACGACATTTTGATCGGTAAAAAAATTCGTCATAGACGCATTTCAATGGGGCTTTCTCAAAAGGAATTAGGAAACCATTTAGGTGTCAGTTTCCAACAAATCCAGAAATACGAAAAAGGTTTAAATCGTGTAAGCGCAGGGTGTTTGCTCGAAATTGCTAAAAAACTAGATGTTCCCGTAAACTTTTTTTATGCAGACCTTGCCACAAAAGAAGATCTTTCAACAAAAGAAACTCTCTTACACCATGATCAAGACACCACCAGCGAAAAAGAACACGCCCTGTTAAAAAACTTTAGAGAACTCCAGCCAAAAAAACAAAAAGCAGTCTTGTGGTTAATTTCAGATTAGACAAATTTCTGATTAAACAAAAGCGCACCCATCAACATCCCTCGCGACTATCCCCCTCTGCCTAAAGCCTTGCCCACCTGATACCCCCACATCCCCAAAAATGCTCCACGGCACCGGTTTACGGCATCATCGAATAACAAACTTCAAAAATAGGATAACAGACATCAAAACCTTGGGAAGACACTCCCCCACTCTCACAGAATTTTATCAAGAGATCCCATCTGATTTAAACGCACAATTCCGATTGTATCATTATGATACCTTTTTACATTTACCTTGTCAAGTTTTTATATTTTTCTTTTGATATTTTTGTGTTTTTCTTTAAGGGAATCACATCCCTCAAAACACCTCTCATAAAAAACACAATATCCAAAACAACAAGAGCTAAAATAGGAGTGCTCCTAATAAGATCACCCCTAAATAGGATTACTATTGTATTTCTCATTCACCCACTTATTAAAAAAACATCTCTCAATGCTTCTCACACCCATTTCACGGATATCCCCCATACAAATATAGACGCAAATATAATTGTTAAGTTCCGCATAGAATATAAAAGCTAACCACATTTTTTCTCTCTTCACACCTCTTTACACATCACCCCTTTACACATCCCCCTTGCAATCTGTTCACAGCTATTCCCAAATTCTCCTCTCCAGCCAACACACGAACAGCACTCTTCATTTCCCCTTCAATTTTTACACTCTTCACATCCCAGCTTTCTCTGCTCCATTCACGAAAACACTTCCCCCAATCCTTCTCACCTCTCCATACCAGACAAAAGCCCAACGTGACAAAAAACACGCACAATACACAAAGCACAAGTCCTCCGCTTCACTTTTACAGATCACCATTTTTACGCTTTTACATCTTTACAGAACAAAGCCAAACGAAAGATTCACCACTCCGCACCGCTCTGTAAACACTGGTCTTGCAACAATCTGATTTCTCGTCTATCAGATTTCCCTGCTGATTATTTCATATGGTTATCACGACACCTCAAACGAAACTGTTTCATCAGACAAGACAGATAAGCCCTGCCCTCAAATATTCCCCACACACTCTTCTCCAGTCAACGCGCTTAAACACCCCTCTTCATCCCAACTTTCTCCGCCCCATTCACGAAAACTCTTCCCCCAACCCTTCTCACCCCTCAACACCATGACAATATATTGATTTATAAGAAATAATTTAGTGTTATTGATACTGATTGAGAGTTCAAAACATCGTAAGATTCTCTTATTTCAAATCTCTTCCATGTTAAATCAATCAAAATCATTCGCTTGCACCTCAAAAGCGGGGGAGAGCCCGTATGGATAAAAAACGATTAAAGAAGGAATAAAAATGGCTCTTATGAATCGTCTCAAGTGCCAAGGGCTGTAGCCAACACCCACGAGTTAGCAAATATAATGATAGTACCGCTTGCTCTTTTATGAAGCATAAAGATAGGGGTGCTCAATGGATTTATCATTATACCATGACAAAAAACACGCACAATACACAAAGCACAAGTCCTCCGCTTCACTTTTACAGATCACCATTTTTACGCTTTTACATCTTTACAGAACAAAGCCAAACGAAAGATTCACCACTCCGCACCGCTCTGTAAACACTGGTCTTGCAACAATCTGATTTCTCGTCTATCAGATTTCCCTGCTGATTATTTCATATGGTTATCACGACACCTCAAACGAAACTGTTTCATCAGACAAGACAGATAAGCCCTGCCCTCAAATATTCCCCACACACTCTTCTCCAGTCAACGCGCTTAAACACCCCTCTTCATCCCAACTTTCTCCGCCCCATTCACGAAAACACTTCCCCCCAACTCCTTCTCACCTCTCCATACCAGACAAAAGCCCAACGTGACAAAAAACACGCACAATCCACAAAGCACAAATCCTCCACGTACTTGAACTTCCACTTCACTTTTACAGATTCACATTTTTACGCTTTTACATCTTCACAGAGCACAGCCAAACGAAACGCCCAAAATACCACGCGACAATTTGATAAAAAAAACACCTTTTCAACAATCTCAAACAACAGATTTTTATAAAGAGTCATATGAATTTGATTGCTCAGATCTGACTATTAAATTGACATACGGAGCCACAGAACAGAAAGTAATTTTCTATAAGACAGAAGCGATAAAAGCGCTATATAATTGATACAGAACATGAAGAATTGCAAACAGATAAAACGACATCTTTCTTCATTACAACACTGAAATTGTAAACGAGACGACGGATAATTGTCGGCTGAATATATAATTTTCACATCTGTAAGTTTTTATTGATTAATTCAATCCCAACATTTCCCCTGAAACACATTTCTTCATTATCTACTTCTTTGAGACAAACCAGCAAAGGGGTTTCATCTATTATTTTCATCTATTATAAGTACGGAAATAATAACGGGTTACTCCAACCTCATCATAAGAAACCATAGACAGGATACCTGTCTTTATTGGCATTATTTGATAAGTCAAGATTACACCATTTTGCTGTTTATTTGGTTGATCTGTATAGATCACGTTATATCCATTCCGTCGCAAGAGATCAATAAATACGGGAGTAAAGTTGTCTCCTGTTTTATTTTTTTTCACAATAAGTGTTGTTGTAGCGGACGGTAAAGGTTTTTTAAGATTATGAACAAAATCGTTAGCAATTAATTTTATATCATCTTGCGTAATATTTGGACTGACATAACTTGATGAATAATTACTCATAGATGCACAACCAGCCACCAATACAAAAGGTAACGGAAATAAATATTTTGACATCTTAACTCCCCTATTAATTGCATTCTCTCCTGAGAAGCTCCTACATCAAAAATAAGAGCATCTTTTCTCAATCAATAGCCTTAACAACATATTTCTTTACAATCAAGCGTTCGTTAATTACTTTCTCACTTGTAAAAAAAACGCCCCCTCTCTCATAGTACTCAAATCTTATACTTAACATAAAAAATATATATGTTAAAAGTACGAAAAAACACATGTAAAGAATGTAGTATACATATACTATATGTATACTTTCTTTCATGATTTTTGTATTACATCTTATTTAAGACAGATTTATCATTAAAGAAGTACGGACATTGGATAACTTTCCACGCAATAAAAATGATATTTTTATCCCCATAACATTGAAATCATAACTTGATCGAAGAGTAATTATTGTTTGAATATTTAATCCTTTACGAGCCATTTAGATCCCGCCTTCCTCCACTATCTACCAATTTGTACCGATATTGTTTCTTTTTGGGGTCGATATTTACGCTCATCATAAGTTGTTTTATGTATTTTTGAGACAATTGTGAAGCTCTACTCCAAAGCAACGAATGAAATTTTCCAAATACCACACGACAATTTGATAAAAACAAAACACTTCACAACTTAAATTCCACAGGCAAGCTTATCCCTACCCCTTTTCATTCTTTCTCCATCCCAAAGGGGTATCTACGCCTCACACATCATCCTTCATCCCTTTGCACCACCACCTCTTATACACACTCTTCTCTTATCCATGCGCACTCTCTCCATCCTCCATTTCTCCTTTTCTCTTCCGTCACACACTTAACAACTGCCCCCCTCTTCCTCTAAACTTTCCCTTCCATTCACAAAAACACTTCCCCCAACTCCTTCTCACCTCTCCATACAATGACAAAAGCCCAACGTGACAAAAAACACGCACAATACACAAAGCACAAATCCTCCGCTTTACTTTTACAGATTCACATTTTTACGCTTTTACGTCATTACAGAACAAAGCCAAACGAAAGGTTCACCACCCCGCACTGCTCTATAAACACTGGTCTGTAAACGAACCCAGCTTTTTGCCTAGTAGCCTTACAGTCTTCAGACACCCCTCCTCAAACAACAGCACTTCATCAAGCTCAACAAATCAAGCCCTGCCCTCAAATATTCTAGCTCTTCACTCACCCCTTTAAAGAGCAGTATTTTTACATCATGAACAGGATAATTAACGAACCGTCTTATAAAAAAGAAACGGCATAGAAATATTAGATATATCAATGGTTGTCATCGACTGTCGTATTATGAGGTGTTAACTCTTTATTTTTCTTAATTTTTACAACGCCAATCATTCCAGTAGAAATAATGAAGGCAGACATCGCTAAAAAGGAGCTTAACAATCCCACGAATGCCAAAAGTCCAGCAATAAAGCCAGACATTGCTTCCGCAGAGTTTGCTAAAGTTGAAAAGGTTCCAAAACTCTTACCAAAATCTTCACAACGAGAGTATAATTGAATGGCTGAGACTAAACTAATATCCACAAAGGCACCAATAAATCCTAAAACAAATGCTAACACGAGAAGGAATTTTAAATAAATTTCTGCAGCTAAGGGCATAACAAACAGAATAACCCCATAAAGAAGCCAAAATACCATGAGCTTCAAAGATGTAACCTTGAATATAATTTTATGATATAACAAACCACCGACAATAGTTCCAACAGCCATGAGAGAAAAAATATAACTCACAAGGCTCTCCTCTCCCCCTATAAAGAGAACAAAAGCTGGAATTAAAAATCTTAAAATAGCCCCCGTAAAGAGAATAGCAAACGACGATCCAACGAGCGTAATAAATAAATGTTTATTTTCAGTAGAAATATATTTAAGATAAGAAGCCGTTTCTCGATAAATATTTATAAAATTGAATGATTTATTCTCATTTGAATTTAAATTCATGAGATTAAATAACACGATAATAGATATAAAATAGGTAAAAAAATCAAAAATGAGTACTGCCGATTTATTTGCTAAAAAAAGCAGTAGGGAACATACCAAAGGACCAATGACAGATGCAGTTTCAATTATAATTTGAGCAACGCTATTTGCCTTTGTAAGATCCTTTGTTGAAAACATCCTAGGAATAGCAGCTTGAAAACTTGGTTGGAAAATACTTCTTCCGATCGTTGTACACATTGCCGCGAAAATAAGAACAATAATATGCGCAGTCCCTGTTATAGTGGTTATCAAAACGAATAATGAGGAAAATAATCTCACCAATTCACTTAAGATCATATTTTTCTTCAAAGAAAAATTATCCGCTAACCAACCTCCTATAGGGCCAAAAAAGAGAAAAGGGATAAATCGAAAAAAATACACAAGACCTATAAAAAAGGTGTTATCTGTTAATTCTAAGACCAGTAAAACAAAAACAACTTCATAAGCATAATCACCAACTTTAGAAATAAAGAGAGAGGAAAAAAGAGCTAAAGGACTCTTTTTTAAAAATGAATTCATACCAACCATCCGATATTAAACTTTTCTACAGTTAAAGTTACACTCCCTTCAATAAAATTGGTGATATGAACTTCAAAGGAACGCCCAATCAGTGTTCAAAATACCCCCGCCTAATAAAGTATCCCATACCTGATATCGCCCCAAAAGAGCAGTATTTTAGGGTATAATTGGATAAATTTATCATAGAACAGTGTCTTAACAAAAAAATCTTGAGATATTGTCTGGTATCGCGGACAAACAAATAACTGTCGTTTAACAAAGAAATCCTCAGATAACACAGAATGCTTGAAAACAGAGGCTATTTAAACATTGAATACCAACACAATGTCAAAAAAGCATGACTTAACTAAATTTAAAAAACTTAAACAGAAAAAAATCAATTAAAAACTTCAAAAAATATAGGTCATTTAAGAGAAAAATGCTATAAGGTTAAAAAAGCGAGATCGCTCATTCCTATACCCCGCTCATTCCTATACCCCGCTCATTCCTATACCCCGCTCATTCCTACACCCCACTCATTCCTATACCCCACTCATTCCTATACCCCACTCATTCCTACACCCCGCTCATTCCTACACCCCGCTCATTCCTATACCCACTCATTCCTACACCCACTCATTCCTACACCCACTCATTCCTACACCCACTCATTCCTATACTAATGACAACATCACGATCTTAACTTACGTGTTAGGAAAGGAATCTTGCTGACTGCCCATTTTGGATTAACAGGTCTATTGCTAATTTATCAAATGAAACAAAGGTTTCACCACCTAGCCAATGCCCTTATAAGATATAATTCCATCAGCAAAATCTCCACCAGCCTCAAGAATAGCAAATCCTGCTTTAACACCAAGTCGATTCATGACGACATTACCAGTTGCTAGCAGATCGCGTAACATTCCAGCTGCATCTTCTTTTGATACACTTGCACCTCGGCAAAGTATCCAAACAAGTTCGCATAGACAAGGTAAAGAAATAGCGATGAGAGAAGCTTCTCTTAAGATTTTACTTGCTATTTTCCCTTGCTTTTATCATCTTGTAAAACAGCGCGGGCTAGAACATTTGTGTCTACAGAAATCTTCATTTTTCCCCCGCCCAACCAGAAGCAGCAATTTCGTTCATTTCTTCCACAATCAGTGTTTTTTAAACTTTTCCAGCAAATCGTCCGATAAAGCTCTCAATTGTGCTTGTAGGCTGTGCTGCTTTTATACGAAGTTCACCACCTGGTAACTTATCAAAGTTGATCCGCTCACCTGGTTTAACACCAAAGTGCTGGAGTAAATCCCGCTTCAGCGTCACTTGTCCCTTTGCTGTAACAGTTAATGAAGACATAGAAAAAACCTCTTCATATAGGTATCGCTATTGAATATATATAATAATGAAAAATTCAATTACTTTCTTAAAATTGCCAAAGAGCTACAGGGCTGAGCCTAAACGTGAGGAATTGTAAAATATATTCGTTTTCATACCGGAATATATGCCTGATTATACCCGAAAAATACGAGAACTTGAACGCCTCCCTGCCTTAAAAAACGGTGCTTTATAGCATAAGAGAATGTGTTGAATTGAAGATGATCATGTTCCATCATCCATTAGCCACTGACACAAGTACGATCAATACGAAAAGCTTTTAAAGCAGAAAAACGCACATCACCGAAAAAATGAGAGAGCCGTGCATTTTACGCATCCCCCACCTTTTGCTTAAACAGCAAAATTCCAATCCATCGTCAAAATATCTTCGTCTAAAATTCTCCATACCACAGATCAGCCCCCTCAAAGAACAATGTTTTACGGCGGATAAACAGCATTTCTCTTTAACGCTTTTACGCATAAAACAATCCCGCTTGTGACTTCACTTATAACATTGCAAGAAGATAGCTTTCACCACAAACAGAAGTAAAAGAATCCTACGATATTGGAGAACGCTCATTTAACATGCAAAAACACCGACCACTCCCTTTTCTTTGCAATAAAA
The DNA here is from genome assembly GCF_042195585.1 of Bartonella sp. AS69XJJH. Lineage (NCBI taxonomy): Bacteria > Pseudomonadati > Pseudomonadota > Alphaproteobacteria > Hyphomicrobiales > Bartonellaceae > Bartonella > Bartonella sp. AS69XJJH. The sequence continues at coordinate 106,439 of NZ_JBHIOO010000004.1, read as the reverse complement.
CACCGCTGTCTCATCGTGAATTTTTCTAAATCAGCACGCCTTAAAGGAGCGGTGTTTTATCACATAATAGGATTATCACCGCCCTTTATAGCGTGAATTTCTCCAAACTTAATCTTCAGGCAAAAATTCCAACCGATCGCCTTGTTTTGTAATTTTCACCGTTGTTTCATCGTGAATTTTTCCAAATAAGATATTTTCCGCCAGTGGATCTTGAATTTCTTTTTGGATAATCCGTTTAAGCGGACGCGCACCATAGAGCGGATCATAGCCCTTATCGGCAAGAAATTTTCTCACCTCTGGCTCAATTTGCAAAGTTATTTTGCGTTCATTGAGCAAATTTTGCAAATGTTCTATCTGAATATCGACGATCGATTCCATATCGTGACGTTGCAGCCTTTGAAAGAGAATAATCTCATCAATACGGTTTAAAAATTCAGGGCGAAAAGCCGCTTTCACGACATTCATGACATCATTTTTTGCTTGGTCAACGGTTTGCCCTTCAGGCAAAGCGGTTAAAAATTCAGCACCAAGATTAGAAGTCATAATCAGCAAGGTATTGCGAAAATCAACGGTACGTCCTTGACTATCGGTCAAACGTCCCTCATCAAGCACTTGCAACAAGAGATTAAAAATATCAGGATGTGCTTTTTCAATTTCGTCGAACAGAATGACCTGGTAAGGTCTTCTACGCACAGCTTCCGTCAGCACCCCTCCCTCTTCATATCCGACATATCCAGGCGGCGCCCCAATCAGCCGCGCCCCAGCATGTTTTTCCATATATTCAGACATATCGATACGCAACATGGCATTGGAGTCTTGGAACAGAAAAGCGGCAAGAGCTTTAGTTAATTCGGTTTTTCCCACACCAGTAGGACCCAAAAACATGAAAGAGCCAAGCGGACGATTGGGATCCTGCAACCCTGCGCGCGCACGGCGTACAGCGCGAGAAACAGCTTGAACAGCTTCACCCTGCCCAATCACACGTTTGCTAATTTCATCTTCCATACGCAACAGAGACTCCCGTTCTGCCTCCAGCATTCGATCAACAGGAATACCAGTCCAGCGTGAAACAATCCGTGCCACATGTTCAGCTGTGACCGTTTCTTCAACGAGATGATTTTGTTGATCATCATTTTCAGCGATGCTCAATTGTTTTTCAAGTTCAGGGATAACGCTATAAGCAAGCTCTCCAGCGCGTTGAAATTGTCCATCACGCTGAGCAATAGCCAAAGCATTACGTGCTTCTTCGAGTTGTTTTTTCAAATCAGCAGCATGCCCTAATTTTTGTTTCTCAGCCTGCCAAGCCGTTGTCATCTCAGCGGACTGTTGTTCCAATGTTTTCAGTTCCTCCTGCACATTTTTCAAACGTTCTTTTGCTGTTGGCTCGACATCTGTTTTCAAAGCTTCCCGTTCAATCTTCAACTGTAAAATACGCCGATCAACAGCATCGAGTTCTTCCGGCTTTGAATCAACCTGCATCCGCAACCGCGCCGCCGCTTCATCAATAAGATCAATAGCTTTATCCGGCAAGAAGCGATCCGTAATATAGCGGTTAGACAAACGCGCCGCCGCAATCAAAGCACTATCTGCCAAGCGCACTTTGTGATGTTGTTCATATTTTTCCTTAATACCGCGCAAAATAGAGATAGTATCCTCTAAAGAAGGTTCCGGCACAAAGACAGGCTGGAAGCGGCGTGCAAGAGCAGCATCTTTTTCGACATATTTTCGATATTCATCGAGCGTAGTAGCGCCCACACAATGGAGCTCTCCACGTGCAAGAGCAGGCTTTAACAAGTTAGAAGCATCCATAGGCCCATCGGATTTTCCAGCCCCCACGAGATTATGCAATTCATCAATAAACAAAATGATCTGACCGTTTTCAGCTTGCACCTCTGCCAGCACCGCTTTAAGACGCTCTTCGAATTCTCCACGATACTTTGCACCAGCGATAAGTGCTCCCATATCCAGCGCATGAAGCTGTTTATCACGCAAAGTTTCAGGCACATCACCATTAACAATGCGCAATGCCAACCCTTCCACAATAGCTGTTTTCCCCACCCCTGGTTCACCGATCAGCACAGGATTATTTTTGGTCCGCCGTGAAAGCACCTGAATAGTGCGGCGGATTTCCTCTTCCCGCCCAATAACAGGATCAAGTTTTCCTTCACGAGCATCTTTTGTCAAATCACGAGCATATTTTTGCAAAGCATCATATTGGCTTTCGGCATGGGAACTTGTTGCTGTTTTCCCCTTCCGCAAATCATTAATAGTCTGATTAAGCGCTTGCGCTTTCAACCCTCCGCTTGTAAGAATATCAGCGGTTTTTGCGGTCTTTTCCATGATCAGCGCTTGCAACACACGCTCCACAGTCACAAATTGATCACCAGCTTTTTTCGCCAGATCTTCCGCCATGTTAAAGACTTTTGCCAAAGGCTGAGAGAGATAGAGCTGCCCATTTCCCCCTTGCACTTTAGGCAAAGCCTCAAGTGCTTCGTTAAGCGCCTTTCGAATAAGAGTAAGATCACCACCCGCTTTTTGGATCAGTGATGCTGCCAATCCTTGAGAATCGTCTAATAACACTTTCAACAGATGCTCCGGCAAAAACTGCTGATGATCAGAAGAGAGGGCACCACTTTGTGCTGATTGTAAAAAACCTTGCAACCGTTCGCTATATTTTTCCAAGTTCATTTTTTTTCCTTAAATCTCAAGCCACCACCGCACTTTAAATTCCCCCAACATTCCAAAAAAGAGACATCTTCAAAGAACCAACCACCCCCCACAAAACACTGCAAATGATGCCACATGAAGAAGAACCGTAGTGCTAAAAAGAATATGGGTCCTCACAAGCCCTATAGCAAGAGGGAAAGAAAGGCACACTGTCATTATTTAAATAAAAACTGCAACTCCCCTATACCCCACTCTTATCCACCCCCACCCCTTGTCCATACACACTCTCTTCACCCTCCATTCCACGCACCCCTCTCTCCCCGTCACACACTTAACCCCCCTCTTCCTCCCAACGTCCCCCTCCATTCACAAAAACACTTCCCCAATCCTCTCACCACATTCCATACCATGACAAAAGCCCAACAAGCCCCCAAGCCTACACAATGCATAAATCCTCCACGACCTTGAACTTCCACTTACACTTTTACAGATCCACATTTTTACGCTTTTACACATTCACAGAATAAGCCAAATGAAAGCCCCCCCGCTGCTCTATAAACATGGGTCTGTAAAAACAATCCAGCCTCTTACATGACCACTCTATGAAGCGTTTCTAAAAAGCCCCGACTGATTACTTCGTATAATTATCACCCACTCCTCAAACGAGCCGGTTTCACCAGACCAGACAGATAAGCCATGCCTTAAAATATTCCCCACACACTCTTCTTCAGTCAACGCGCCTAACACCCCTCTTCATCCCAGCTTTCCCCACTCCATTCACAGAAACTCTTTCCCCCATTTATCTCACCACATTCTACGCCATGATAAAAGCCCAACATGACCCCAAAACACGCACAACACATACCCCCTCCACTCCTTTTTCACGAATATACGTTTTTACGCTTTTACACATTCACAGAATAAAGCCAAATAAATTTTCCACATCACCACCCCCCGCCACTCTATAAACAATAGTCTATAAATGAACCCAGCTTTTTGCCTATTACCCTTACAGTCTTCAGACTATCCTCCTCAAACGACAGCACTTCATCAGACCAGACAGATAAGCCCACCCTCCTTAAACCAGACATTCTTCACGCATCTCTTCGCACCACCGCCTCTTAGACACACTCTTCTCTTATCCATACACACTCTCTCCAACCTCCATCCCCCCCATGCTCTCTTCTCCAACCAACGCGCTTAACACCCCTCTTCATCCCAACTTCCCCACTCCATTCACAGAAACTCTTTCCCCCATTTATCTGACCACATTCCATGCCATGACAAAAGCCCAACAAGCCCCCAAGCCTACACAATGCATAAATCCTCCACGACCTTGAACTTCCACTTCACTTTTACAGATCCACATTTTTACGCTTTTACACATTCACAGAATAAAGCCAAATAAATTTTCCACATCACCACCCCCCGCTGCTCTAAAAACAATGCTCTACAATTTAACTTCTTGCCTACCCCCCCCTATAAACTTCAGATCCCCCCCCACGCACTTCAGATCACCCCCTCAAACGAGACTGTTTCACCAGACCAGACAAGGAAATCCAGCCTACATATTCATCACACACTCTAAATAAAAAACACCTTGATAAATTGATATGCCTGATATCACCACCCCTATAAGCTCCCCTTCTAATCATGATTTCGGAGCCGCGTGAGAGGGACAAAACAATCCTAGGTTCTTTTTGTCAAGGACGCCGTTAGGCGCCCGTAAGGGTCTCCTTGACACTAAGAAGCAAGGCTTGTTAGTCCTCTCATTAAACGCGGGTCTGATCTCATGATTTTGGTGAGCGTTCCGGAGAGTTTGAGAGGCGGAAAGCCTCTCATTAAAAAATAAAGTTTATAAATAAAAACTATTTTTATTTGCCAATTTTCTGAAACTACTTTATTACTTAAAGGGTGAGTTTGGTCGTATACGCGACGATCAATAGGGAAGACAAGCCCTAAGCTCTAGCGTAAAAATAAACCCGCTTTACGGATATCTTGAGATTCCGGGAGATTTTGCTATGTCCAAGTGCGATGAGCACTAAAAGCAAAATGCTGACTCGGACTCAGTACTTGTTACTCCCGGAATACCAATGCGAGGGCGCTCGCCCCCAGCGGGGGCTTGAAGTGAAAACCAAAAATCCACATTTTATCGACATTTCTGATTAAGCAAAAAACGCGATTTATAATCCATATTTCGCACTTTTTTAAAAAGTACCCAATTTTATAGTCTTTGAGATTATTTTGATTTTTCTTGCCAATTTTCTGAAACTACTTTATTACTTAAAGGGTGAGTTTGGTCGTATACGCGACGATCAATAGGGAACTGAAAGCCCGAAACCTCGATACATAAGAATGAACCCACTTTTGTGGGTGTCCCGGGATTCCGGGAGATTTTGCTATGTCCAGGTGCGATGAGCACTAAAAGCAAAATGCTGATTCGAGGTCAGTGCTTTCAGGCTCCCGGAATACCAATGCGAGGGCGCTCGCAACCGGAGGGGGGCTTGAAGTGCAAACCAAAAATCCAAATTTTATCGACATTTTGATAGGCAAAAGAATCCGTCACAGACGCATTGCAATGGGAGTTTCCCAAAAAGAATTAGGAAGCTATTTAGGCGTCAGTTTCCAACAAATCCAGAAATACGAAAAAGGCTTTAATCGTGTAAGCGCAGGGTGTTTGCTAAAAATCGCCCAAAAACTAGATGTTCCCATGAGCTTTTTTTATGCAGACCTTGCCACAAAAGAGGATCTTTCAACAAAAGACACCCTCTTATACCACGATCAAGAAACCTACAGCGAAAAAGAACACACCCTTTTGAAAAACTTTAGAGACCTCCAGCCGAAAAAACAAAAAGCAATCTTATGGTTAATTTCTGATTAAGCAAAAGCGCAACGATCAACGTTATTCCATTCATATCCCCCCTTAAGTAAAATTCAAACCAGCTTCCCCTCAAACAACAGCACTTCATCAGGCTCAATAACTCAAGCCCTGCCCTCAAATATTCTAGCACACCACGCCCCCTCAAAAAGCAATGTTTTACGGCACAATAGAATCGAAATTTTTGATTTTTCTTGCTAATCTTCTGAAATTACTTTATCACTTAAAGTGTAATTTTGATCGTCTACGCACCGATCAAGAGGGATTCAAAAACCCTAAGCTCTAGCGTAAAATGAGCCCACTCTTGTGGGTATCCCGGAATTCCGGGAGTTTTTGCCATGTCCAGGTGTTCTTAGCACTAAAAGCAAAAAAACTGACTAGAGCTCAGTATTTTGACTCCCGGAATACCAATGCGAGGGCGCTCGCAACCGGAGGGGGGCTTGAAGTGCAAACCAAAAATCCAAATTTTATCGACATTTTGATAGGCAAAAGAATCCGTCACAGACGCATTGCAATGGGAGTTTCCCAAAAAGAATTAGGAAGCTATTTAGGCGTCAGTTTCCAACAAATCCAGAAATACGAAAAAGGCTTTAATCGTGTAAGCGCAGGGTGTTTGCTAAAAATCGCCCAAAAACTAGATGTTCCCATGAGCTTTTTTTATGCAGACCTTGCCACAAAAGAGGATCTTTCAACAAAAGACACCCTCTTATACCACGATCAAGAAACCTACAGCGAAAAAGAACACACCCTTTTGAAAAACTTTAGAGACCTCCAGCCGAAAAAACAAAAAGCAATCTTATGGTTAATTTCTGATTAAGCAAAAACGCAACGATCAATATATCCCCCCTGCCTAAAATTTCCCATACCTGATATCACCCCCCAAAGAGTGATGTTTTACAGCATGATAGGATAATTCACGCGATAGTTCGTTTTCTGTTTCCGTTATTGCTTTAAGTCAAGCTGCTTGAGGATCAGCGGCTGGGGTTTAAAGTTTGACTATTCGTAGCAAAGCAGAGTCAAACAAAAATGATATTGCTGCTCAAAACCATGCCCCCGATTGCGTTTACGAAACGGTAGAACAGTATCGAGAAAGCAAAGCCCCGAAAAAAACATATGAGTGGTTAAGTAAAAATCAAAGATTGCGCTTATAACGTTGAAAAAACGCCCGATGCTGGATTATTCCCACGCCCCTTAAATCTCAGAAAAATGATTTAAAACACATGTTTCGTTGATGAGCCAATCATTCAGAATGAATAATGAACAAAGAACGGTTCACAAATATCCTGATACCCAATAAACAGAATAATCCACTCAATCCAGAAAAAAGGAACAACTGCCCAGCCGAAGTATGACCTAAAACAAACGCTCCAACAAAGGGCGCCACCAACATAGCTAAATTTTGTATAGACTGCACCCATCCAGAAGCCAACCCAATCTGTTCATTGAAATTAGTGACCAGATAAACATTAGAAGATATGGAAAAGTAAGCACTCACCATTCCAATAAGAAAAAAACAGAGCAACAAAGTCTCAATACGGAGTAAATCCAAGTAAAAAAAGCACACAGAGATCAAGACAAAACAAACCATTGTTGACATTGCAGGCATTAACAATTCCGATATTTTTCCTGTAAGGGGTTTATGCTTTGATTGTTTCACTCTCCAAAACCCATAGAGGAAATTACCAATCCCTGAAGCGGATACCAGCATCCCAAGAGCCTGTTTATTCATTTTCAGTGCATTAAGGATGACAGGCAACTGATTATTCACCATAAAGATCATAGCAAAATACACAAACATCACCGCCACATAAGTATACCAAGTTGTTCCATAAAGCCTCTGTTGTGATTTTATGGTGTTCGCTGTTTTTACCATAAGAGACGAGACAGGTTGTGCACCAATAAAACAAAACACGATAAAGCCTAGCAATGTCAGAAATCCAGAAAACAATAAAGTATATGTATCTGACAAAAATGCAGAGAGAGCACTACCCAAAGCAGGTCCTATCATCTTCGCCATGCTATTGATCATGTTAAGAACAGAATAGTAACGAGTCCGTTCGTGTTTAGGCACAGAATTTGCACTGAGAACGGAAATTGCTGGAATAGCTAGACTATTGAATATCGCTCGAACAACTGCCAGTATAATAAATCCTTGCAGACTCGTCGCCATCAATAAACCAACAGTGCATAACGCCCGTAACAACAACGATGCACGCAACCAATGTATCATATAACGGCTACCGACCAACATTCCTATTGGCTTAGACAGAACGATACCAGGGAATAATGTTGCCGCTCCAATAAAAGCGACATCATATTGATTAGCTTTCCAGATGAACACAGATACGGTCAAAATCACGATATAATCAATCCAGCCCCCAAATGACACCATGCCATTACCCAGCAAAAGCACCAACAAGCGATTTTTTATTGCCCCGTCTATTTGCACCAAAACACGTCCCCCTCTTTTTCCTTAGCAGTACTTTAGCAATATTGATGAAATGATCAATTCTTGCCTCGTATCCTAAAGGCATCGACGACCTTCCCGCAACAAAGAAATTTATAATGATCCATGGTAAACAAAACCACTGGTGCTAAGTCTAGATATGTATTAAAACTTACACCATTGATTGAACTTAATCTGCGTCTTTGCGAATGATGACAATAACCAAGCCACTAATAATCCAACCCTTGAATCCGTTTATGATAATCCCGCGTGCCTCCCCTTCAGCTCCAACACAAAAAAACGCTCTGAGCGTTCTCTCCTAAAGAGAACTCTTTATTCTTCTTCATCACTTTTCTGTGTTAGCAAGACTGATGAGATGATCAATCTTGCCTCACACCCTCAAAGCATTATCGACCTTTCTGCAACAAAGCACCAACAAGCGATTGTTTGTTGCCCCGTCTATTTGCACCAAAACACGCCCCCCTCTTTTTCCTTAGCAGTACTTTAGCAATACTGATGAGATGATCAATCTTGCCTCACACCCTCAAAGCATTATCGACCTTTCCGCAACAAAGCACCAGCAAGCGATTGTTTGTTGCCCCGCCTATTTGCACCAAAACACGCCCCCCTCTTTTTCCTTAGCAATACTTTAGCAATACTGATGAGATGATCAATCTTGCCTCACACCCTCAAAGCATTAACAACCTTCCGCAACAAAGCACCAGCAAGCGATTGTTTGTTGCCCCGTCTATTTGCACCAAAACACGCGCCCCTCTTTTTCCTTAGCAGTACTTTAGCAATATTGATGAAATGATCAATTCTTGCCTCGTATCCTAAAGGCATCGACGACCTTCCCGCAACAAAGAAATTTATAATGATCCATGGTAAACAAAACCACTGGTGCTAAGTCTAGATATGTATTAAAACTTACACCATTGATTGAACTTAATCTGCGTCTTTGCGAATGATGACAATAACCAAGCCACTAATAATCCAACCCTTGAATCCGTTTATGATAATCCCGCGTGCCTCCCCTTCAGCTCCAACACAAAAAAACGCTCTGAGCGTTCTCTCCTAAAGAGAACTCTTTATTCTTCTTCATCACTTACTTGTGGTGGGGGTGGTAAAATATAAACGCCTGAAAGCCAACGATTAAGATCAATGGCTCGGCATCGTGTGGAACAAAAAGGATAAGAAGACTTTTGTGACATTTGACCACAAATAGGACAAGGATGCGGAGGGCGAGTCTCTTTTTGAAAATTTGGCTCTTTTTTTTCTTGGCGCCCCTTTGTCATCTTCTCCTTCATTAATTTTTCTTCTGTTCCTTTTTTTTCATTTTGGCTTTTCTCTTTTTGTTGCTTTTCACCTTGCATTGATCTTGCCTTAAAGTTTTTCTAATGCGTTTCTTCAGCCCAGTGCGTGAAAAGTGGATAGTGATAAGCAGTCAAGAGATCGGCTGTTTCAGCCAACGGTAAACCAACCACATTGGAGTAAGAACCAACCATATGGACGACGAAAGCACCGGCTTTTCCCTGAATAGCGTAGCCACCAGCTTTCCCTTCCCATTCACCAGAAGCAAGGTAAGCCTTCATCACGGCAGGGGTTAAGCGTCTAAAACGGACACGACTTTCAACCAATTTTACGGTTATTTTTCCACGTTCATTAAGCGCACAAATAGCGCCATAGACCTTATGCGCCCGCCCAGAAAGATATCGCAAACATTCATAAGCCTCGTCTTCCCCCTCTGGTTTAGGGAGAATGGTGCGCCCCACAGCCACCACCGTATCAGCGGCCAAGATAATCATTTTCTGTTGAGGTAATTTTTCTTGACCATTCTGCAACTCTTCTTGACTATTTTGATTGTACCAGCGCAAAATTTCTTGGGCTTTCAGCGCTTTTTCTTTTGCCAAACGTTTGGCAAGATTTGCAGGATGTTCTTTTAATTTTGGCGTTTCATCAATATCGCTTGCACAAACCTGCTGCGGATCAATCCCTATTTGTGCCAAAAGCGCCAAACGCCTTGGCGAAGCGGAAGCAAGCACCAAATGAATTTCTTCTGTAAGAGCATCTGCCAAACGTTTTTTCCCCCACTCTCTTATATTTTTCATTTCCACCCCTTCACAATCGACTTCCCTCTCACCCCCTTGAAGCACCCCCTTTTTAAACGCCATTAATCTCCTTTATTTTTTCCGCATTGATTTTACAGTTTTTCAAGGCCATTCAAACAGTTCCCTTTTTTCACTCATTGAAAAGCAAGCTTAAAAACTGTTAAAAAATAATAGAAATAATATGATGCTTTTAGAAAAAAGCACAAGCCACCCCTAAGGCTACTTATAGCGATATGTAATGCGCCCTTTTGTCAAATCATAAGGTGTCATTTCCACCATGATTTTATCACCGGCCAACACCCGAATACGATTTTTCCGCATTCTACCAGCGGTATGGGCAATAATTTCATGATCATTTTCCAGTTTCACACGAAACATTGCGTTCGGTAAGAGTTCAGTAACGATACCAGAAAATTCTAAAACTTCTTCTTTTGACATAAACAAACATTTCCTTTACAGTGCACATTTTTGTTAAGCTGTGCGTTATTTCCAGCGTTCATACCCTATTTTCTTAAGTTTGTGAATAAAAATTCAACAAAAAGGGAAAGGTTTTTCAAGTTTACTCTCTCATGTTCTCAAAAAACATCACCCCACCCATTGAGACTGAAAACTTTCTCTCTTCAAATTTTATCCGCCCATTTTCTCTTTTACCCGCTAATTTTCTCCAATTTTTATGATGATCTTGGTTTCAGAGTGACAAGAAATTACGCTAAATTTTCTCCCTTTCTCCCCCCTCAAGCGTTTTTCCCAACGCCTCTGACGGATCCCTCTCCACCACTTACAAACAATCATCATCCCTCCAACTTTTTCTCACCTTCCGCCTTCCACATCCTAAACATACGCTCCACACCTTAAACATACGCCATTTAGATAAATGCAAACACCTCACCCACACCACAAGCCTCCTCCTTTTTTCAAAAACATCCTCCATTCTTCACGCGGCCATCCACAACATCCTTCACCACCCCACACGCCACCTCTATGCATTTCCCATACAGCCTGCCCCATTTTTCCTCTCTCCACACATTTCCTCTAAGCCATTCCTTCCATTTATGTTACTCTTCACCTTGAAAACGCGATCCCTATACATTCCGTCTCATTAACCACAACGCCCCTAACGACATAAACCCTTTTCCTTTTTCACGAATATACGTTTTCACGCTTTTACACATTCACAGAAAGAAGCCAAATGAAACTTCCACCCCACCCCGCGCTGCCCTAAAAACAATGCTCTACAACTCAGCTTCTTGCCTAACCCCCCTATAAACTTCAGATCCCCCCCACGCACTTCAGATCACCCCCTCAAACGAGACTGTTTCACCAGACCAGACAAGGAAATCCAGCCTACATATTCATCACACACTCTAAATAAAAAACACCTTGATAAATTGATATGCCTGATATCACCACCCCTATAAGCTCCCCTTCTAATCATGATTTCGGAGCCGCGTGAGAGGGACAAAACAATCCTAGGTTCTTTTTGTCAAGGACGCCGTTAGGCGCCCGTAAGGGTCTCCTTGACACTAAGAAGCAAGGCTTGTTAGTCCTCTCATTAAACGCGGGTCTGATCTCATGATTTTGGTGAGCGTTCCGGAGAGTTTGAGAGGCGGAAAGCCTCTCATTAAAAAATAAAGTTTATAAATAAAAACTATTTTTATTTGCCAATTTTCTGAAATTACTTTATCACTTAAAGTATAATCTTGGTCGTCTACGCAGCGACCAAGAGGGAAGACAAACCCTAAGCTCTAGCGTAAAAACAAATCCGCTTTACGAATATCCCGGAATTCCGGGAGATTTTGCTATGTCCAAGTGCGATGAGCACTAAAAGCAAAAGGCTGACTGAGCTCAGTATTTTCAACCTCCCGGAATACCAATGCGAGGGCGCTCGCAACCGGAGGGGGGCTTGAAATGCAAACCAAAAATCCAAATTTTATCGATATTCTGATAGGCAAAAGAATCCGTCACAGACGCATTTCAATAGGACTTTCCCAAAAAGCATTAGGAAGCCATTTAGGCGTCAGTTTCCAACAAATACAAAAATACGAAAAAGGCTTTAATCGTGTAAGCGCAGGGTGTTTACTCGAAATCGCCCAAAAACTAGATGTTCCCATAAGCTTTTTTTATGCCGATATTACTACAAAAAAAAATCTCTCAACAAAAGAAAATGTCTCACACCATGATCAAGAAACATACAGCGAAAAAGAACACACCCTTTTGAAAAATTTTAGAGAGCTCCAGCCGAAAAAACAAAAAGCAATCTTGTGGCTGATGTCTGATTAAGCAAAAGCGTAACAATTGACATTATTCCATTCATACACCTCCTTTAAGTCAAATTCAAACCAGCATACCACGCCTCTCAAAGAGCAGTGTTTTACAACATAATAGAATAGAAAATTTTTGATTTTTCTTGCCAATCTTCTGAAATTACCTTATAAATGAATGCTGTAATTTTGGTCGTATACGCAACGACCAATAGGGAACTAAAAGCCCTAAATCCGAGCGTACAATTGAGCCCGCTTTTGTGGGTATCCCGGAATTCCGGGAGTTTTTGCTATGTCCAGGTGCTTACCAGCACTAAAAGCAAAAAAACTGACTCGGATTCAGTACTTTTAGACTCCCGGAATACCAATGCGAGGGCGCTCGCAACCGGAGGGGGGCTTGAAGTGCAAACCAAAAATCCAAATTTTATCGACATTCTGATAGGCAAAAGAATCCGTCACAGACGCATTGCAATAGGACTTTCCCAAAAAGCATTAGGAAGCCATTTAGGCGTCAGTTTCCAACAAATCCAAAAATATGAAAAGGCTTTAATCGTGTAAGCGCAGGGTGTTTACTCGAAATCGCCCAAAAACTAGATGTTCCCATAAGCTTTTTTTATGCAGATATTGCCACAAAAGAAAACGCCTCACACCGTGATCAAGAAACATACAGCGAAAAAGAACACACCCTTTTAAAAAATTTTAGAGAGCTCCAGCCGAAAAAACAAAAAGCAATCTTGTGGCTGATGTCTGATTAAGCAAAAGAGTAACAAATTAACATTATTTGCCAATATACCCCACACCACCTATAAACTTCAGATCACCACCCCTCAAACGACAGCGCTTCAAAAGGCGCTACAATAAGCCCTATCTCCTTAACGTCATCCTTCATGCATCCCCTTCGCACCACCGCCTCTTATCCCCCTCTAATCTGTTCATTTCCATTCCACCCCCACACTCTCCTCTCTCGTCAACGCACCCACCTCTTCAGCCAAACTTCCCCCCTTCACAGACTCTTCACCCCACACCCCAATCTTCTCTCCACTCCTCTCTTCACATGCCATGCCATGCCTAAAGCATACACAATGCACAAATCCTCCATTCCCTTTTACGAATATACGTTTTCACGCTTTTACATATTTACAGAAAGCAGAAAATCTGTAAAAAATGCATTATACAATAACGTTTTCAACAACTGTCATTAAAATCTTGCCCCTTATTTTCATTTAAATCCCCCTATTTTCACCTAAATCATAGATATAAACCGCCCTATCATTGCATTGACCAGCATAAAATTTTTCGACAAATTCTAGCGATCAAAAGGGTTCATAAGAAGCATTTTACGACTTTTAAAAGAATCTTGCCCCAAATCCAGTGCTTTCTTGTAACGGACGAGAGTACATTTAATTGACTATAAGAAAGTTTAAAATGAGAGAATCTTTTCGTTTTTCTCATTCAACATCCGCAACGATAACTCATCCTTATAAATCAATATTTTTTCGTAATACAAAACGCACCAAAAGGAATATACTTGCGTCACATATTCACACGCTTGTTTTAAAGACAGCTCTCACAACGCTCAACACACCCATTTCGCGAACACTATCCGTAAAGGAATAGCCCCCATGAAGGGTATAATATCCATTCAGCCCCTATCTTTATGTTTATAAAAGAACAAGGCCAACACCATCAGAAAGACTCTGCCCACTCCTAATGTTGCGCACAGTCTTCAGTTTAAGAGACAATTCATTAAAGGTATGCCTTTCTGATACAGTTTTGACCCACATGGTCCACCCGCTTATGATATGCAAGCAAGTGATTTTAATGGATCCAGTATGAAAGAGCTTATAATGAGAAATTTTTATTATATTCAGCGTTGTGCTTCATGTTAAAAATGATGATTTATCATTATAAATCAATATATTAATAAAAAATAGAGTCAGCATCAAGACACTTACCTTTTTTAAAAAAAGGCTTCACACTGAAAGAAAACATCTAAAAATGAGATAAAAAAAAAGGTTTGCCTGTAATAAACAAACCTCTGCAGAAAATTATTCAGATAATTTTCAAAATTTTATATTAATCCCTCTAAAAGCAGCAAAGATGCCTTAGAAGCACCAAAATGAATACAAAAACTTATTTAACACAATGTTACGAAAAATCAAGAACAAAAAACTTTTATAGTTAATGCCCCTAAAAAACGAGGCTTTTTAACCCACGCAGCTCAACAATCTTGGGGCCGCTCTACGAGCATCCTCCGACCAATCGCTTTCATCTCTCTCAAAAGACAGTATTAAAAGGTCCACAGAGCAAGTTTTCGCTAGAAAATATCAATCGCCAGCGCTCATAAAAGCCAGCGTTGGCATAAAAGATCAAATTATCAAAACTCTTGCTGAAATGTCTTCCCAATCAATAAAAAAGAAGCGGACTTTTAAATATTTCCGCCTCTTTAACAATAAAAATTATGATGAGGGATTATTAAAAAATTTCAAGACTATGAAGGGAACCAATTTGATAACAATTCATACCTTACAGGATCATCGGCACATTGTCCACCACCACATTCCAGTATGGTAGAAATCAAATTTGCCGCAATCAAAAACACAAATAAGAAACTTGCCGCTTTACTCAAGAATGGAAAAGGAGAAAATTCTTTGAACTTGTGTGCCAATTCGCCTAAAATCATGACAAATGAAACAGCAAAGATACAAAGGACAGAAATAATGAAGGCCCAAGTATAAAAATGCAATCCAAAGAACGTTGAACCATATCCCAAATCATCAGGCGTTATATGCAAAAACACTTGCCGTGCTGCAACGGCACTCGTTACCATACAACCAAGAATAACCATACCATAATGGGTATTTTTTACCTTATAGTGAATATTGAGCAAGAACCCACAACCTGCCAGCATCAATCCAACACGCTGGAGTAAACAAAGGGGACAAGGTAACTCAAACTTTACCAATTGATAATAAAAAGCCACCACCAAGACAACGGATAACCCAAAGAGTCCTAGCGTATTCATAAAGATAACGAAGTGAGGATTTTTTTGTTCAACGTGTTCCATGGCTATTCTCTCAAAAAGATAAATTTAAAGTAGAAGTTGCGTGATGATTGAAAGTGAGAAGAATGACAACGAATAAAATTGCCCACAAAGCATAACTTATATTTTTTTTACCACACATAGTCGTTATTGCAGTACCTAAAGCGATTAAAAATGGAAGAAACATAGCTTTTAAATCTCCTTTACATCCGTTGTTTAACTCTTATTTATTTCAGCGTTCACCATATTAGAAAATTGGGCAAAAAAGAGACAATAGATTTATTATTCACAATTCATCATTCACTTTTATATTGTCATTATATTTAAGTGAAAAAACAAAGAACTCTATAATTATTCTAAAAAGACATCAGACCGAAAGAGCTGATCACTATCTTCTCTTATATCAACAATATCAGTAACTATAAAGATCATCCCCCCATACATAAAAAATCGCCTTAACAGCAGAATTAAGCAGGCTTTAAAACTGACAGATATACATCTCTTCTTTATTGTAAGCAATATTTAAAAATTACCACTATATTTTACATAATATGGATACAGTATTTATTTTAGCAAATAAAAAACGAATAATTTTTTTGAAAACCTTACAGCCAATGGCTTTTCCCTAATGGTATTTTTTTCTCTTAATCTTAAATAAAAGAAAATCGCGTAAGCTCAACAGCCTCATGGTGCCCCCTTCATACCTCTTCCTCAAAATTGATCCCCCCTTAAAAGAAATGCTTCATAACCTTCAATACTTTAATTTTTCAACTCTAAAAGTTCCCTTTAAATTTTAGCTTTCCATCTTATTTGCAAAATAACTGTTTCTCTGTCATCAATTGGCTTTGCAAAGAGACTATAAAACTTTAAAAAAAATAATGATAAAGAATCGCATTGAATCAAAAGGATGGAGAATGATGAAAAAATCATGTGATGTCGCGATTTTAATGGGAAGCCAATCGGATTGGCAAACGATGTGCCATAGTGCAGATATTTTGACGAATCTTGGTATTTCTCATAGTTCGCATATTGTCTCAGCACACCGAACCCCTGAACGCCTTTATCAATTTGCCAAAGAAGCAAAAGAAGTAGGGTTTAAAGTTTTAATTGCCGGTGCAGGGGGTGCAGCGCATCTTCCTGGTATGCTAGCAGCCCTTACGCCTCTTCCTGTTTTTGGCGTTCCAGTGCATTCTCATTCTCTTTCTGGTCAAGATTCTTTGCTTTCAATTGTGCAAATGCCAGCAGGGATACCCGTTGGCACATTAGCAATTGGCAAAGCAGGCGCAATTAATGCCGCACTTTTAGCCGCAGCTGTTATGGCCGTTTATGATCATGATCTCGCCCAACGATTAGAAAATTGGCGTCAGCAACAAACAGCCAATGTCGCCCAAACACCTGTAACGGAGGTTTAAAATGGCACCGTTTTCCAACAGCTCCTCGTCCAACACCACCCTATCCAACACCACCCTAGCCAACGCCACCCTAGCCAACACCACCCTATCCAACACCACCCCAGCCAACACTGCCCTATCCAACACTACCCTATCCAACACCACCCCAGCCAACGCCACCCTATCCAACGCCACCCCAGCCAACACCACCCTATCCAACGCCACCCCAACCAACGCCTCCTCGTCCAACGCCACCCCAGCTAACACCTCCTCGTCCAACGCCACCCCAACCAACGCCACCCCAGCCAACACCACCCCAGCCAACACCACCCTATCCAACGCCACCCCAGCCAACACCACCCCAGCCAACACCACCCCAGCCAACACCACCCTATCCAACGCCACCTCGTCCAACGCCACCTCGTCCAACACCACCCCAGCCAACACCGCCCCAGCCAACACTGCCCTATCCAACACCACCCCAACCAACGCCACCACCTCATCTACCCTGTTACCTCCAGGAAGCGTCATTGGTTTAATCGGCGGCGGACAGTTAGCACGGATGCTCGCCATAGCGGCCGCAGAATTAGGATTTCGAACCGTTATTTTTTGTCCTGAAGCCGATTGCCCAGCCGCTCAAACAGCAAACAGCCATATTGTTGCCTCTTATGACGATATATCAGCTTTAGATCATTTTATTTCTCAGTGTGATGTTGTCAGCTATGAATTTGAAAATCTTTCGCTTCAAACGGTTCAATATGTAGAGAAGAGTAAGCCTGTTTATCCTTCTTCCAAAGCATTAGAGATCACGCAAGATCGGCTTTTTGAGAAGCAATTTTTGCGTGATCAAGGGATTGGCACCGCTTCATGGTATGCTGTTGACAATTCTTCTTCTCTTCTTTCCGCTCTCGATGCCTTAGGGGGACGTGGTCTTTTAAAGACGCGTCGTTTTGGTTATGACGGAAAAAACCAAATCAAGCTCGACCACCCCGATGAACAAACCCGTGACGAAGCCTTAAGGACTTTTCAGGAACAGCCTTGTATTTTAGAAGAAATAGTTCCTTTTTTATCGGAAATTTCGGTTCTTTCTGCCCGCACAAAACAAGGGGAACATATTTTTTATGATTGCCCAGAAAACCAACACAAAAACGGGATTCTTCATAAATCCTTTGTTCCCTCCCATATTCCACTTGATGTGCAAAAAGCAGCTCAAGACATTAGCCTAACAGTCATGAATGCCCTCGATTACGTTGGTGTTCTTTGTATTGAGTTTTTTGTCCTAACAAATGGTCACCTTTTAGTGAATGAACTCGCGCCGCGTGTCCATAATTCTGGTCATTGGACACAAAAAGCATGCATAACTTCACAATTTGAACAGCATATCCGTGCTATTTGCGGCCTTCCCTTAGGCAGTCCCTATCGCCATAGCGATTGCCAAATGACAAATCTTCTTGGTAACAATTTAAGCACGTTAAAATATTTTCTCACACAAGAGCACACCTCGATCCATTTATATGGCAAAAGCACTGTTCACCCCCACCGCAAAATGGGGCATGTCATCCAATTAATGGGACCAGCCAACAAATCTTAACGCCCACATATAAAAACGCTTTTTCACACGTTTCCCCCAATGAATTGAAACACAACCTCTCACCCCACACAGATCAACCATTCATACGGCTCAACAAGTGCGCCCCAACCCTTCTCACCCCTTCTTCCCCACCCAAAGCTCTGCCCCCTTCCTACAAGCCCTGATCTTTCACCCCCCCCTCATCCAAATCGCTTCGTCCTACACGAACATCTCATGCCCCCCTCAAACACAACCTCTCACCCCACACAGATCAACCATTCATACGGCTCAACAAGTGCGCCCCAACCCTTCTCAACCCTTCTTCCCCACCCAAAACTCTGCCCCCCTCTTACAAGCCCTGATCCTTCCCCCCTCGGTCCAACACCCCCCTCATCCAACACCATCTTCTCCAACATGTTACCTCCAAGGCATCATTATTCCTCCATGATAGAGGCAGCCCCTTCATTTTGCTTTTAATCTCAATCTTTAGGAAATAGACTGATCTATTGCCCCCCTAGATACCAATCCCAACGATTGCGCTTTTATTGTCTCTAGCCTCTCTTCTTATGTTTATTTTTGCACAAAAGCATTTTCACAAAAGCATCGTTTTGTTTTCTCATAAAATCGCTGCAAAGAGGTAAAACGTATGACTCCACCCAAACAACTCTCGCAAACGCAGCCCAATATCAGCCAGAAGGTAGCCTCTTCAGCATAGAAACTTTCCTCTTTTTCTCCTCTCTTTTTTCCTTAACGAATAGAGGACCTTCTCCTTTCGTTAATCCGCCCAACATCTTTCTCGAAAAAGCTTCCCTGAACTTCTCCCCAACGGCTTAAATTGCTTTTTTACAGATCAATTTTTTTCTCTCACGCCCCCTCTCTTTTCAGCGCATCCATTTTCCCACCTTTTAATCCTGTTAAAACAATAAATTATAAGGCGCATCACCACCGTATAATGCTCATTGGTTTTATGGCATCTCTTTATTGCATCCCGCAGTTCTTTATGAACTCCCTTATCGTAAACGCACTTTGTTTACGCATACTCTATAATCAACCAAAAAAGACTGTCTGTAACTCTCTATCCTGCTCAGCAATGACATTCGTCAAGACCAACCGACCCGCAACTTCACGCAGTTCCCACAATTTTTCGCGCTGCAAGCTTCTTTCAAGAGCACCTAACAGCACCCTTAATTGACTAAATATAAATGTTTATTTTATGATCTTGATAAAGCTAAATTATACTTTTTAATACTATCATTTTAATACTATTATTGCCTTTAAAACGCTCATTGTGCGAAAAAATACTTCATTTCTAAAAACAATGAAGCAACTTTAAATGAGACACAGTCTGTTCCTCCCAAAAAACGTAAAGGGGGTCCATTTAGACATATGTTGTTCCTCTTTCTTCTAACCTTTCGGAAACCCATTGTTTTCGTAACGAAAATCCTAGCAATAGGCTTTTTATTAATGACAGGAATTCTTTGTCTAGTATACCTCGCGGTAGGAAGAGAGTCCCTGCCCCTATTGATCGGGATACCAATGCTCATTACGTCAGCTCTCTTTGGCATTTGCAACATGTATATAAATTGGTATTATGACATACTTTTATTACGTCTATCCCCAGAAAATGTGAAGCTTTCACTCTTTCAATAAACATCATCATAGACCACCCTTGGGAAGGTCAAATTTTTCTACAGCATGGATATTAAAAGGAATTCAAACTATCCACATTCAAGAGCCAAAGTGTATTCTCAGTATACTGTCTCTCTCACCGGATAATTTGAATTCCCCATCCGCTTGACAATATCCAGCAATCCACCCCACGTAGAAATAATGGGGTTTCAAAGAAGCATAAGCTATTGCCTTCAAAGAGAAATTTATACATAATCTTTCATTCTAACAGCACAGATTTAATCCCTCATTAAAAGAGCCAAGCGCTTCGCTCCGTTCTTAATCTCCACGTCAAAGATATAATTACAGGATATGATTACAGCACTAAGCTTATCCATTCCCAAACATCCTCTCACCCCTCACATAAAATAAAAAGCCTCCAACAGAAGACGCTTGTGTTACCAATTTACGCACTTATTTTAAAGAAACGCTTATTTTAAAAAAACACTTGGCCAATGCACATTGCCACCACTTCACCCCCCCTCATCATAGAACATAAAAGCTCTCGGGTAATAGCTTAAACATTCATAGCACCCCACCCTCTTCAAGCTTATGAAGCGTAAACGCCAGCCTCATCACACCCGCTTGCCAGCTCCCAATGTTGCAACACTCTCTTGCACTTGAAAGGATTTATAAAAGACCGTTTTATTTCTTGACCTTCAAGTATTTTCACTCATACACCAATCCCGCTTGTGATATGCAAGCAGCAAATGCTATGAGATATAAAGATTTGCAATGAGAAAATCTCAACTCTACGCGAGGCTCTTATTTGCTCTGAACAATAGAAATTGATCCTTAACAATTCATCCCATTTGTCTTCATTATGCGGTTTATTTTCTAGGTTTTAAGAATAAGTCTTAATAATATCATCACACCCACTAACAAAAACACCTCATGGTATAAATTTTACATGACCCTTACTAAACGATGATATTTTACGGAGAAACAAGATTATTTTCTCACAAATGAGAAGCTTTTCCTTATTTCCACTTTTTGTGCTTCTTTTTGCTTTTTACGAGAATATTTTTATCTTCAAAGCAACCATTAACACACCATAAGAAATGTATAATATACCCTTGACAAGAATAAGACTTCTTGTTAAATCTCGCTTACTTTTTTTGCAATTTTCACTTATTCGTTGTGCTAATGAAGTGTGTTAATGCGTACCTTAAGGGTGCGTTTTTCTTTTTGTGATCACAGTGAAAAAGTGTATCGCGTGATGTTATGATGCAAGTACGATATCGCAATGTAATGTTCCGCAATGTAATGTTCATTGAGTGAGCAGTGTATTGGGGTTGTGATATTGTGTTTTAATGTTATATCACAGTTGTTTTAATGTTGTATTATAGTATTGTGTTACGTAAACTGTTTAACGGTGAATATGATGAAAATTAAAAATTCGCTTAAAGCACTAAAGGAGCGCCACCGTAACAATCGTTTGGTGCGTCGTAAGGGTCGTATTTATATTCTTAATAAAACGAATCCACGTTTTAGAGCGCGTCAAGGCTAGTTGTTTTGGTTAATATTTTTATGCCTACTGTTTGTAGGCTTAAAAATTTTTCCTTAAGATTTTTTGGTTACGAGTCCGTTGGTTATAAGTCCGTTGATTACAAGTCTAGTATTTGATAATATTTGGTGATTTATCTTTTGGGGGCTTGTTTTTATGGATTCTTCTATTTTTTTAAAAGCCTTTCGATTTTTTCAGTCGCGTTTTTTTTGTATTTTCCAGCGCGTTTTTTTTCTTTTTTTTGTTGGCATATTTTGTTTTGTTCCCTCTAGCTATGGGAAAAATCCTCCTTCGCTTCCTGAAGATCGTCCTTCTCCACAATCGCTTTTACCGTTAGATGATCTTATTCCCAATTCTCCTCCGCCTTCCTCAACGCCCTCCGATTCTGATTCCTCGGCGGTTATTCTTGAAGATCTTGACAAAGATCAGCTTTCCCATGTTGACAGAGTTAAGCAACGCAAAGAAGCAGAAATTTTACGTTTACTGAAAGAGTTGAAATATTGTGCTGATGTTTCTCAAGCAAAAAAGATCAGTCAACAACTTCAACATTTGTGGTCCCAATCGGGCAGTGAGACGATTGATCTTTTAATGTCATGGGCTGAAAATGCTATTAACAGTGATGATTATGGACTTGCGCTTGATTATATTGATAATGCTCTTGCACTTTTACCTACTCACGCTGAAGCTTGGGTAAGGCGCGCTTGGATTCACATTCAACTAAACGATTTCAAGCTTGCCATGCTTGATCTCAACCATGCACTTGAACTTGAGCCGCGCAACTATATCGCTTTTTTTGAACTTGGCGTTACCATGGAAGCAACAGAGCGTCCAAAACTTGCTCTTAAAGCTTATGAAACAGCATTAGAGTATTACCCACAAATGCGTAGAATTCAAAAGCGCGTGCAAGCTCTGTTAGATGAACAATCACCACAATCTCTTTGAACCCATTCAAAAACGAGAGGCTTTACGCATCCTTTCAAACTTGGCTAAGACGCAAGCCTTCTCCACATTCCACAAGCCCCTTGCTTATAACCACACCCTCAAACCCCCACCCCACGCAATTGACCCTACTCCACGCAATTACCCCCCCAAGCAATTGACAGTGTCTTTTTTGAATTTGAAGCTTTTTTGTATTAAAGGTAGCGTCCAAACACTTTCAATATACCCCCTACAGAATTTCTCTCATAGCAAGAAAACGCTGCACGCCTTGGTCCTCTCACACCGCCTCTTCTTTTCACTATCCCTCTATCATGGATAAAAAGATGATAAAACACGATCCTCAAAAAATATTTTTTGAAAAAAGCTTAAAACATTGCTTAGCACCTCTGATAAACTATCATCATCTGTTTTTTTATTTTTATGAAACCCATAAGCAGCACATACCATATTAGCTCGTCCTCCTCCCTCAAAGTTGATAAAACAGCACTGAAATATTCCCCACAAGACAAAAACTTCAAAGACGCAACATCAGTTAAACAAACATTCTTGAATAAGAAATATTTCCCCTTCAAAGCTCCTCCAAGCATTCCCCGAAACATAAAAAGCAAGCGATTGCCAATAAACCGTTCTGCGTCACTCAAACACCCCCCCACTCATATTTTTTGCTTTTTTACTTTGAATAAAGCATATCATACAGCCATCTCAAGCAGCCACCAGCAAGGTTATAAAAACTCTCTTGAAAAAACTTTATGAAAAAGAAGAGATTGCGGTTATTTTATCTCTAGCAGAAACTCTGAAATTGTTTTATATTAAGGAGGGTGTTCTGCGCTTCTCGACAGGAAATAACGTATTCCTGAGACCTTAATGATCTCCAAGGGAGCTGTCCCTGATCAAGCCCGTGGGCTTTTTCATATGGCGCCCACCTATTTGTATAGGTTCCCGGGGTCAACTTTTTCCATCGGCTGTTGTGGATCACCCTTTTTTTACCCATAAAATTCCCCCCCAAAAAAATTGAGAAAGTCCTTTTACATAAGACCAATGACGATACTCTCTTTGCAAGAAATAAAAATCACGAGGGGCTTTATTTTATAAAACAGACAGCACTTACAAAAAAATCCCCTCTGTGAATCTGCTTCAGCCCTTCGCACGGGCAAGCAGCGCAAAAGCAGTTTATCGCACCAAGATACCCTAACACAAGAATGCATATTTTTTCATGAAGCACAGCTCTTGTCCTAACAGAGATTTACAAAACGCCAATAATGGATAAAATGCCAGCATCTGATAAGACAATTGGCAAAACTTGGCGAGACAATGATACAAAATCCCCTCTGTGAATCTGCTTCAGCCCTTCGCATGACAAGCAGCGCAAAAGCGGTTTATCGCACCAAGATGCCCTAACATAAGAGCGCGCACATTTTTCATGAGCCAGCTCTTGTCCATACAGAGATTTACAAAACGCCAACAATGGATAAAATGCCAGTATCTTATAAAACAACTGACGAGACAATGACACAAAATTCCCTCTGTGAATCTGCTTCATCCCTTCGCATGACAAGCAGCGCAAAAGCGGTTTGTCGCGTCGTGATGCTCTTTTAATAGAAGAGCGCACACTCTTTCCATGAGCGCACCTCTTGTCCTAACAGAGATTTACAAAACGCCAATAATGGATAAAATGCCAACATCTGATAAGACAATTGGCAAGACTTGGCGAGACAATGACACAAAATCCCCTCTGTGAATCTGCTTCAGCCCTTCGCACGGACAAGCAGCGCAAAAGCGGTTTATCACGTCGTGATGCTCTTTTAATAGAAGAGCGCACACTCTTTCCATGAGCGCACCTCTTGTCCTAACAGAGATTTACAAAACGCCAATAATGGATAAAATGCCAGCATCTGATAAAACAATTGGCAAAACTTGGCGAGACAATGACACAAAATCCCCTCTGTGAATCTGCTTCAGCCCTTCGCACACAGCAGCGCAAAAGCGGTTTGTCGCGTCGTGATGCTCTTTTAATAGAAGAGCGCACACTCTTTTCGCAGCGTGCTTGTTGCCACTTTATTGAATACCTTGAAAAAAAGGGAACAGATTTTTCACGCCTCATTTTGGCAGGCTATTGGCCCATTAAATCGGAAATTGACCCGCGTCCTTTACTGGCTGCTGTAGCGTTACGCGGTGGACATTTAGCCTTACCAGCAGTACTTGATTCCACCACCATGATTTTCCGTGCATTTTCGCCCAGCACGATTTTAGAGCCCATGCGCTTTGGCACCTTTGGTCCCAGTGCCGACAATGGCGTTGTTGTCCCCAATAATATTCTTGTTCCGCTTTCTGCGTTTGATCGTCAATGTCACCGTCTTGGCTATGGAGGTGGATATTATGACCGTGCGGTTGAAGCTCTTGAAAAACAAGGGCATCAAATGACATTATGGGGTATAGGATTTTCATGTCAGGAGGTTTCCTCTATTCCCGCAGCAGAACATGATCTACAGGTCCAGGGTATTTTTACAGAAAAAGGTTTCTTAAAATGTTAAAATGTGATTAAAGCGCCTATGCGTTTTTTATTTTTAGGTGACATTGTTGGTAACACAGGCTGTAAAGCTGTTTTTGAACACCTTCCTCAACTGATTAAGAAGTGGCAGCTTGATTTTGTTGTGGTAAATGGTGAAAATGCCTCTGGTGGTTTTGGTCTCACACAAGAAACGTATCAAGATCTTTTGATGACCGGTGTTGATGTTGTCACCACAGGCAATCATGCTTTTTCTCACAAAGAAGCATTGCAGTATGCCCATGAGAGTGATCGTTTTTTACGCCCTGCCAATTTTTCAAAAGAAACTCCCGGAAGAGGTGCTGGTATTTTTACGGCAAAAAATGGCGCCCGTGTTCTTGTCGCCAATTTATTAGGCAACGTTTTTATGCCGTGCAAAGTAGAAGATCCATTTGAAACAGCGGAAAATATTCTGCTTGCTTGTTCGTTGATGGAGCAAGCCGATACGGTTATTTTTGACTTTCACGCAGAAACGACAAGCGAGAAGCAATGTTTTGGTCATTTTCTTGACGGTCGTGTAAGTGTTATCGTTGGCACGCATACGCATATTCCCACGGCTGACGCGCAGATCTTAGAAGGTGGGAGCGCCTATTTAACAGATGCAGGCATGTGTGGAGATTATAACTCATCTCTAGGAATGGATAAAGAAGAACCCTTACACCGTTTTCTTTATAAAACGAAGCAAGATCGTTTTGAACCGGCATGTGGTCCCGCCACCCTTTGTGGTTTAGCGGTTGAGATTTCAGATCGCACAGGTTTAGCAGAAAAGGTCTCAGCTGTACGGATTGGCCCTCACTTAAAGCCTGAAGTTCCAGATTTTTGGTAGCTTCTTTTAATCCACCCCCTTTGATGACAACTCTCCACTGTGCGTCCTTTGGATGATCACTCTCCAATGTTTCCTTTTGAGAACTCTTTCTGGCAAGATGATTTTTCAACCCCTTCCCAAATCCCTAAAAACACCACACCCCCAATTTGCCGAACACAGCAACTTTTCCTAACACAAATAAGTCACTCTTTTAAAAAGGGAAAAAGGCCCAAATTTTTCATGATTTTTAAAATGACGAGAAGGAGGTTCTATTTGGACATTTCTGCGGGGGGGGGGGAGGAGAAATGTTAACCCCCTTCTCTAAAAAAGGGTTTATAGAATAATTTATTATTTAGCAAGAGCCTCTTTATTTTTTTCTTTATTCTAACGAAAATTTAATCTTTTGCCTTCTGTTTTTTAGGTTTGAGCTCTCTAAAACTTTTCAAAAGGATGTGCTCTTCTTTACTTCCGATCCCTTCATCACAAGGATCCAGGGCATTTTCTTTTGTTGAGAGATCAGCGTAAAAAAAGGAAATGGGAACATTGAGAATATCAGCAATTTCTTGTAAACGCCCCGCTCCTATACGATTAGAGCCTTTTTCATATTTTTGGATTTGTTGAAAAGTCACACCTAACTGGCCGCCTAATTGCTTTTGCGACATTCCGATCATTGTTCTTTTAAAGCGAATTTTTTTACCTATCGAAATATCGTTAAAGTGTGGATTTTTAGCTTTCACTTCAAGCTTCCCTGCCGGTTGCGAGCGCCCTCGCATTAGTATTCCGGGAATCAAAAACACTGAATCCGAGTCAGCTTTTTTGCTTTTAGTGCTGGTAAGCACCTGGACATGGCAAAAACTCCCGGAATCTCGCGATACTTATAAAGCAGGCTAATGTCTCAGCTTGGATTTTCAGGCTTTGGGCTCCACCATTCAACCTCACTGTACAACGAGAACCCTGGTACTTGTTCATAAAATAATTTCAGGAGACCAGCAATAAGAATTAAAACAGTGTTTTTATCTCATGAGACAATCAAACACAAAATTGCCTTCTGTTTCTTAGGTTTGAGCTCTCTAAAACTTTTCAAAAGGATGTGCTCTTCTTTACTTACGATCCCTTCATCACAAGGATCCAGGGCATTTTCTTTTGTTGAGAGATCAGCGTAAAAAAAGGAAATGGGAACATTGAGAATATCAGCAATTTCTTGTAAACGCCCCGCCCCTATACGATTAGAGCCTTTTTCATATTTTTGGATTTGTTGAAAAGTCACACCTAACTGGCTGCCTAATTGCTTTTGTGACATTCCGATCATTGTTCTTTTAAAGCGAATTTTTCTGCCTATCGAAATATCGTTAAAGTGTGGATTTTTAGCTTTCACCTCAAGCTCCCCTGCCGGTTGCGAGCGCCCTCGCATTGGTATTCCGGGAGTTGAAAGAGCTGAAACTTGACTCAGCCTTTTGCTTTTAGTGCTAAAGAGCACCTGGACATAACAAAAGCTCCCGGAAATCCGGGATATCCATAAAGCTGGATAAATACGTGTCTCAAGTTTCGGGTCTTTCATTCCCTGTTGATCGCTGCGTAGACGACCAAAACATTCTCTTACCAATAAAGCAATTTCAGGAAATTAGCAATAAAATTTAAAATAGTGTTTTTATCTCATGAGACAATCAAACACAAAATTGCCTTCTGTTTCTTAGGTTTGAGCTCTCTAAAACTTTTCAAAAGGATGTGCTCTTCTTTACTTACGATCCCTTCATCACAAGGATCCAGGGCATTTTCTTTTGTTGAGAGATCAGCGTAAAAAAAGGAAATGGGAACATTGAGAATATCAGCAATTTCTTGTAAACGCCCCGCCCCTATACGATTAGAGCCTTTTTCATATTTTTGGATTTGTTGAAAAGTCACACCTAACTGGCTGCCTAATTGCTTTTGCGACATTCCGATCATTGTTCTTTTAAAGCGAATTTTTCTACCTATCGAAATATCGTTAAAGTGTGGATTTTTAGCTTTCACTTTAAGCTCCCCTGCCGGTTGCGAGCGCCCTCGCATTGGTATTCCGGGAGTCTGAAAGTACTGAGTTCAGTCAGCTTTTTTTGCTTTTAGTGCTAAAGAGCACCTGGACATAGCAAAAACTCCCGGAATTCCGGGATACCCACAAAAGTAGGCTAATTTTATGTACTGAACTTTAGGGCTTTCAGACCCTACTGATCGTTGCGTAGACGACCAAAGTTACCCTTTAAGGTATAAAATAATTTCAGGAAATTAGCAATAAAATTTAAAACAGTCTTTGTTTTATGAGCCCCACCCTTCTTTTATGCTCGCTCGTAAAAACTCCAGAACTATGAGATAAGCCCCGCATTTATTGCGAGGCTGAACAACCCTTAACCCTTGAGATCAAGCCCCCCAAAAAGCATTGTGCTAAAACGCCCCCCAAAGCACACCTGAAAGCACGCCGCCAACAACATCCACCCCAAGCAACCTCTCCAAAGCCATTCTTTGGGGCATATCTTTGAAAGGTTTACACGCTGATGCGTTGGATTTTTGCGCCACAACGGACTAATTTTTCCTCCAACCTCTCAAATCCACGATAAAAATCCGCCCCGCCCATACCCTTTCCAAGAACACCCCCCTTGAAAAAGAAGACCTTGAAGGGTGCTCTAGAAAATCATTCCCCACCCAAAATTCAAGCACAAAAGAAAACAACCCATTTAAAACAAACACGCATCATCCTATCCCCCTCCAAAATGCCCTTCAAGCACACCCCAAAACATGGACATACACCTTAAGTCATGCCCGCACACACAAACAGCATTCAGTATATCTTTGAAAGGTTTACACGCTGATGCGTTGGATTTTTGCGCCACAACGGACTAATTTTTCCTCCAACCTCTCAAACCCACGATCAAGATGATAGACACGATTGACGATTGTTTCCCCCTTTGCCGCCAAAGCTGCAATCACAAGAGAAACAGAAGCGCGCAAATCCGTCGCCATGACAGGAGCCCCTTGCAAATTCTCTGTTCCATAAACAGTTGCCATTTGCCCATCAAGCTTTATCGAAGCCCCTAAACGATTGAGTTCTTGAACATGCATAAAACGATTTTCGAAAATCGTCTCTGTAATATGCGCAATGCCTAAACCCCGTGTCATAAGCGCCATAAACGACACTGGGAATAATGATACAAGTCTCTATTTGTTTGTTTTATGAGCCCCACCCGCCTCTCAAACGCTTATTCCCGCTCGTAAAAACCATGAGATAAGCCCCGCGTTTATTGAGAGGATTAACAAACCTTGTTGTCTGAGATTAAGCCCCTTAAAGGGAGACCGAATACCCTTGAAGAGAATTACACTGTGATGCGTTGAATTTTTGCGCCACAACGGACTAATTTTTCCTCTAATCTCTCAAATCCACGATCAAGATGATAGACACGATTGACGATTGTTTCCCCCTTTGCCGCCAAAGCTGCAATCACAAGAGAAACAGAAGCGCGCAAATCCGTCGCCATGACAGGAGCCCCTTGCAAATTCTCTGTTCCATAAACAGTTGCCATTTGCCCATCAAGCTTTATCGAAGCCCCTAAACGATTGAGTTCTTGAACATGCATAAAACGATTTTCGAAAATCGTCTCTGTAATATGCGCAATGCCTTCAGCCCGTGTCATAAGCGCCATGAATTGCGCTTGGAGATCGGTTGGAAAAGCAGGATAAGGTCCTGTTTTAATATCAACGGGCATAATTTTGGTGTTCTTTGGATTTCGCTTAACATGAATTCCTTGAGGTTCTATTTGAATCTCAAGTCCTGTTTTTTGGAGAACCTTAAGCACTTTTGTGAGATGATTAGGATTTGCATTTTTAAGAAAGACATCGCCTCCTGTCATAGCAACAGCCATTGCATATGTCCCCGCTTCGATTCGATCAGCAATAACGCGTATTTTTGTCCCTTTAAGTTTTTTAACCCCTTCAATTGTAAGCGTTGTTGTTCCCTCACCAGTTATTTGAGCCCCCATAGCATTCAAAGTTCGAATAAGGTTTGCCACTTCTGGTTCACAAGCCGCATTCTCAAGAACGGTTGTTCCCTTTGCCAATGTCGCCGCCATAAGCATTACATGGGTTCCACCAACAGTGACCTTAGGGAAACGATAATGAGCACCTTTTAACCCCCTTGGCGCTTTTGCATGAACATATCCATTTTCGATCGTAATCTGTGCTCCTAAAGTTTTAAGTCCATCAAGGATAAAATCGACAGGTCTTGTTCCGATAGCGCATCCTCCAGGAAGCGAAACATAAGCCTCTAAACATCGTGCAAGGAGAGGTCCGATAACCCAAAAGCTTGCGCGCATTTTTTTCACCAGTTCGTACGGCGCCCGTGTTGTCGCTATTTTTTGCGCAGTAAAATGAATTGTTCTTGAATTGACACACTCATCGTTAAACTCTTGTCCATCAACGGCATATCCCACACCATGATTATTGAGAATACGAATAAGCAATTCGACATCGGCTAGATGAGGAATATTTTCTAAAGTAAGCGTTTCTTCTGTCAAAAGCGCCGCAATCATAAGAGGCAACGCAGCATTTTTTGCCCCTGATATAGGAATTGTTCCTTTAAGTTGTTCTCCCCCAACAATTTGAATAGAATCCATCGTGTTTTCCCTCTTTTCCTTTGTGCCTACCCTTCCAAAGGATTTTCCCCCTTCGGGAAGTTATGCTTTATTAATCGTTTTAGAACGCATTCTAAATATGAGAACAAATTATTGAGAAGTTTGGTTGCAAAGCTTCACTAAAAAACTTTTTTTGCATTTTAGAGTTCTGTTTGCGCTCTTTGTCGGCTTTGCTCTTTTCGACGTTTTAGATTTTGACGCAATTGTTGCGCTAATCTTTCTTGACGCCGTTTTGCTTTTTCATCTTGATGATTCATTTCATTTTGTTTTTGTTTTTGATGCATTTGTGTCATTGCGCAACCTTTTAAACAGTGTTGAGCTTCTATCCAAGCAACTCATAACCTTAAATATTTAAGCATATAAGAAATATATGTCATGACATAAGATACGTTTTCTTGCAAGAATATACAAATGTTCTCTTGCCTATTTTCTGACAATATGGCACAAGACAGCGCAAAGATTGAAAAGGGGCTGCGGTAGCTCAGTGGTAGAGCACTCCCTTGGTAAGGGAGAGGTCGAGAGTTCAATCCTCTCTCGCAGCACCATTTTATTCTTCTTTTTCCCCTCTCTTTTTGCCTCTATAAGCCTTCCCTATAAGCCTAAATCTTTTCCCCCAGCCTCCATCGGCTTCATCAAATCCCCTATCCTAAACCATGCGCTTCAATGGCTTAAAAATCAATGACTCCAAATCAATGTCCTCAATGACACGCTTAATCTCCAAAATGCTTTATGAGCGGCTTTTGAAATTACCCCACCCCAAAGAATAGTCCTCTCCCATTACCTCTCCCTTTTTCTTGCATCCTCCTCTTTCCTTCCCTTAAGAACACTCCTTCTCTTTGCCAGGCCTCACTATTCCCCCTCTTGACACCCTTACCCCTTTTTAACATTTTTATTTCTTGAATATTTTTCCCCCACAAGCTCACCCTGCTTGTAATATGCAGACAAACGATTTTACTTGATTCAATATAAGAGAATTTGAATAAGAAGGTATAAGAACATCTCGCACTATTTCAGGCTCTCATTGAAATTCAAATTGAATCTCAACAATAAATTATTATAAACTCATTGTTTGAACACATCCCATTGATATCCTTAAAGCCCCCCCAAAAACCAATCATCTTATCTTTCTCGCCTCTCTATCCACCTCAAACAGTATAAGCATTCCCTCTAAAAATTAGAATAAGCTTCATCGATCCTATTCGTCATTTACAACAGATCTAACAGAGCCATTTCCAGAACCTCCTCTCAACTCAATTCCTTCCCCATTCTCTCCTTTCATGACCAAAAGCAAAAACCAAACAATGATAAAGCACCCCCCTCAATAAAGCTTTCAATAAGCCACCCCACGGCTCCTATATGCCAAACACCCCCCATGTGCCAAACACCCCACATGCCCCCCCCACATGTGCCAAACACCCCACATGCCAGAAAATCAATAGCCCACCTTTTCAAAGAAGATCCCTCATTACCAATTGTATACACTATATTTTCCACGTTCTCTAAGCCACTCCTCTTTCAAGACGCACCTTTTTTATACGAATCCTTTAATTTATACCGATAGCGTTATTCCTCTTGCAGAAGAACAAGAAGAGCGAAAAATTCTCTTCCCCTCTATTCTATTGAAATCAACCACCCTTCTTCGCTTACAGTTCACAAGCAGAAAGATCCGTATGGCGTGAAACATTCCAAGAAAAGCCTACCTTTTATGCAAAATCCCCCCCCCAGTAAACGAGATTATGAATCATCCCAAGAGCTAAAGCCCATACCGCAATCTTGAGAACAAGCCCCAAATAGTACCAACTTACTTTTTCATAAAGTCAAAGATGAGGTGTGCAATATTTATAATCTACATTTATAACTTACGGGGCTTTATCGTTACCCCTCACAATACCATTTACACGCCCCAGCATGAAGCTCACAAACGCCGGTATGAAATGGGCATGAAACGAGTATAAAAAGAGCTTAGAGCAAGATGTTTCTTTAAAACAAGCGCGTAACTATGCACAACAAGTATATTTCATTGAAATCATTTTGGATATTCCCTATTCCCGCCTAGGACAACCATTTTGGTGACAGAACCTCCCTTATATTTTCTGCTGTCCTTGTCTCCTCTGTCCTTGTCTCCTCCAAAGAATAAAAAGTCTCCTCCAAAGAATAAAAACCCCGCATGTGCGGGGTTTCTATCCTGTACCACACCCTTATTTAGATACAGTATAATCACTATCGCGGTTTTCATTAAATACGTTTTTGCCTATATTTTCAACACAAAAATAACACATATTGATTTATTCAACAAAAATCATTAAAAATTAAAATGATGAAATTATTATTCAAAACGTACGTCATAACATTTATAACGTTTTTTTCTGTATCCCTATTATTGGGGTGTACTCAAGTAAGCGACCTTTCTGAATACGATAGGCTTTACCAAAAATATGTCCATGAAAATTACACTCCTTTGGCATATTCTCAGAAATTAGAAAAAGCAAAAAAAGAGGTAGAATATTTAAAAGCGTATATGGAATGGACTGTAGACATACCCCATGACAAAAGTCAATTTTGGAGGCATTTAATAACATTGCCCAGTAATCCTCCAGAATTCAATATTTTTAAACATTATCACATATTGCTTGTTTTTTGTGGACGCTTTTTTGATTTATGGCAAGGTGATAAAACGATGCCCACACTTACATTTAACGACTTACCAACAAGACTTAGGGCTTTTAAAGCTGACGGGATGAAACACATGAAAAATTGGAATTATGTAGAAAGATTTTTCCGCGACGCAAAGTTTGAAACAAACTTTGATGATCCAATGTTTGCGTACGCAGAAAAATTTTTGGATTCCCCTAATGGCATTAGTCGAAAAGAACAAACTCTTCAGACAGAACTGCTCATAATAGGCAATGAACTCACGCGTTTTAGAAACACAGCAACAATGTGCGTTATGGCTAGAGAGGTATACCTTGCAATGATGCCCAAAGAAAATGTAAAGCCACCCGTAAGATATAGCACTTTTGAAAGATGGACGCAGTATCTAAAAAACCTTTAAACGGATAATAAAACGCCTTTCAAAATACTTCTAAAGAACCATTAAGCCCTCTCACAATGACTATAATCAAGCACAAAAAGGGTATAAAAAACAATGTTAATTAAACAGTCTTTATTGAGAAACGTCTTAATTATCGCCCTTTTAACAACGCATCTTTTTTATTCTTCAAAGGGATATACTCATTCGAATGAACTCTTCTCTTCAAAAGAAATTACAGAAAGAGAGAGAGATTGTTTCGCATTTTCCTCGTTAATGGAAGTCGCTGGTGGTCAGAAAAATTCTACCAAATTCTCTGGATAGAAAAAACATTTTTTTGGAAAACAAGTGGCGGTTATCGCAACCGCTCTATGAAAAACATGTCAATATAATAAAAAAATGGCAGAATATAATCAAAAAACGACATCATGTATTTAATACTCTGTGTAGCCTTATAGAATTAGAAATAGATGCAATGCGACATGTGAATGAAGCAAAACACTCTAATGAGCATACCCATCTCTCAAACCGTATGAAACACATAGAGACATATCAAGAGCGTATAGCTAAAAACAAGAAAGAACTTGAGAAACTTGATCATGAAATTGAGATCTTATACAGAGTTATCATAGAGTATACAAAATTACCATAAACTTTGATCTATTCATTCCATAACTTTATGAAAAGTGCTTCTCAACAAAGGGTATCCTGCATTTTCAAGCATTTTGAACTATCTATCGCCATCTTTAGATGCAAAGTGCCAAAGTACATACAATTTGTTGTATTTTACCAACATAAAAATAACACATATTGATTTATTCAACAAAAATTACTTTATAAAAGCTTGTTAGAAACAAAAGACAATAAATACCCTATGTTTAAACACTTTATTTTATTTGCTACAGCAATAAGCGCTGTTTTATTCATGCATTACACAACCCACAGTTGTGCAAAAGACGAATTTTTTGTTGGGAATACTTCTCCGATCAATTGTATTTCCAAAGAATATATAAAACAAAAAATAGAAAAGAAGATATTGGAAAAAGAACGCGAAAGATAATGGTTAGAGCTTGAAAAATTTTCTGTTAGTGCTTGTCCAATTAGAGAGTTTCCTGTTTACCCTGTTTTTTCTATTATCGATTGTATTCCAGAGAAAGAACTCAAAATCGTTTTAATAAAGATAAAATAAATATAATAAAATTATTCATGCAATGGTTTATCATAGGATTCATCATAACAAAGATAATGTCCGTTCCCATTAGTTTACTTTGGCGTTTTAGATTTAAAGTTCCTGCCTGTTTATTTACAATTTATAATAATGACAACCTTGTCTATTATTACTGTCCCTTTATATTTGATTTATTGTCTCTCTTTTAATCTATTTTTGTAAAAAATACTTCTAAAATATTAAAAACACCCTGCTTTTTCAAGCGTTTTGAACTGTATCTCCCCTCATTTAGATACAGTGGTCCCAAGTACAGCCCCGCCATTCAATACGATCTTCACCATACTTTAAACATAAGATAATACCCATTGATATATTCAACAAAAATCAGTTAAACTATCCTATAAAAATAAAAGCCATACACAAGTAGCAGTATTTAATGATATTAAATGAAGACGATTATTATGGAATTCTTGGTGTAAGCTACGAATGCAACGATAAACAAATAAAATCTGCTTTTCGTAAATTAGCTCTACAATACCATCCTGATCATAATTCTAGTACCGAAGCTAAACAAAAATTCAGAAAAATTCTTGAAGCCTATGAAGTTCTTAAAGATCCTCGAAAGAGAGCTGCTTACAATCAATTCTATCACAAGACCTCTGAAAACACTCACAAGACTTCTGAAAACAATTACAAGACCTCTGAAAACACTCACAAGACCTCTGAAAACACTCACAAGACCTCTGAAAGAGGTAGAAGCCAAAAGAACAGAATAAAAGATAATATTAATAATATCAAGCGTGTCATTTTTATTATTTGTGGAATAACGCCTCTAATTTATGGAACAATTTCACTCTTTACGTGGAATATACCACTAGGGATAATAAGTATAGGGTTATTAATTCTCGTCAGTATAAAAGGATATTTAGTAAAGATTGGTAAATTGATATTCTGGCTCATACTCATACAACAATTTTTACTGTTTACCAGATTGATATTGAAAATTATCTCATGAAAATGCTTTTGAAGAATATTAAGAGCGCCCCCACAGTGAATTCACAAAATGTAGTCATTTTTGATTTTTTATAACAAGGGATTGTAGAAAAACATAAAGATTATAATGTCTCTATCCGTTTTTTCCCTATTCTCCCGTTTTCCCCAACAAGCCCACTTGACTCCACACAGATTTTTTCTCATGCCCCCCTGTCTCATATCAACCCCTCAATTCCCCTAATCTCCCCCCCCCAAGCTTCCCCCTCAAGAACGAAAGCATACCGCACATCATGGTCACCGCCATAAAGAAGCACTTGGGCCATCATTACGTAAAATAATGCCCCCCTTAACACGCACCACAAAAGCACCCAGCCCCCCATACGTCTCCTGTCTCACTTCTCCCGTCAAACATCTCCTTCCATTTTCCAGCATGCTTTACCTATCACTCCAAGCTCCCTACTTGCGTGCCCAGAAAACACAAAAACCGGCTCTTTCCCCCCTCTGCTCTTTTCCCCTTTGAACGTACCTTTTTATAGAACTTTGCCTCTCCTCAACGTTGCACACGATCCCCCTCTTGTCCGCCTCATTCTTGTTTTGCCCTCTAGCAGACGCTTTGTCTTCATTCCAAGCACCCTTTTTTCCCCCTCCTTCAAAGCAATTTCTGTCCTTATATGAAAATCTGTCCCAATACTCTTAATTTGCTGTACCATCTTCTCCAAAGCCTCATTAAAACGGCTAATTTCATTTTCCAGCTTGCAAATATACGCTTCATCACGATAAGCACGTTTAATCAAAGGAGGCATATCCGGCCAATAGAGCATTAAATCCACCCATTCGCGTTGAGAAATCCATAATCCTCCTTGACATTGTGCTTTATGTTCTGCTGGAAAACTCTTTTGCATGAAATGAGGAATTAAAATTTCAGGTTTTTTTGTTTTAATTTCTAATAAGCCATTTTTTCCCACAAACGCATCAGGGGAAAATCCTTGTCCGCGGTCATCTGCCAAAACAAAGCCAATACATTCAGGTTCTGTATGTGTAAGTTTCCCATAGAGCTGTCGTGCGATTGGTTCTAATTCTGTCCCGCGTCGCTGAGAAACCGTTGTTCCTTCCTCAACGGTTTTTCCTGTAATTCTTTCTCCTGCCAATTTCATCATCACATTCTGATATCGTGACGTTTTTTGCCCCTGTTTTTTTTGTGCCATAACCATCTCAAACAAAGAAGCCGTAATCAAACCATTACGCACTTTCAGCCATTCTTCTGTTCCCTGGATACAATCGATAATGATTGGCATGATCTTTCTCCCCTTCATTTTTAAAGTGTTTTTTGCAAGATATCCTCTTTGAAACATTCACCTTTTTTAAGCTGTGTCCATCACACGAACTAAAGATGACAGCATCCTTCAATGCATCCTTCAATATTGTGCCCCGAAAACACAAAAAACTGCTCTTTTCCCCCTCTGCTCTTTTCCCCCTCTGCTTTTTCCTTTTTATAGGTTGAAACCTGTCTGTACTGCTGCTTCTCTTCCTCCTAAGCCTCATGTTTGTTCTCCCGCATGCTTTTCGTGTCACGAAAAGCCCAAAAGCTGGATAACGACCTGCCCCACCCCTCCATTGCCTCAATCCCCCAATGAACCAGCCGCCACCATTTCCCCTCGCAAAGCGCCCACAAGTTTCTCATTCATAGGCTCTTTCCTTCACACCCCCTGTCTCATATCAGCCCCCAAATTTCCCCCAACAAACCCTCTTGTCTCCACACAGATTTTTTCTCATGTCCCTACATTCCTTTCCTCTTATCAGCCCCGCAAGCTCCGCCCCACAAGCTTCTCCCAAGCTCCCCCCTCAAGAACGAAAGCATAACGCACACCATGGTCACCGCAATAAAGAAGCACTTGGGCCCATCATTACGTAAAATAATGCCCCCCTTAATACGCAACATCAAAGCAGCTAAAAACCCACGCGCCCCCATACGTCTCCTGTCTCACTTCTCCCGTCAAATATCTTCCCCATTTTCCAGCATGCTTTATGTACCCCTCCAAGCTCCTTACTTGCGTGCCCCCGAAAACACAAAAAACTGCTCTTTTCCCCTTTGAACGTACCTTTTTATAGAACTTTGCCTCTCCTCAACGCTGCACACGATCTCCCTCCTAAGCCTCATGTTTGTTCTCCAGCATGCTTTTCGTGTCACTCCAAGCCCACCAAACTGGATAACGACCTGCCACCCCTCCATTGCCTCAATCCCCCAACGAACCAGCAGACACCTTTTCCCCTCGCAAAGCGCCTGCAAGTTTCTCATCCATAAGCTCTTTTCTCCCCCCCTGTCTCATATCAGCCCCCAAATTTCCCCCAACAAACCCTCTTGTCTCCACACAGATTTTTTCTCATGTCCCTACATTCCTTTCCTCTTATCAGCCCCGCAAGCTCTGCCCCACAAGCTTCTCCCAAGCTCCCCCCCCAAGAACGAAAGCATACCGCGCACCATGGTCACCGCCATAAAGAAGCCCTTGGCCCCATCATTGCGGCTCGCTTTTTCAATCTAGCTATTGCACAACGGAAAAATCATGGCGGCAATATTCTTCCCCCAATTTTTTTGCCACAGACTGAGCCACCTCTGGTGATATGAAAAGAATAGCGTTGTGTTTTTGTGGTTCGAGTCTGATTAAATTTCGCATATTTCCAGCATAATAAAGCGGAATCCCTTGATAAGAAGTCTTGAGATAACTTGGCATGTTTACCACCAATAATCTGCCAAGACATCACATGGGCGTAAACGATGCTGTTTTTCATAAGAGCCATAGAGATTATCTTCATAATCACAAGCGGCTCTTTCATTTAAACAAGCATGATAAGCTTCACTATTCAAAACGAAGGGCTGCAATGGCGTATTTTCTTCATTTATTTCATGATTTTCGACATAAAAATCAGCGATTTGTTCCGTAACATCTTCAGCATGAGAAGTTGTCAGATCGAGTCGTAAAACTCTATAAACAGTTTCACATTCTTCAATCAGTTCGAGCACTTCTTCGATTTCGTCGATTGGTCCTTCATAAGTACTAGGATTTTCCTCTTCGCATAACACGATAATGATTTCATCCTCTTTAACGAATGAAATATTTTTCATGATTTCCCCCTTTAGATAGTTGATAAAGCATAGCCTTGTCTTGACAAGACTAAATATAGCGTTAGTCTTATATCCTCTATAGGAGAGATGTCAACCATTTTATCCTTCATAAAAGATATATTTTAAATATCTACGGGGTTCAAATGACATATGTAAATAAAAATCTATTATTCTTTGTTCCCCTCATGCCCCTTTGTTGTTCTCTATTTGTTCTTACTAAATTGCAATTATAAACACACAGGAGAGATAAAATGAGTGATATAATATTAATAAAATACTGGAGTCGTCTTGATTCAAAAGCACAGAAGGAAGTTATTTTGCAGCTTCGTCAACGGGTCGCCGCAAAAGAGTCAAAATCGCCTGTCTCTCTTGCGGAGAAAGTTTTGAAATAAGCTCTATAAATTCTTTATCTTCAGGGCTAGCCCCTTTACCGTAAAGAATATAATTCATACTGATATTAATTTCGTGACAAATTCGCGAGAGAGATTCGATTGTTGGTTCTTTTCCTTCAGAAAGAATAGAATGAAGGTATCCTGCGCCTTTACCGGCAGCAAGTGAGATAGATCTTTTAGACCGCCCACTTTTTTCCAAAGCAATCCTTAATCTTTGACGCCAACCATCGATATTCATAATTTCACCATATAGCGCGTCTTTTTAAAAAAACACGTCCTTTTTATAAAACGAGCTTGCATTATCCTCTAAAAAGGATAAAATTAAGGAAACAAATTTTACTTTTTAGGGGGAATTTTTTTTTATTTTTGGATCATAAAAACACTTTAACCACCCTACAGGATACAAAAGACCACTCTCCAAAGCTTTTGCCCAAAAGCAAGTACATTGAGAATGTGTGGTATTCTTTATTTTTTCCATCACCGCAATCTTAAATCGTAAGTTTGCATGCGCTTCAAGCACAGCCAATCATTTATAAGCGTCGTAAAGAAGCCTCTCGTCATCATCGAACAGAGCCAAACGCAACACAAGTTAAATCCCTATTTGAGCTTTTATCATCAATAAAAATGTATAAAAAAGAAGAAAGTAGATTGCAGTATGAAACACGCTAATCAACAAGAAACTCCTCATTATGAATCGTCTAGGCTTCCATATGTTTGTTGGTATCAAAATGACTTTCTAGGAGGCGTTCGTGGGATGCGTGCACACGAAATTGG
This sequence comes from Bartonella sp. AS69XJJH, assembly GCF_042195585.1. NCBI lineage: Bacteria > Pseudomonadati > Pseudomonadota > Alphaproteobacteria > Hyphomicrobiales > Bartonellaceae > Bartonella > Bartonella sp. AS69XJJH. The sequence continues at coordinate 66,480 of NZ_JBHIOO010000004.1, read as the reverse complement.
AATCTATACGATTCTTCTCAATGAAATGTATGCACGCGGTCGTCCTCTAGAGATATCAGAAGAACGTTTAGCGCGTCTTTGTGGTTGTGACAAGCGAACTTTTGTTAATGTTTTAGAGATGCTCATCCAAGAGGGTAAGATTTTAAATTTAGCCAATGGATTATGGAACAAGCGTTGCGAAAATGTTTTTCAAGAGCGTGAAAAATTGCTTGAACAAAAATCTTTTGCGGGTCGTTCTTCGGCAAAAAAGCGCAAAAAAATCAATGCTGAGATTCAACAACTGCTCAACGAAAATACAAAAGATGCTACACAAAACTCAGAAGCTCAAAAGACAGAAGAAAAGAAAACACCTTACGGTGTTTTAGAAAAGAAAATTTTGTTTGATGAGACAGAACCTTGTTTTTCCTGCGAAGAGAACTTTGAACAAAGCGATCACCCGTCACCCTCATCAGCTCTTAATTCTGCTCTCCCTTCCCCACCACAAGAAGAAACGGAGCAAAAAAACGCTTCCCCCTCAAACGCTTCCCAAGGCGATTTCGCCCCTGCCCCTATTGCACAAATTGTCACGGAGGAAAAAACAAAATCCGCCACCAATCTCCCCTCCAGCCTCTCTGTATCCAGCCCGCCTTCTTCCAACAAAAAAACCACTGCCTCAGTTGCCAAAGGGCACCGTCTTCCTGAACATTGGCAAGCAGACATCAAGGCGGCAGTTTCAGAAGGTTTGAGTGAGAGCCAAGCCCATTGGCAAGAAAAGAAGTTTCGCGACTATTGGCAAGCCAAGAGTGGCAAAGAAGCGCTCAAAGTAAACTGGCAAGCCACATGGCGCAACTGGTTTCGCCGTGAAATCGAACGGCTAGAACAGCAAAAACAGAAGAGCCCCTCATCTTTCATCTCTGAGAACAACGACACGCTTTACCGCAGTTTGATCAACTATAGCGACAATTTTTGACATCACAAGAACAACGTATTTTTCAAGCACGCGAGGGGATAAAAATGTTTCAAAAGCATAAAAGAAACCACAAAACCAACACGGAACAAAACAAAGGGCGGCAAAACAACAATGAAATAAGCTCTTCATACAGCAAAACGAGTCAACATCACCCATTTTGCTCTCATAACAAAAGCGCTCGCCTTACACGCCTCATCTCTTGCACGCAAAGGAACACAAACGCTCTCCGTCCTCTCTGTATCCATTCCGCCTTCTTCCCCCCCCCACTACCTCAGTGATTGCCCAAAGGCAACCGTTTTCCATGCCCTTAGCAAATAGTTATCAACGCAGCAGGTTCAGAAATTTTCAATGAAGAGCAAACTCTTTGGCAACAAACCACTCCTCCACACACACACACCCCAGCAGGCACCCCAACACACGCCTCAGCACGCCCCCCAACACACACCTCAGCAAGCACCCCAGCACACACCTCAGCAAGCGCCCCAACACACACCCCCCAACACACATCCCAGCAAGCACCCCAACACACACCTCAGCAAGCGCCCCAACACACACACCCCCCAACACACCCCCCAGCAAGCACCCCACAACAGGGCACAACCCCTCAGAGGCATATCCACCCCGCCCTTCTTTGCACCCCCCTCCTCCTTCCCCAAGGGCATCGTCTTCCTGAACATTGGCAAGCAGACATCAAGGCAGCAGTTTCAGAAGGTTTGAGTGAAAGCCAAGCCCATTGGAAAGCCAAGAGCGACAGAGAAGCGCTCAAAGTAGACTAGCAAGGCATATAAGCCCCCAAATGCCCATAAGCCCTCCATAGCCCCCAATAAGCCCTCCAAATAGCACCACGGGATTTCACTATCAGATCAAACAGCTAGAACAGCAAAAATAGAGTCCCCCCCACATCTTGAGAAAAACAGCAATAATATCACGAATGACCATGAGCACAATTTTTGAAATCAAACAAAAACTTATCTCACAAGCAGATAGAATAGCAGAAATGCTTCTTCCCCAAGGGCACAAACGAGGCAACAACTGGATTGTAGGCAACACACGTGGTGAAGCGGGTCAAAGTTTATCAATTTGCTTAAGCGGGAATAAAGCAGGACTTTGGTATGACTTTGCAGAAGGCACTGGAGGAGATCTTTTAGACCTTTGGTGTGAAGTCAAAGGCATTAGCCTCTCTCAAGCATTAGAAGAAGCACGCGCAACTCTCAATCTAACACGCCCCAAACCCTTTATGGTCCCTCATCGTTCCTATCGCCGTCCACCGGTTCCTAAAGGGCAGACTCCGCAAAATCTCGTAAAAAACTATCTCCACAAAGAACGCCACATTCCTCTAGAGGTTATAAAGCGTTACCGCATAGGAGAAAATGGTGACAAAATCATTTTCCCCTTTTATAAACCCAATGGTACCCTTGCTTTAGTCAAAGAACGGCTCGCACAAGCGGGAGCAAAAACCAAACCAACCGCTTCCCAATGTGAACCGATTTTATTTGGTTGGCAAGCCCTTTACCCCACAAACCACCCCTCCACGCACACACCCCAGCAGGCGACCCAGCACACACCTCAGCAGGCATCCCAGCAAGCATCTCAGCACACATCTCATCACACACCTCAGCAGGCACCTCAGCATGCACCTCAGCACACCCCTCAGCATGCACCTCAGCACACACCCCAGCAGGCACCCCAACACACACCCCAGCATGCACCTCAGCACACACCCCAGCAAGCGCCCCAGCACACATCCCAGCAAGCGCCCCAACACACACCCCAGCAAGCGCCCCAGCACACATCCCAGCAAGCGCCCCAACACACACCCTCAACCAACCACACTGCCACGCACATACCTCAACAGGCATCTCAGCACACACCTCAGCACGCACCTCAGCACGCACCTCAGCACACATCTCAGCACACATCTCAGCACACACCCCAACAGGCATCCCAGCACACATCTCAGCACACACCCCAGCACACACCCCAGCACACGCCTCAGCATGCACCTCAGCACACACCCCAGCACACGCCTCAGCATGCACCTCAGCACACACCCCAGCACACACCCCAGCAAGCGCCCCAACACACGCCTCAGCAGGCGACCCAGCACACACCTCAGCAGGCACCTCAGCAGGCGCCCCAGCACACATCTCAGCAGGCACCCCAGCACACACCTCAGCACGCATCTCAGCAGGCACCTCAGCACACATCTCAGCAGGCACCCCAACACACACCCCAGCAGGCGCCCCAACAGGCATCCCAGCACACACCTCAGCACACACCTCAGCAGGCATCTCAGCACACACCTCAGCAGGCGCCCCAGCACACACCCCAGCAGGCATCTCAGCACGCATCTCAGCAGGCACCCCAGCACACACCCCAGCACACACCCCAGCAGGCATCTCAGCACACACCTCAGCAGGCGCCTCAGCATGCACCTCAGCACGCATCTCAGCAGGCACCTCAGCACACATCTCAGCAGGCACCCCAGCACACACCTCAGCAGGCGCCCCAGCAGGCATCCCAGCAGGCGCCCTTAATGGAGAGCGCGCCATTCCCCACGCTTTCTTCAACAAACCGTACAATTGTTATCACTGAAGGAGAAATTGATGCGCTATCCTTAGCCGCCTATGGATATCCGGCGGTTTCTGTTCCCTTTGGGGGAGGAAGTGGAGGCAAACACAACTGGATTGAAAATGAATTTGATCATTTAGAATCTTTTGAAACGATTTTTTTAGCCACCGATATGGACCAGCCCGGAGAAGAAGCAGCCCGTGAAATTGCCAGCAGGCTTGGGCGTCACCGTTGCTACCGTGTACGTTTACCCCGCAAAGATGCCAATGACTGTTTAACCGCAGGGATTGATAGCGCCACCATAAAAGCCGCCTTTTCCTCAGCACAAAGCTTTGCACCAGAAGGTTTACGGCGCGCCTCAGATTATAAAGATCAAGTAATTGGGCTTTTTTGGCCAGAGCCTGAAAAACATCTTGGTTATACGGTTCCCTATCCTAAACTGAAGGACAAATTGCATTTCCGCCCAGCAGAATTAACGCTCTGGAGTGGTGCGAGTGGTGCAGGCAAAAGCCAATTGTTATCAGACTGTATTCCCCATTGGATTGCGCAAAAGAGTCGCCTTTGCTTAGCGTCTCTAGAAATGAAAGGAGAACAATCGCTCCGCCGTTTAACCAAACAAACGGGCGGCTTAGAACAGCCTACAAAAGAGACGATTGAACGGATTCTTCATTTTTTAGACGATGGGCTTATTCTTTATGAACATGTTGGTAAATCAAACGTTGATACCTTGCTGGATGTGTTTGACTATTGCCGCGCGCGCTATGGCTGCGATCAATTTATCATCGACAGTTTGATGCGGCTTGGCATTGCCTCAGATGATTATGCAAAACAAGAACAAGCCGTTTATAAAATGGTTGATTGGGCTGTTTTAAACAGTGTACATATTCACCTTGTAGCCCATGCCCGCAAAGGCGGTCTGGATAAAGATATTCCCAGCACAGAAGACATTAAAGGCGCCTCAGAGATTGGTGCCAATGCCTTTAACATTATCACCATTTGGCGCAATCGGTCATTAGAAGATAAAATCTTTGCCGCCTCTCTAGCACAAGAAAAAGCAGATTTAGCCAAACGCCCCGGCGTCATTATGAATATTGCCAAACAACGTTCTGGTGATTTTGAAGGCAAAGTAGGGCTTTGGTTTGATCCCCAAACCTACCGCTATCGCTGTTCTTTTGAACAATCATTCCCTCGACGTTATCTTTAATGCTCCATAAACCCCACTCTCTTAAAAAACGTCTCCGCCTTCACACGCGCAACACCTTGCTCCCACATAAACAACAGGAAGGATAAATCCACAAATGATAAAAAACACCCAATCCTTCGAGAACCAAAGCCAACCCAACCCCATATTCTCTGTTCCCAAAGGCAAACAAAAAAAGATCGCTCCAACAATGGCGCAAAACACCAACCCCTTCAATAGCCACAAACAACGCATCACCACCCCATCTTGCCGCCGCCTCATATGCAAAATCAAAAACCACTCCAACAGTGCAGCAAAAACGATCCCTATCAAGGACAATAGTCCCCACGGTATGTCCATACTCTCCATCCCCTAAAAGAGCCAAAAAAAGGACGACTCCTAAAATGCCGTAAAACAGCACTTCCTTCAAAAAGAGGGAAATACCACAAATACAATAAAACGTCACCCGCCACCATGGAATATCGAAGCGCTTTGAAATCCTATAAGTACAAATAACGACAACAATAAAAAGGTAGGAAAACACCCCCTACTTTAAGAACCAAGCCCATAGAACACGCGCAGACCTTACACCCTGATAAATCAAAGGAGAAAGAAATCCAACAATAAAGAGAAACACCCTCTCATTCGAGAACCAAAGCCAGCTTAACCCTAGATTCTCTGCTCCCAGACGGGTAAAAACAAGAATTAGTGCCAAAATGCAGAAAAACAGCACAAAATTCAAAGCACGCAACGACCTCTGTAACACCGTATCACTTTGCTCGCGTATAAAGAACCCCAAGAGCACTTTCAACAATACAGACAAGAGCAATCCCTTTAAGAATAGCGCCCTTATGCTATCCATATCTCTGACACCCACAGCAGCAAACCACAGGATAAAGCCCATCATGCAACAAAACATGACCGCCTTTAAGAACACTTGCCAAGCAACAGGCATACTCTTGACGCCCAGATGCACCAAACCCCAGATGCACCAAACCAAGGACAGTTGCAAAAATGCAAGAAAACACCGCCCCCTTCAAGAGCAGCTCCCCGTCAACAGCGCGCCTGCCCACGCCCACATAAACAAAACCAAGGTAGGAGGCAACAACGCCATAAAACACCACCCATCTCCAAAACACCCACTCTGTAACAGAGCGACGCTTTGCTCCCTTATAAATAAAAATCAAAGCCAGAGCAAAAAAGCAGAAAAACCCCAACAACAGCCAAAACATCACATCGTTCGACATCAAATACCCCTCACAGAAAGAACATCAAAGACCACGCCCGTGGAAAAGAAAAATGCTCATTCTTTTTAAGCCCCACCCCAACAGAACACGCATACACCTTACCCCCTCCAGAGCAAAAAGAGGAACAAGTCCAATAGTGCCCAGAAACACCCCATTGTTCGAGATCACAAACCAGCGAACCCCCATATGCTTAGCGCCCACATGCGCCAACCCAACAACAGCTCCAACAACGCAGGAAAACACCAGAAACTTCAAAAAAGACACCCCACGCGATATCCCCTTACCCCGCATCCTCATAAGCAAAACCAAGGACAGCTCTAGCAATGCAACAAACACCGCTCCTATCACTAAAAACTCCCACGATATATCAAAACGCTTTACTCCCTTATAAGCAAAGCCAAGAACCACGACAGCAATGGTGCAAAACACCACAGCCTTCAAACACACGCCCCACGATACAGTCCTACGGTCTGCTCCCACAACAATAAAACAAAGGGTCGCTCCAGCAATGCAAGAAAGCTCCACCCCCTGCCAAAACACCTCCCACGTCATAACCGGCCGCCCCGCATCCTCATAAGCAAAACCAAGGACCAAGCCAAAAATGCAGAAAAACGCCAGTCCCTTCAAAAACATATCCCGCGTAACCACCATCCGCCCCGCTCCTTTATTAAGTAAAAATCAGAGACCATGCCAAAAATGCAGCAAAAGATCAATCCTTTTCAAAGAATGAAAGCCTAAACCCAAAACGCTTTGCCCCACGATAAATAAGACCAATGATAAGACCAAAGACAACGCCAAAAAGAATGTGAAAGCCCCAACTGTTTGAGAACCACACCCAAGTCAAACCAAAATGCTTGGCTTGCGCATAAACAAACTTAGAGGTCACGCCAACAAAGAATACAAGCACCCCACCCTTAAAAAAGTCCTTCCTTGTAAACCCGAAAAACCTTATTCCCGCATAAATAGAAACAAAGGCGAGAGCCAAAGGACAGAAAAATGCCAACCACGGCACAACCATCACATCGTTCGACATCAAATACCCCTCACAGCAGTAAAATTAAAGGTCACGCCCATCATGCAAAACACCAGCCCCTTCAAAAACATGTCCCACGTAACCACCATACGCCCCGCTCCTTTATTAAGCAAAAATCAGAGACCATGCCAAAAATGCAGCAAAAGATCAATCCTTTTCAAAGAATGAAAGCCTAAACCCAAGACGCTTTGCCCCTAAACCAATAAGCCCAATGATAAGACCAAAGACAACGCCAAAAAGAATGTGAAAGCCCCAACTGTTTGAGAACCACACCTGAGCCAAACCAAAATGCTCGGCTTGCTTATAAATAAAATCAGTGACAGCAGCCAAAATGAAGCTCAACAACACCATCTTGAAGAACAAACCCTTTTTTACACCACGCCGCTGCATGACTTCATAACCAAACATAAGGAAAATGCCGGGAGTGCCATAAAATACCACAGCCCGTAAAAATACTCCCCACGTCATCCCCAACGCCTTCATTTCCATATAAACAGACACAAAGACAACAACCACAATGCAGAAAAATACCAGTCTTTTCAAAGACAAAACACCGCGCAACATCATTCCACTTCCCCCTCAAGCCATTCAAGGATAATCCACCTTGTAACAAAACACCCCTCCTTTCAAGAGCCAAGTCCATGGGGCTCCCCCCACACAAAGCGCAACAGTCCAAGTCGCCCCCAAGAACGCATACCCACACGCACACTCCAACACATGTCTTCCTCTCATCCCCCTCTTTTGCCTAAAGCAAGCAACATTTTTTAAAAACGAGAAGCAAACGATAATTTTTAAGGAGATGCTATGACCCATCACGAGAAAAAAAATACGCAAACCTGCCCTCTTGATCATCAAAATCAAGGAAAGCACATTGGTCATTTAAAGACGCAAGAAATTGCTGTTGAAACGCATAATCCTTATTTTCAACCCCATCATCCAGAAAGTTCCAGCAACCCGCGTACCATCAATGCCATTGCCAATGCACAAAGCAGTCCCATTGCACTTTTATATGCGAAAGGACATCTCAGCAAACCCCAATATAAAGCGGCAGAACGTTTTTATTTTTACTGGCGTCAAAGCCAAGCCGATCTCCACATGAGCCTTGACTATACCCGTGAAAAGGTTTCCTGTAGCCAAGGGTACACACACCCCATTGAACGTCAAATAGAAGCCTCCAATCATTTAAAAACAATCAAAGTACAACTTGGTATTCTTGGCTATTCACTGCTTGAACGCGTTATCGGCCATGGACAAGCAATCAAAGAATTAAGTTCTTCAAAACGCAAACAAAATTCCCTTGCCGATCATTTACGAGATTGTTTAGACTTGCTCGCATTTCATTGGGGATATGCAAACCATAAACATTCTGAATAATCCCCTCCTCACCATTTTAAGCTGCCCCCTATGTTGCCCACCCTCTCTAAAGCCCCCCAACCACACGGGCTCAACCATCGAGCAGCTTCCCCACCCACCTTTTCTATCACCCCACACCCAAAAGGACAATACTTCCCCCCACACACACTTAAGATATACTTCGCAACCTTAAGAACAAAAATCCTTCCCCCGCATCAATCTTGTCATCATGAGATACTCTTTATTCATTTTTATTGAAGAATAAGTTTTGTTCAAGACGCATGCATACATCATAACATCTTTAAATATAGTTTAATTAATATCGAGTATCAAAATAAATATTCAATTGAAAAAAGTATTCATTAACTTTAAATACAAAATAACAAAATTTTCTTTTGTAAAAGTATTTTTTATATTGATATCTTTTCAATTCTCTGCTAGTTATAGTGTAGTAGGCTTTTTAAATATGGATTTGTATATTTAATACAGCCTTTTAAATTTATTTTTTATATGTCCTACTCATCAATGTTAAAATTCTCCTGCTTTTAGTCCTCTGATTACAATGGAGGACTTTTTTTTATGACTGTACTTTTTTTATGACTGTATTGTCTTCAATCACTCTCTTACGAGCTTTGTTATATTCCTCCATAAGATCTCCCCGAAAAATAGATCATTCTTTTGTCAAATTGGCTTTCCGTTCCCTCCTCAAGGAACAAAGATTTAACCCAAATCTGATCGACAAACAGCTTGGATACACGTCACTTTGGGCTTTCCATTCACTCTTTGTTTTCTATTTAGGGGTTTTCAGTTAAACTCAAGGCGCAATACGAGCAAGCTCTGTCCTAAAGATCCACCCCACCCTTAAAAAAACACTTAAAACATATCCAAAGCGCCGGCTTGCTTCATATCAGCAAACCTCAAATGACAATGTTTTACGCCATAACAGAATGACTTATATTTGATGACTTTCTTTATCCTATACCCCACCAAATCCTATACCCCACCAACCGCTTGATGTATCACGACAACATATTGATTTATAATTATCATCGCCCGTTATTCATATTAAAATTAAGAGACCCGAGTATCATAGGGATTCTCTCATTTCGAATTTATTTCATGTTGCATCAATCAACAGCATATCTTTTACACGTTACAAACCTGTCTTTTCCACGTTACAAACATGAGAGACATATGAAATAACACACTTCGAAGATTTCGAATATAAAGAATCAAAATGCCTCCTATGAACAGGCTCAAGAGTCAAAAGCTGTTATCCCATGCTGTTATCCCATGCGGCGCTAAACATAGTATGATAGTGCTGGCTTTCCCCTTATGCGTTTTGAAAAAGGGCTGATCCACTTCACAAGAGATTTCTCCATTACCCCATTCACCAACACCCCATTCACCAACACCCCATTCACCAACACCCCATTCACCAACACCCCATTCACCAACACCCCATTCTCCAACACTCCATTCTCCAACAACCCCTATTCTCCAACAACATTGTGATGATAAGACAACATGATGTTTTTAAAACAAGGACGTAAATGTGCAACACAAGTATATTCTGTTTGAAACATTTGGTTTTACGCGACTCACGTAAAACCCCATGAGAAAATGAAATCCCCACGAGAAAAATCTAAAGCATCGAGGATAAAAACATGAAGCAAGCGTGATTCCATTCCGCTATTGCTCTTTAACTGTCAAACCAAATAAAAAAAATAAATCCGGCCAAATAAAAAATAAATCCGAAAAGACGGAGTTTTATCTATAGCACTTCATATTCTTCTCAAATATGTTCATCTTCCTCCCTTAAGAGATAAACTAAAAATATACACAACATCTCTCCTAACCTCCCCATTTTCCAACATTCCTCAAGAATCAAAAGTTACACTGCTCATTTTGTCATCTTATTTTGTCATATTATAAAGCACTATTCTTGGCGGTGTTGAGACAGTTAAAATAATTGAAATGTTTAGCCACCGCCATTAGCGAAGCTAAAAAACAAACTGTTGAAAAGCCGTGCAAATCTTGTGTAAACACAAAAAAAACAAAAAAAAGGCACAAAAATATCTTAATTTTTATAAAAATACCCAGCGTCTTTTACGATTGTATTGACGAACAACCCTGATCACATAATCATCTTAAATATTGAGAATAAAAAATGAATAGCCCTCACAAATACAGCAACCTACCAATATAAAATATAAAAACAAATCTTTTGGTTATCTCTGTTTCTTATAGAATATACCTTTCCCTATGGATGTACTCTAGCCTCCAAAGAGTGCATTCAATCCATGGAAAGGATGCACTCCGCGCCTTAAAAAAGAGTGCACCCTTCCCCTCAAACGGATACCGCCAAACCCTCATCAAGCAGTATCCAAACTGTAGAGGGTGCACTCAAAGCCCTTAAAAAAGAGTGCACCCTTCCCCTCAAACGGATACTGCCAAACCCTCAAGCAGTATCCAAACTGTAGAGGATGCACTCCGCCTTCAAAAGAGTGCACCCTTCCCCTCAACGGATACTGTCAAACCCTCATCAAGCAGTATCCAAACTGTAGAGGGTGCACTCCAGCCCTCAAAAAGAGTGCACCCTTCCCCTCAAACGGATACTGCCAAACCCTCAATAAAGGCAGTATCCAAACTGTAGAGGATGCACTCAAAGCCCTCAAATAGAGTGCACCCTTCCCCTCAACGGATACTGCCAAACCCTCAAAGGCAAGTATCCAAACTGTAGAGGATGCACTCCGCCTTCAAAAAGAGTGCACCCTTCCCCTCAACGGATACTGCCGAACCCTCAAAGGCAAGTATCCAAACTGTAGAGGATGCACTCCAGCCCTCAAATAGAGTGCACCCTTCCCCTCAAACGGATACCGCCGAACCCTCAAAGGCAAGTATCCAAACTGTAGAGGATGCACTCCGCGCCTTAAAAAAGAGTACACCCTTCCCTTCTCGGGTTTTAATCAACTTTCATCGCATCTCATTTTTATGAACCCTCATTTTTATGAATCCTTGGTCAAAAGCACAAAAGAGAAGTTTGCTAGCAACTATTGTATCACCCACCTTATGGGCTTCCACTTGCCTACAGAGCTTTCAAACTTTTTTACGCCTTCATAAAATCGAATCTGAAAGAATTCATTAAGGCAATTAAGGGTAAATTTTGTCAAAATATAGACAAACTTTATTCTTTTTTGTGATTGTTGTATTTTTACTATAGTTATTTAAATCGAATTTATATATGATACGTATCGATATTTATTTATCGAAATAAATATAGGAGAAAAAACTATGAATATCAGATATTTTTTCATAGCGGGGGCGATTACAAGTGGTTTAGCTCTCGCGATTCAAAAATCTGATCGTATAGTCAATAAAGAACCCTCTCCTATTGTTGCACCTTATACTATTGAGAAAACAAATTTACAGTTTGTTAAACAAGTAAGGGACACATCGGATACATTGAATATACTGAAAGTCAGTAATAGAAGCGCCTCAGAACAAGCATCAATAAACGATATATACGAGAAAGGAAAAAGTTTATTGAATGCAATAGCTGGTTTTTTAGGATCCATTATTATATATTTTATACAACTTGTTTCCACTAGAGTATAAGATACAAAAAGTTCTTAAAATAAGGTTATATACATTTTGTGTATATTGTAAAATTTAAATAAAAAGGCCCTTTTTAAATGGGGCCTTTTTAGTTTAACTGTTCCGATGTTTTAATTTAATTTTTCCAGTGTTTTAATTTAATTTTTCCAGTGTTTTAATTTAATTTTTCCAGTGTTTTAATTTAATTTTTATTGTGTTTTTATTTTTATTGGCTAAATACCACCGCCTTCAAAATGACATTTTTACCCTTCCTCACATCTCAAATGACAAAGGCTCTCCTCTTAAGCTCACCCCAAAGGCATTCTCCTTAAGCTCCTCCCCATAGTGCTTTAGTCGACGGATCTTCCCCATAAGTGCTTTAGTCAATGAGACTCCACAGTCCTTTTGTTCTTCCAAAAAATTCTCCTATTTTCAAGAAAATCACCCTGCAGCCCCACTTCAATAGGATTCATTTCAAAGCTTGAATGAACAAGGCACCTAAAATACGAAAACAACCCATATACCGCGACCACCTGCTCCCAAAGCCGTTCCTTCCTCACATTTCAAACAATGAAGTAAATCACAAGCGCTCACCCTAGGCTCTAAATCCCACGGGCTCTTATTCCCTTTAATCAATAATGGTCCATAATCGGCTTTTCTTCCACTCAATGTTATCCTCAACACGGCTCCTTAGAGCAATATTTACAGACACCCCATGAAAGAGCACCAAAACATCTCAAAGGCAAAAGAGCTTAACACTGCCAAAAATGACATTTTTACCCTTCCTCACACCTCAAATGACAAAGGCTCTTCTCTTAAGCTCGCCCCTCATAGTGCTTTAGTCAACAAACCTTTCCCATAAGCGCTTTAGTCAATGGTCTTCCCCATAGCGCTTGAATAAGCTTAATGGACCTTCTCTATAGTGCTTGAATAAGCGATAATTCATGAATATTTTCTAACAAAAAAGGAACCGTCTTTAAAAAGATAGCAGTATTTATAGTCGATTTTTCTCCGTTCTATCAAACTGATGTAAATATGATCATTTCTGATTAAATATACTGTTGATTTCCTGCTTCTTCGAGGCTGGTTTCACCAAAGTCACAGGACATTGGCCAGAACCCTATTTTTGAAGATCAAGCCCTTTTCAATCTATTTTTTTAAATCTTGGCTATTATTCTTGATTTTTCGAGCACTTTATTTTGCTCTGGTGTGAAAGGTGTGAAAGCGCCTCAATCATAGTGCTTTCACATCTTTCAAATAAGGGGGGGCTTCAACAGGAGAGTAAACTAATCAATTTTTATATCCATAAATGCGATTTTACCATCTTTGATATAAGTAATATCAGGAGCATGTTTTACCCCCTCTGCTTCAAGCGCGACGAGCGGTTCATCACTCACAATATATCCTTGTTCCCTTAATTCTTGTTTTTTCTCCTCGACTATTTTTTTATGAAAATCTCGTTTTTGATTACACGTATTAGGAGATCTCACTCTGAAAAGCTGATAGTCTATGGCTATAGACCACTTCTCAGCAACCCGTTCCAGCAGATCGTAACTGAAATTTCCTGCCCCTTTCACTTCTTGAGCGATCTCTATCGCGCGTTCCAAATGAACTTTTTCAATGGTTTCATCAAAGCCAAGCTTCTCCCCTGCCGTAAAACTTTCATCATAAGAAGCTAAAGTCTCAACATCGCCCAGCAAGGCAAGAGCAGCAAGATGCAGCAAAGCATAAGGTGCAAACTCCACGTCCTCTACGTCATCATCCGATGTCCAAGATAAAGAGTCTTTTTCCCAAGGGGGAAGACTATATTGAGAGCGAAACATTTCATGCAAAGAATCATCTTCCATTGTCCATTTTAAAGTTTTATTGAGTGCTTTCTTTAAACGCTTGGCACTCACTTTTTCTTCAAAAATTTCCAATCCATTGGATACAAAATTCATAAATACCGTTGGCAAAACCCCAGAATTATGAGGATTAATCGTCTGACAAGCCGCAGCAAAAATACCGCTCATAATTAAAAGTCCGCGATCAAAAGGCGAAAATTCTTCCACTGGTTTCTCGTTATAGAGAAACTGCACTTCGCGATCTGGTAAAAAGAAGGTTGCCAAATAATCTCCTTTGCCCTCGATTTCCACCGACCATCCCAAGCTTTTTAAAAGCCCTGTTGCACTTTCTATCGTGAGAATTTCATCATCATCATAATCAACAGAGAACTCTTTTTCCTTTAGTTGCAAACGCCTCTCCTGCACCACGGCTTCATCTTTCCAAAACTGCTGCGTTGCAAGATCATTTTCTTTAAGCACTCTTTCCAGCTCTCTTTTCACTTGGAAATTCATTTTCATCCGTTTAAAGACAGAGATATAAAGAGCCAAAATAAGCATGATAATGATCATGAAAATAGCAATAAATACCCAGAACTCAGGATCTAATAGAAGTACTGCTATAGGACCACTGTTCATTTTTCCCTCTCAGTCTTTAAAAAAGCCCGTGCGACAGAGAGCTTATATGCTCTCGTACAGAGATTGCTTCTTCTAGTTTCTGAATATTTTTTCGCAACTCACACGTCACTTTGGTGCGAAGCCGTAACATAACGGGAATAAAAATAATGGCACAGACCGTTATGACGAGAGTCGTTTTAAAGAGAACGGCATGCACAACATATTGCCATCCTGTCAGCTGCCAATTTAATACACCTGGTATTTCTAGAACCATTCTCCACATGATAATGACAACAGCAATAGCAAAGATAATTTTATAATCCTTTGCTGAAAGCAACGCTTGCTGAAGCGAAAAAGAATGCGCTCCTTTATGCGCTTCTTGCTCTGATGTCCAATTTTGCTTCTTCATGTATTCCCCTCTCACTCGTTGAAAAAGCCCGTGCAATAGAGATCTTGTTTGCTCTCACACAGAGATTGCCTCTTCTCGTTTCTGGATTTTTTTCCAATTTACGCATTATGATGATGCGAAACCGAAATATCACCGGAACCAAGAAAAGTACACAGACCATTATGGTTTGCGTCATAATAAAAATAATAATATTCGTGGTATTGTGCTACCCTCTTACCTTCCTCACACCTCAAACAGTGAAGATTTTCAAACCGCACCAAATAGTCACAATTCAGCTTTTTCTGCAAGAAAATTCTCCTATTTTTAAGAAAATGACCCTGCAGCCCCTACGTCATCGGATTTACTTCCAAATATCCATGAAGCAGACTTGAAAAACACAAAATACCATAAATTTTTGTATCAATATCACCATACTAAAACGCTGTTGAGGCTTAGCAAGTGCTGCTTAATTGGCAAAGACTGCTTAAAAAGACAAAAAAACATCTCAAAGGTAAAAGAGCTTAACACTGCCAAAAATGACATTTTCACCCTTCCTCACATCTCAAATGACAAAGGCTCTCCTCTTAAGCTCACCCCAAAGGCATTCTCCTTAAGCTCCTCCCCATAGTGCTTTAGTCGACGGATCTTCCCCATAAGTGCTTTAGTCAATGAGACTCCACAGTCCTTTTGTTCTTCCAAAAAATTCTCCTATTTTCAAGAAAATCACCCTGCAGCCCCACTTCAATAGGATTCATTTCAAAGCTTGAATGAACAAGGCACCTAAAATACGAAAACAACCCATATACCGCGACCACCTGCTCCCAAAGCCGTTCCTTCCTCACATTTCAAACAATGAAGTAAATCACAAGCGCTCACCCTAGGCTCTAAATCCCACGGGCTCTTATTCCCTTTAATCAATAATGGTCCATAATCGGCTTTTCTTCCACTCAATGTCATCCTCAACACGGCTCCTTAGAGCAATATTTACGGATAACCCATGAAAGAGCACCAAAAAATATCAGAGGCAAAATGGTATAGAGAGCAATCCCTATAAATGTTGAATTTCTCATAATTTCTTCATTATTTTTCCCTCTCATGACTTCTCAAACGCTGTATCCTGTTCTTGCAAGACGTTTTTAAGTTCTTTTCTTAAACAGCGATACGTTCTCACCTGCTTAAAGACACCATAATAAAGTTCCAAAAACATCATGGGAATACAAGCAACCCACAGCGTTACGAACGTAAGCACGATAACAAATATCATGACAAGAATATCGTCCATTTTCCAGTTCACACTTTCTTTATACCGATCCTTTTGATCGGTTATTTTACTCCGTTGCTGGTTTATTCCTTTCAATTTCCGAATATTTTTTACCAACAAAAACCACAATATGATGCCGAGTATCAATATAACTGGGAACAAGACCAAAACACACACTATAATAACTTTCCAAAACGCATACAAAGAGAGAAAAAGAGGTGTATCCCACCACCCTGTCCGTTCTCCATTGCTACCCAAGGATAGGAGAAAGAAAATCTTGTTCCACAGCTCAAGAGAGAAAATGTTGTACTCTTTGCTATCCAAGGATGAGAGAGAGAGAATCCTGTTCCACAGCTCAAGAAAGAAAATCCTGTTCCATAGCTCAATAATGAGTGAGAGAAAACAAATGACAACACGCTCTCGCATAGAAAAAACACTTTTTTCGAAAAAATGGCGTAGTTCATTATAAAATGCTGAATTTTTCCCCTTCATTGCTCTTCCTTTTTTTTTATGAAAATGCATTTTTTATCTCATGCCCGCCCTTTTAAGAACCACTAAAAGTGCGATGTATGGCGCTTGCCTTATTTTCAACAAAAACCCAAACTTTCTAAAAGCGCGGTTGCTCTTCCAAATGATGAAGAGCAGCCTCCTCATTACAAACGAAAATAAGCTCTCCTCTTTGCCTGATGATTTTCCAACCATTCAGCCCCTCTTCTCTATGTCACGAGCTTCCAAACATTGCCTCTTCCCCCTCACGATAGCTACAACAGTGCCTTGTCACTCTCTTTATCTTACGCGTTTTAATGCCCGTCTCACTTTACGATACGTTCTCACCTGCTTGAAAACAAAATAGTAAAATTCTAAAATGAGCATGACAACACCCGCAGGAAAAAAGACGTCTAGCAGAAATATCAACCAAAAGTATACGATAAAAAAACGGCTTATTTTTTCTCTATCCTTTTTTGACGGATTATTTTGTTGATCGGTTGTGTGACCCCGTTGCTGGATAGCCTCTTTTAACTGCTGAATCTTTTTTTTCAACAAATACGTTAAGATGAGATAAAGCACCAATAAAACAGGCATCAAGGCAACAACACACACCATGATGACTTCACGCAGCACAAAGAGCGCTAAAAGAGTGCTATCCTGCGATACACTCAACGACCACTTGGATTCTAAGGGGATCAAAAGAGCTTTATGACCTATCCCAATAAGGATAGAAATAAGAAAAATAATAATATGATCTTTATAAGAACGAAATGATTTTCCAAAAACAACAGAGCACCGTTTGTTATAAAATGTGGAATTTTCCCCCTTCATTTGCTCTTCCCTTTTATACAACTGTTTGTCCTTGGCTTTTATAAGGACACAAACAATCTCTCAAGTAAAATTCCGTCCATTATCGTCAGACAGAATACCGAAGAGAACACTCGTATTGTATATTTATATTGCCAATACTTTTGCCAATTCACGTGCTTGTTTTAAAGAAACACCTCTCAACACTTCTAAACCAACGCGCCTCCACCCCATTTCATGAACAACACCCATGAAGGGGATAACAATAGCGCCCCCATGAATATATCCCCCTTACTATAAACTCTATCACCACCATTGTTTCAATAAAAAGTATAACCCAGCACCATTCACATGCGCCGCCCACCGCCTCTACGGTACCCATACCCTCCCCTTGCGATAAGCCATACTCGTTCCCCTACGATTGACCCATTTACCCTAGGCGCACGGCTCCTACAACAAAACCTGCCCCCTACAACAGCCATACCCGCGCGCCCTACAACAGCCATATCTAGCTTCGACAACAACCCCTATCTCTTGAAAAGATCGAAGCATTTTTATTCTTTTCTTATATAAACTCTATCACCCCTATTGTTTCAATAAAAAGCATAACCCAGCACCATTCACATGCGCCGCCCACTACCCCTACAACAACCATACCGCGCGCCCTTACAACAGCCATACCCCGCGCCCTTACAACCACCATACCCGCACGCCCTACAAACAGCCATACCCGCGCGCCCTACAAACAGCCATACCGCTACCCCCCTTACAACCACCATACCCGCGCCCTACAACAACCTTACCGCTGCGCCCTACAACAACCTTACCGCTACCCCCTTACAACCACCATACCCGCGCCCTACAACAACCTTACCGCTGCGCCCTACAACAGCCATACCGCTGCGCCCTACAACAACCTTACCGCTACCCCTTACAACCACCATACCCGCGCCCTACAACAACCTTACCGCTACCCCCTTACAACCACCATACCACTCCCCTACAACAACCTTACCCACTTGCCCCCTTACAACAGCCATACCTAGCTTCTACGATAGCCCTTATCCCTTGAAAAGATAGAAACATTTTTATTCTTTTCTCAATTTTTTTCCGCCCCCTTGTTTTCCGCCCCCCCACTTTAGACATAAAAAAAGTCACTTCCATTGATGTGCAAATGATCGCGCAATAAGAGCATTTGAAATGAGAAAATCTTACAACTCTCTTATTCCAATTAAAAAGGATCAATAATCATTCAAAATATATAAATCAAAATATGACGATATCTTCCATTTTTCATTGGGGATCTTGCAAGCCAATCGCTTAGAATATACTCATAAAAGCGCTTCTAACACAGCGAGACAGCCACTATTTTAAAGATCACGCGTTTTAATATTAATGAAAGCACTGACATTCGCTTGCAAGTTTGAGATGTGGTTTTGAGGTGTTGTTTTGTCAACAATCTTGTTAGCATGACTTGATTCTATGACCATGCGGTATCATCACAACTGCTCTTTATGGACAGCATAATGGTATGCGTCATTTTACTTACAATTCTTTATAAGCCTTGCATAAGACTTATCGTGAAAAAGGAGAATCCTGTTGAATATAGCAATTATTTTGGGGTCTGTGCGTCAACCTTCATTAACACGAACTTTAGCCAGTTATTTAGCAGATTGCCTCATGAAGCGGGGTGCATCACTTCATTGGGTTGATTTGCGTGAACAGCCCTTACCGATGACAGATCCAGATTATCATCAGCAGGTAGAGGCTAATCCAAGTGCTGCGGTTCGCCAGTTTGTAAAAACCATTGCAGCGGCTGATGGCGTTATTCTAGCAAGCCCCGTTTATCAAGGGTCTTATTCGGGTGTTTTAAAAAATGCTCTTGATAATTTGAGCTATAATGCCTTTTTAAATAAACCAGTTGGGCTTATCTCTCATGGGAGTACTGCCAAAAAATGTGCACAACCGTGTGAGCATTTATTGCCGGTGGTGCGCACGCTTTATGGTTATGCACTCCAATGTCAAATCGCCTCTTCCACTGAAGATTTTTCCTCCGATGATGAAGGTCGTACTTGGAAAGTTATAAGTGAAGAGATACAAACACGTTGTGAAAGGCTTGCTGATGAAATGTACACATTTTTAAAGCAACGCGGTGTGATTTAAAGCAACAAGGGAGGGAGCATGAAAAAAAAGAATGCGCACTATCGTTATTTAGTGGTAGGGGGGACAGGGATGCTTTCCCCTTTGTGTCAATCATTAGAGCCGCGAGAAGTGATTATTGCTGCACGCTTTCTTTCCCATAAAGTCCAGCTTGAGGCATTGCAAAAACAGCATATGTGCATGCCATTGGATTATGATTGTGCAGCATCAAAGGCACAATTTTTAGAAGCTGTGAAGCAATGGCATGATCTAAAATATTGCATATTATGGATTCATTCACCCGCCCATGCATTTTCTTGCGCATTAATTGAACGATTGGCTCTTTTGCCTAAACCACCATGTATTCTTCATATTTTTGGTTCCAACACGCATGATCAAATGATTATCGATTGCGCACGCAAAAACAAGGTTGATTTTATCCCCATTCAATTAGGACAAAAAACAACGCCAAAAGGTTCACGATGGCTAACCCACCAAGAGATAAGCCAACAAGTCCTAGATGCCATAAAAAACCATATGAATAAACAAAACTTATGATCAATACCTAGGCTTTGCCAAGAAGCCGTGCCCCCTCCAATCTCTACCCATACTCGAAACACCCTCTTGAATAGCCCATACTCTCTAAAATCATAGGCTTTGAGAACAAACAATCCCCCTCCCTTACACCTCTAAACAGCATGCCTATATCAACAGCTCCAGAACCAAACGATTTCTAACCCTTCTCACACGGACTTATCCCCCTCTCACAGTTTATGATCTTCACATGTCTTATCCCCCCCTCTCACGCAACTTATAAAGCATAATCTTATGGGGCGTTATCTTATGGAGCGTTATGGCATAAAACTTAAAACAGCAAATTGTGTTTAGAATTTTTGTCTATTTTAAAACTGACCTTTCTCCCCACACCTCAAAGAACGACAGTTTCTACGGAACAATGGTTTCTACAAAACGTAAGATTCCCACGAAAATCTTCTCTTTCAACAGTCCAAATTTTAGCGGGTTTGAGTTGACTTCCCGCCCATAGTCTTCCCTTAATACTTATACCAGACAAGCTTTTTTTAAAGAAATTTCAACGTCCTCCTTAAAAAAACACTTCAACATACTTCGCCCCCCTTTACCCCAACCGCGCCCAAAACCCTCACGGCTTTTCACCAACCACAAATCCCAGACATTACAGTTCCACGTTTTTACGATTTTGCAAATTCACAGAAAACAAGCAAACTTCCGATAAACCGCCCCATTGAAATCTATCACAAATCTATCACTGACCTATCACCAGCCTATTACTTGCCTATTAATGAGCATCAGCCCTTTTCACCCAACACCCTCCATTCCCCCATTCCAATTTTGACGCATTTTACAATCCAGCCCCTCCATTGGCACCCTCTTTACCCCAAGCACCTCAAAACCCTCACGGCTCTTCACCAACCACAAATCCCAGCAATTACAGTTCCACGTTTTTACGATTTTGCAAATTCACAGAAAACAAGCAAACTTCCGATAAACCGCCCCATTGAAATCTATCACAAATCTATCACTGACCTATCACCAGCCTATTACTTGCCTATTAATGAGCATCAGCCCTTTTCACCCAACACCCTCCATTCCCCCATTCCAATTTTGACGCATTTTACAATCCAGCCCCTCCATTGGCACCCTCTTCACCTCCACCGC
>NZ_JBHIOO010000004.1:41506-45233 GCF_042195585.1 Bartonella sp. AS69XJJH | reverse complement strand
CCCTCCATTCCCCCATTCCAATTTTGACGCATTTTACAATCCAGCCCCTCCATTGGCACCCTCTTCACCTCCACCGCCCCAAAAACCTCACGCCTCTTCACCAACCACAAATCCCAGCCATTACAGTTCCACGTTTTTACGATTTTGCAAATTCACAGAAAATCAGCAAACGTCCAATAAACAGCCCCATTGAAACCTATTAATTGTCATCAGCTCTTTTCAAACAGAGAGCAGCGTAAAATGAGAAAAATAATCTATGCCCTTCTCCCAAGCTGTGAAGCAATGGCATGATCTAAAACTCACACCTCCCCCATGACATGAGCACCACACTGCGCTTTATTTTCCTTATCTTTTCAACGCCATTCCACACACACTTCCCTTTTCACCCAAACGCCCCCTATTCCAGCGCATTTCACAATCCAGCCCCTCCATTGGCGCCCTCTTCACCCCAACCGCGCCCAAAACCCTCACAGCTTTTCACCAATCATACATCTCAGCCATTACAGTTCCACGTTTTTACGATTTTGAAAATTCACAGAAAACCAGCAAACTTCCAATAAACAGCCCCATTGAAATCTATCACAAACCTATCACTGACCTATCACCAGCCTATTACTTGCCTATTAATGAGCATCAGCCCTTTTCACCCAACACCCTCCATTCCCCCATTCCAATTTTGACGCATTTTACAATCCAGCCCCTCCATTGGCACCCTCTTTACCCCAAGCACCTCAAAACCCTCACGGCTTTTCACCAATCACACATCTCAGCCTTTTACAGTTCCACGTTTTTACGATTTTGCAAATTCACAGAAAACAAGCAAACTTCCCATAAACAGCCCCATTGAAATCTATCACTGACCTATCACCAGCCTATTACTTGCCTATTAATGAGCATCAGCCCTTTTCACCAAACGCCCTCCATTCCCCCATTCCAATTTTGACGCATTTTACAATCCAGCCCCTCCATTGGCACCCTCTTCACCTCCACCGCCCCAAAACCCTCACGCCTCTTCACCAACCACAAATCCCAGCAATTACAGTTCCACGTTTTTACGATTTTGCAAATTCACAGAAAACAAGCAAACTTCCAATAAACAGCCCCATTGAAACCTATTACTTGCCACCAGCTCTTTTCAAACAGAGAGCAGCGTAAAATGAGAAAAATAATCTATACCTTCATCCCAAGCTTTGAAGTAATGGCATGATCTAAAACTCATACCTCCCTCCATGACATGAAGGCTACACACGCTTTTTCAGCGCTGCATTTAATTGTTTCGTAACCTTGTAATACGATATCAAACGTTTGATAAAAGAAATATACAGTGCCACAATGGGTATTGTTAAGAACAAATCAAAAACACCCCCCAGCAGAATGATCAAAACCACCGTCCAAGCTACTGCTATTTCGTAATGCATTTTATCCCCTTCTCTTTATAAATTGATTTGTTTAGTATAAATTGATTTATTGGGTTGCTTCAGTCACTTCTTCCAATTGCTGAATTTTCTTTTTCAACCGAGAGGTTAAAATTTCACGAAGGATCACAACAATAGGAATCGTTGCAAAAATAAATACCGATAAAAAAAACCAGAGAAACAAGAGAGTGATAATATACATAAATCTCTCCTCATCTATCTCAGCAGCTATCCCTTTAGAGCAAATCACATAGACATAAGCTTTGAAAAACATAATGATGAAAGAGAGGCATGCGTGGATAATATAATCTTTGCGTGAAAAAGCGAGCCATTTTTTTAACGAATGGGAACTTATTTTTGTGTTCAGTACTAAGTTTTTCGGCACTCTCTCTTTCTCTTTTCCGCTTTTTTCAAAGAAACAAAAATGCTGCGGCTGTTCTTTCATCAAACGTCTTTGTTTCTTCACTCTGTAATAGAGCCTCAAACGCTTGATTAAAGAATAATAAGGCGCCACAATAATCATATTCACAAAAATGGCAAAAACTGTAACTGCATTTAGAAGAAAACATCCAACCAGCAGAAACAACATAAAAACCGCGAACTCATCCCTCATAGCTATAGTCTCATTGATTAATCTCTTGCTGCTTTGTTTCTTCTTTTATTTTTTCCAATTTGCGCTCTTTAAAATGATAAAGCCCCCAAAGGATCGGAAGAGGAGTGAGAAGACAAAACCAAATCAACACTGGTAAGAGAAAAATAAGAGAACCAATCCCTTCCCATTTTATCCATTGCAACGGCTGTACCAGAGATTTTGCACCTGCAGGAACTTCTAAAGCCATCATGATAAGGCATGTGCAAAACATGATGAAAAAGGAACGCCCTATTATTTTACAACTTTCCACCCCTTTACGACTTTCCACTGAAGACATCGTCAATTTTTTGAATGAAAAGAAAGACTCTCCAAATGTCGCATTTTTCTCCTGCATTGATCCCCTCTGTTTTTACACTTCGCGCTTTTTACGCTCTATTTTTAGGTTTAAGCTCTTTTTAATGTATCTAAACGCTTTATTTTTTCTCAATAATTTTTTTCCTCAACCCTAATTTCTACATCCATATATTCTAACTCCCCATCCTTTATGTAAAGAATATGAGGACGATAATTTTTTCCATCAACCTTACAAATCGCGTCCTTTTCGTAAACGAAATATCCCTGTTGCCTTAATTCTTGTCTTTTTTCCTCGATCAAATTTTCGTAAGAATGTCTTCTTCTATTGCACAAATTGGGATCTTTAGCTCTAAAATATTCATAACTTTCCACCTCCATGGAAAAATCCTTTGCCGCCTGTTGAAGCAAATCATAACTGGGTTGCTTTGTTTTTTCTACCGCTTGAGCGATTATCATCGCGCGTTCCAGATGCTCCTCTTCGATGCTTGTCTCAAAGCCAAGTCTCTCACCTTCCATAAAGCTTTTGTGATAAGCGTTTAAGGTTTCAACATCACCCAACAATGCCAGAGCTGCAAGATAGCGCAGCGAATAAGAAGCCAACTGAGGGGCCACAACTTTGTTTTCCCAAGGCAGGATTCTATATTGAGAGCGAAGCATATTGCCAAGATCAACCTCTGTCATTGCCTTTTCTAAAGCTTTCTCGAGTGCACGGCGTAAACGTCGGGCACTTACCTTTTCTTCAAAAATTTCCAACCCCTTCACATTAAAACTCAATTCGAGAGCAATCAAGCCTCCAGAATTATAAGGGTCTATCGTTTGGCAAACCGCCGCATGGATACCAGAAACCACCGCAATTGCACAATCAAATCGCGGATACCCCTTCTCAGCATTATAAAGAAACTGCACTTCGCGATCTGGTAAATAATAGGTGGCCAAATGATCCCCTTTTCCTTCAATTTCCACCTTCCACCCCAAACTTTTTAACAGCACCGTTGCACTTTCCATCGTTAAGATTTCCTCATCAGAAAGAGAAAAAGCTTTTTCATCAGATAACGGCTTAATCATCGGCATTTCCCCAAGCTGCTCAAAAGAAACAGATTGTTCAAGCACGCGGTTTAATTCTTTTGACACTTGGCAATACAGTCTCACCCGCTTGAAAGTAGAATAATACAATGCCCAAATGAACATCGTGACCACAGCAGAAAGCAGCGTGAAAAGCGTCAAGCCCACACCCCATGAGAATACAACAATAATATCCATCATTTTAATATCTATCATTTTCTGCCCTCCCTTCACGCGCTGTTTTGTTGAGAAGCGGTTTTTCTTCGCTTCCAGATTTCTTGATCCAACTTATCGATCTTTTTTT
>NZ_JBHIOO010000004.1:26386-41406 GCF_042195585.1 Bartonella sp. AS69XJJH | reverse complement strand
CCTTCACGCGCTGTTTTGTTGAGAAGCGGTTTTTCTTCGCTTCCAGATTTCTTGATCCAACTTATCGATCTTTTTTTCCAACAAACGCGTAAAGATGATACGGACCCCAAAGGCAACAGGAATGAGCACAAAAAGAAGCGTTGATATAAGCTCCATGATTAACAAGAGAGCTGCCACGACATACCCTTCCCACGAAGCCAACTTCGACCCAAGCAACATTGATACGAAGAGAAGAACCGTTCTCAAAACTGCCACAATGAAAGCAATGCAAAAGATGACTTTATAATTTTTGCTTGTCAAAAACGCTTCTTCAAGCGAAAACGACCGTGGTTCTTCATCCAATGGTACATTTTTTCCATTGCCCCTCATTTTTTATCCCTCATTTGTTTCAATTTTTAAACCATTGTCATGAACCGAAGCTTTCGTCCTCACAATGAATGAGGGTTCATCAAGATCAAGCGTTTGTATCCCTCATTTTTTATAAAGACAATATCAAAGCTACATTTTTTCCATTACCTTCAAACATCGCAAAAATAGAAGGTCTCCTACAACGCATGAGAATATGTAAAGACCGGTATTCATTTTCTGCCCTCCCTTCACGCGCTGTTTTGTTGAGAAGCGGTTTTTCTTCGCTTCCAGATTTCTTGATCCAACTTATCGATCTTTTTTTTCAACAAACGCGTAAAGATGATACGGACCCCAAAGGCAACAGGAATGAGCACAAAAAGAAGCGTTGATATAAAACCCAATATTAATGTTAAAATGAACAGGATATAATTCGACCACTCTGTCAAATCCCACTCAAAAAATATAAAGAGTGCCACTTTAAAAGCGCTAATAATGAAAGCAATGAAAAAGATGACTTTACAATTTTTGCGTGTCAAAAACGCTTCTTCAAGCGAAAACGACCGTGGTTCTTCATCCAATGGTACATTTTTTCCATTGCCCCTCATTTTTTATCCCTCATTTGTTTCAATTTTTAAGCCATTTTCATGAACTGAAGCTTTCGTCCTCACAATGAATTCAATCAATATCAAGCGCTTGTATCCCTCATCTTTTATAAAGACAATATCAAGGCTACATTTTTTTCCATTACCTTCAAACATCATGTTTTCATCACGCACAGTGTATCCTCTGCTGTCTTAAGGCTTCTCTTTTCTCGTCGATTAAACTTTCATAAGAATATCTTCTTCTATTGCACAAATTTGGGGCTCTGGCTTTAAAATTCTAAGTGCTTTTTTATTTCCAAGAGATAAGCTTCTTTCCAAAGAAGAAGCCAACTGGTGCAAGAAAATCGTAACGAAGTTGCTTTTTCGCTACCACCACTTGAACCATCAGCAAAGCCGGCCCCAATAGATTTTTTTGATATTTTTTTCAAAGCCCAGCCTCTTCCCTTCCATAAAGCTTTTGTGAGAAAGCTATCAAGTGTTAATATCAGCTCTCAATACACAAGCCCCAAGGGTGCGCAGCAAATAAGAAATCAACTGAAGGGGGCTACAATTTCCTTTTTCCAAGGGAGTGCCCCATATTGAAAGGCCCAAGCACGCTGCCAAGATCAACCTCGTTCCCAGATCAACCTCATTCATCGCCCTTATCTAAAGCGTCCTCAAGCACATGGCATAAACGCTCATCTTTCCCTCAAAAATTTTCAATCCATTTGCCTGAAAATGCACCCCTTTGCTTCAAAGCCCAGTTGTCAATCTAACAAAGCCCTAAAATGATAAAGATTATTATTTAGCAAGCCGCAGCATGTATACCAGCACCTCCCACAATGCCAGAATCATATTGCACAAAACCTTTTTATCCAGAGATTAAGAAACTGCCCTTCCTCACTCTTCCCCCGCACCCGCTCAAGCAAAAATCCCATTCAAGCAAGAGCCCTACTCAAACAAGAACCCTACTCAAGCAAAAGCCTCAATGCTTTTCAAAAACACAGCACAAATATAAAAAAGCATAAAACGTGAAATGCACCCCATACTCCTTAATAAACATGTCAAAAGCAAAGCTCATGGCAATAAAAGCCTCTCTTCACTCTTCCCCCGCCCCCACTCAAACAAGAACCCTACTCAAGCAAAAGCCTCAATGCTTTTCAAAACACGACACAAATATAAAAAAGCATAAAACGTGAAGTGCACCCCATACTCCTTAATGAACATGTCAAAAGCAAAGCTCATGGCAATAAAAGCCTCTCTTCGCTTTTCCCCCGCACTCGCTCAAGCAAAAATCCCGTTCAAACAAGAACCTCAATGCTTTTCAAAAACATAGCACAAATATAAAAAAGCATAAAACGTGAAATGCACCCCATACTCCTTAATAAACATGTCAAAAGCAAAGCTCATGGCATCCTTTCACTCTTCCCCCACACATGCTCAAGCAAAAGCCCCGCTCAAACAAGAACCTCAATGCTTTTCAAAAACACGACACAAATATAAAAAAGCATAAAACGTGAAGTACACCCCGCGCTCCTTAATGAACACATCAAAGGCAAAGCTCATGGCATCCTTTCACTCTTCCCCACACCCACTCAAGCAAAAGCCCCATTCAAGCAAGATCCTCAATGCTTTTCAAAAACACAGCACAAATATAAAAAAGTATAAAACGTGAAATGCACCCCATGCTTCTTAATGAACATATCAAAGGCAAAGCTCATGGCAATAAAAGCCTCTCTTCACTCTTCCCCCGCCCCCACTCAAACAAGAACCCTACTCAAGCAAAAGCCTCAATGCTTTTCAAAACACGACACAAATATAAAAAAGCATAAAACGTGAAGTGCACCCCATACTCCTTAATGAACATGTCAAAAGCAAAGCTCATGGCAATAAAAGCCTCTCTTCACTTTGTCCCCTCGCTCACTTTCCCCTCATTCACATCGTATAATATGACTGGAGCTCCTTTCTGCTCAACCTCTTCTTCCAATTGCCCTATCATTTTCTTCAACTGACGGGTCACGATAAAACGCATAATAAAAACTATTGGTAAGAATAAAAAAGCACAGACAAGCATCCATGTCAGTGGCTCGAATATGACAAAAGAAACAAAGTCTCTTCCTCTCCATATCTGAACGACAACCGTTATAACTATTGGAGCTGTCGCCATAACCGTAGAAATATAGAATATTTTCTTATAGTCTTGCCAAACAAGGGAAAGCTGTTTTTTATCAAACATTCTGCTACTTTTTATTTTTGAGAAATCTGTTTTAAGGCAATATCGCGTTCATTCAGCACGCATTTCAGTTCCTTTTTCACGCGGCAATAGAGCCTCGCACGCTTGATAAACAGGTAATAAATGACAACGACCGGCGCCCATATTAAAACACTTAAGAGCGTAAAGAACAGAAAAGAACAGGCTATTAATGTTATAAGACTACTCGTCATTTTGTCCGCCTTCCACATTCTGCACACGCATTGCCTGATCGCGTTGTTTTATCGCTTCTTCCAATTGTTGAAGTATTTTGTTCAATTTTCTCGTTAATTTTATGCACATGATCCCAATGATCGGAAAAAAGAGAAGAATCCCTAACCATAGAATACTCAACAGCTGCATAATAAAGGCAACGCTATCATTTTTCCACCATACAAAATTTGCGATAGAGCAAGCAGATTGCAAAACAGTAAAGACAATAAAGATAAAAAAGATTATTTTATATTCTTTTGAATAAAGAGGCAGAGATTCTTTGAAGTTAAGAAAGCGCATTTTCGCATCAAGGGTATCACACACAAGATTGTGTCTTTTCATTTCTCCCAGATCATTACGCAGTGGTTGTATAGCTTGCTTTTGTTGTGTCGCATTCTTTTTCAAATCTTGAGAGAGCTTGAAAGACAGCTTCATATGCTTGATCAACAGGTAAGGAAGCCTGATCATAACCATAAACATTAAAATGGCAATGATGGTGAACCCTGACCAAACCAAAAATTGTATAACAATAGTCACTTTCTTCCCCTATCACATTGATGTGAAATCATCATTTTCATTCTCTTCTCAAGCACATGTTTCTAATCTCTTCATTGTTTTTTTCACGCCATAATAAAGAATACTATGGAAGATTAAAGTGATAGGTAAAGCGACAATAATACACGCACAGAACCAAAACAGCAGCAACATGCCAAAACCGCCAACCTTCAACAATAGAGGCGTATAATTGTATAAAAAAATTGCAGATTTTGGAAAATGAGAAAAAAAAGCGAGCACAACTGCGAAAAGCACAATCACAATGAAGGCTATAGAAAAGATCATAAAATAATCTTTTCTTGAAAGTTCCAAAGACTCTTGAAAAGAAAGGGGGCTGAACTGTGTTGCAAGCACTGTATTCTGTCCTACGCTAACTGTCTGATTATGTCTCAAGTTTTGCGCTGCACCCTTTTTTAATTTCCGCCGCACCCCACACAACAATATTGTCCGTTTTATCAACGAATAATA
The DNA here is from genome assembly GCF_042195585.1 of Bartonella sp. AS69XJJH. Classification (NCBI taxonomy): domain Bacteria; kingdom Pseudomonadati; phylum Pseudomonadota; class Alphaproteobacteria; order Hyphomicrobiales; family Bartonellaceae; genus Bartonella; species Bartonella sp. AS69XJJH. The sequence continues at coordinate 36,990 of NZ_JBHIOO010000004.1, read as the reverse complement.
AAGTGCTAAGATTGTCATCAAGGTAGAAACAAGTATCATGATCTCCCCGAGAAACATGACAGCACTCCACCATACTGTGGTCAAAATTACAAAAGTACTCATAAAAGAAGCAGCCACTTGTTTCCCTATTGTATTCTGTTGAGAGTTTGGTTGTTTAGCTGTTGCTGCTCTGGCAATGTATCCCACAGTTTCATCATTTCCTTCACATCCCGTTTAGAGATGGCGTTCAAGACAAAAAAGAGTGGAAAGCACACTACAAGACAACAAAAAATCATTTGCGGCAAAAAGCATAAAAAAGCCCACACACTATTCCATCCCGCATCACGCAAAAACAAGACTACAGGATTATTTTCAAACGGCTGTTTCAAGATCTCCTTCATCATTTTTCGAAGTTCTCCTGGTTTCATTTCCTCCAGTGCTTGAAACTGTTCCTTGGATACAATGTGAAAAAATTCCAAAGGGCTCATATAGACAGTCGCGGAAAAAAGCACCAACAAGAGGATAGCCAAACACAAAATGATGACGTAATCTTTTCTTGAGAGAGCCGTCAATTTTTTAAAAACCGCAGACTGATCCAACACCGGCTGTGATGCAAAAGCCGTATTTCCCTCATGGGCAGATTGCTGTTGTGATTTATCTTCGATCATACTGATATTTTCTCACGTCTAAAATTCCCCTCACTCTTTGAGTACATACAACCAGAAAAACCGATTTATCGAGCACTCTTTTCACCATGAAACCCGCGCTATAAGACTTTTTAAGTCTATTTTTAAAATTCCTCATACATGACAACATACAATTTCTCAGGGTTACACGCACAAACACCATTGTATTCCCTTATCTATTACCCACACCTCAAAAGACAATGTTTCACAAAACTCAACAAGCAAAAATATTCAATCTAAAAAATATCTTATGTATAAAGATTTACAAATAACATACTGATTTATAACAATTTATTGTTTTGTATATTGAATAAGAACCCTAAATAGCGTAGGATTGTCTTATTCCAAACCTGTTCCATATTAAATCAATCCAAACCATGTCTCTTGCACGTTACAAGCAGAAAGAGCCATATAGAGTAAAACATGAAGAAAGAATGACAAATGCCTCTCATGAAGCGCCTCAAACGCCAAGAGCTGTCGCTAACATTGGAAGCAAGCAAAGTGTGTGATGATACGGGCTTTCTTCTTCACAAATGTAAAGATGAAAACATCCAATAGATTTTATATTATTTCATTGGGGAAGCTTTATCGTTATACCCTTCATGAGCACCATTGCGAAATGGGCTCAAAAGAGCCCTACGACATGCCTCTTTAAAAAGCAACACACAACAAAGTCAAACAAGCAGCCGATTATCCAACATTCAAAGCGTACGACAAACAACCTTAATCCTCATTTGAAAGCTTCTTAATTAAAAGGCTTCATTTCAAAAATTCTTCATTAAAAATGAAATATCTCGCACCACATAGCCCCCACATTTATAAAGGCATCTCCTATAAAAGCATCTTTTTATAAAGGCATTTTCCACTTATAAAAACAGCTTCTTTCGATAATGCATCCTTTCCTTTAAACGACATTCTCTCGTCTTATGATAAAATCCATTAAAACAGCAAAATATCCTCTATAAAAGAGGACCATAAATCGCTTGCCCCTTCACAGTTTATTTTGTTATTTTGAACTGATAAACCATATTTTATTTGAAAAGATAAGGATATTATGCTATGATAAGCCCATTGAAAAGTTTGTTTTTGAAGCTTTGTACCGCTCAAAAAGAAGACAAAATCCTTTATAAAGGATAAAGATATGTTTAGCAGTCTGATCTACATCAGACATCTTGATACAGCGCCCAATAAGAAAACCCCAGCCTCCCAAGAACAAAGCCCCACGAATGATAAAACACCACTAAAAACAATGACTTTTCAAAGGCAAAACTGAAAAGTTTCCGCAACACGCTCATAAGAAAGAAAGCAAATAATCCTATTAGAAAAGACTTCCTATTAGAAAGATGAGGACATACCCATAAAACATCATTCTTGTTTTTTTATTCACCTGTGACAAAAGTTTCTCTTCAACTGTTTCAGAGAAGTTGAGAAATATTTAAAAAAGCAAATAATCCGCTATCCATGAAAAAACCAGTACGATAAGTGTGGAAGATAAGACTGATAGGGATAAGATAAAAATGGTCAGAAACACCTTAACGATGATTTTTTCGCCCCACACCGTTGCTGTTCTTTGTGCTTAAAGACGCCTTTAGTATCCGTTTCTCCTTTGATCTGCAACGGCTTATATTCCCCCAGTATTTGCTCCCCCTAATATTTGCTTAAAGTGCTTTTTACATCACTGTCCCCCATCAACAGACAGTTTATTTTTCATTTAAATGGTTAAGTTCATGAAAATACGTAAAAAACGTGGTAGACTGAAAATAACAGGAAAGCTAGAGCCCAATGTCCGTATTTCACGTGCCCAAAACTCCAGCGAATCTGCGCTTCAATCTGCGATTGAAATGCGTGCAAAACACTTTGGTTTAAGCCTCGAAGAAGCGAAAAATCCGCTTGTCGGAACCTATATTGGACGTCTTTGTTTGCTTGGCTATAAAGAGGATTCATCCGGCATCAGTAAAGAACAATACGACACAGCACAACGTTACTTACAAATCAGAAACGACTATTTATGTGCAAAAGGTTTACCAAACGGCTATTATGATGGTTTTACGCACAGCGCATCAGATGAGAAAGCAAAAAAGCAATGGGTTCAAAGAGCAACGGAACACTATGAAGAGATGCAAGAAGCGATTAAAGAAGCGCAATATTTGCATCGTCAACACAACTTTCATGCGGCATTACAATATCTTGTTATAGAAGATCAACCACTGCCTACTCTTGTTGGTTCGTTGCGTATTATTCTTGATGCCCTTTATAAACATTTTGACAGTTCTACCCAAAAGAGCATTGGCTAAAAACACCCATCGTTTCCTTATCCCTCACAGGTTAAAGATTCTACCCCCTTTGTAACAAAGCCTCTTGGTAACCAGCTCCTTTATAAAGCCCTCCCTTTGGCAGGGTGCACTTGAGATCCACTGGACTTGTCCTTTCATGGAATTTCATGGGATTGACAGGCTGCGCGCAACAAACAAGCTTTAGAATATCCACAACACCCTTTTAAAAACACTTCAATCTATCAAAGCAACTTACCTTATACCTACCCGTGCCTCAACTATATATCACCACTGTCACCACGCCTCAAAGGAAAATAATTCACGGCATATTTCATAGCATGAGCAAGATAAATATTGCCCCTCCTTCAGACAGCAATATCCCCCCATCGACCTCCATTGTAACAAACCACCCTCATCATACACTTTTCATACACTTTCCCCCGATATCGCAACATCCTTAGCTCTTCAGACAATTCATTATCGTCATTTAACGCCTTTTCTTGTACAATCCTATACAGCTCTTCTGATCTTATGACAAACAAACGACATGGCTTTGATTGCAGCATAATCTGAGTTTCTCATTCAAGACAAACAAACGGCTAAAATATCATTATAAATCAACAATTTATAATTAAATGAACCCGTTTATTTTTTACAAAATTAAAAGCATCATCCCTTAAACGAAAGAAAAAGCCCCCACCAACAATCTCTTTCCTCATCAACAACATGGCACCGGTAACAATCCACCCATCACGCCACCATTAATACGGCAGCCAGCAACAAGCCCCAATCGCCAACACGATTGCCCCCACCTAAGCTTTATCCCCATAACATCCCCCAGCCACCGCCCTCCCAATTCCATCAATAAAATACCACGGATTTCAAAACCACAATTCTCCCCTCTCCCAGTCATCCCCTTCCTTATTTCCCCTCTCCCTTTTTCAAAGGAGAAAATGTTTTTTTGCCATATCAAAAAACTTTCCCATTAAAACAACATATTTTGCTGCATAGCTAACAAATACGCTTTTTTTGTAGTTTTCCCCCCGCGATAAAGGAGGAAAAATAATCGTTTTGCTGTTGACAGAATATGAAAAATCGTATTTAATAACAGATGCGGTAAGGGATTTTTTGCGCCTATATTTCATCATCAAATGTTTGCGTTATTATAGGTTGTTATCAAACAGTGTGTTTTGCGACAATCTTTAAAAGTCTCCTGTTTGAAGGTATTTTTCGTCTTTTTCTGACTGTTTTTCTTTTGCATCATCCAATTTTTATCACCAACAGCCCTATATGTTAAGATTTTCAAAATAAGCAGTATTCAATAAGAGCTCCCAATAGAACGCTTTAATAAAATATCCCAATAAAATATCAATGTCATACATCACAGAAATGATGAGCGATATACGAATGAAAATATGAAAACGATATGTTTTCATCGCCTCATCTTTCAAGATGCAAAGGCTCTTTTTCAAAACATTGTTTAGCCAGAATTGAAGAAAATAATATCGTCCATTGATTATCAATATGGAGGTTCATATTATGAAGCCACAAGATTCTGCCCACCCTCATTCCTCACAAACACAAGAAGGAGCAAGTGCACCAGAAGGAGCGCATGCAAATGCATCATTAGACACTCTTGCTGCACATTTAGAACGGCTCAACATCGAAAAAATAAAAAACACTCCATTCAACCGTGCGGAATTAAAAGATATTGTTGCTAGTTTAGAACAGCATAATGCCGATGGCAGTTGGATAAAAAATTATTATGATATTTTAGATCTTTACATGATGCCAGCCTTGGTAGATCAAGCAAATCGTAAATATCCAGAGATGAATCTTAAACTTGCAATGACACCTGATGACTTTGCACTCTCACTCAAAGAAACACTCGAAAAAGGCATAAAATCTTCTAGGTTGATCGTTAACGCAAAAGATAGAGGAATCCATTTTGCGGTCATTGATCATCAAACAGTTGATGACAAAATCTCTTTGATATTTTTAGAACCTACCTCACTGCGTGACACGCTCCCTGCCTTACTTGCATTAAGAACGCGACAATCCATTGAATATCACCAATTGCCTAATATTCATTTTGCCATGGCAGAAATGGATATTCAACGCAGTTCCTCTGAATGTGGAATGTTTAGCTTAAGCCTTGCCAAAAAGCTTTATCTCGAAGCTGATAAATTAAAAAGACTGCACAAAGATAATATTAAAGGTATGTTATGTGAACCAGACACGCCTCTACCTGCTGAAAAGTTAGATCCATATCTTCCAGCTCGTTTATACAAACACGTGCAAGGAAGAAGACGTCTTAGGGAATATCTAAAAGCCAATCCAGAAGCAGCACATGAAAAAGTAAACAAAAAGCAAGAAACTCTAACCGAGAGATTTGAAAGAAGCTTGGTGGCAACAGAGACAAAAACTGTTTCTGTTTCACAACACAGAAAAAGAGCAACAGAATACAAATCTCTGATGATGTAATGGAGACTTTTTTCATACCCATAAAGAATGAAGCTCTGCGGCTTTACGGTTAAGCATAAATTGCTGTTAGTCAATCTTCTTTTTCGTTTGGAAGAGGGAACGATGCAAAAAGTGAGCAACGTGACCTCTTCAAACAAAAGGAAAAACAAGAGTATTCTATTAAAAGTAGCCCATTTTAAAGCCCGTATTTTAAGACTTTGAAAAAACATAAAACACGCAAGTTTTGAAAAGGCCTGCCCGCACTTTCTTATAAAGTAGCTGAAAAATGATTTTTTCCTTAATCTTCAAGAGATAAAGGTTCTTTTTCAAAACATTATTTGGTCAAAATATAAGAAAATAATATTGCCTCCCGATTATAACCACGGAGGTTCATATTATGAAGCCACAAGATTCAAAAGATACTGCCGCTCATGCATTACAAATGGCAGAAAGTAACATCGAAAATGAATCCTTAGAAAGCCTTATTGCCCGTTTAGAACAACTCAACGCTCCTCCAAAAGAAGAGAGCACCTTGAGTCAGGAAAAGTTAAAAGCTATTATTACAGGCTTAGAAGATGATCTCGTCACCGGCCGTTGGATCAATGCTTATTATGCAGATACAGATCTTAAACTGATGCCGGCTCTCGTGGAACAAGCAAATCGCAAATACCCAGAAATGAATCTCAAATTGGCTCTTACAGAAGAAGAATTTACTTACACGCTCAAAGAAACACTCGAGAGCGGAGCAAAATCTTCCCGATTTGTCGTCAATATGGGCAGCAGAATCCATTTTGCTGTCATTGATCATCAAACAGTTGATGACAAAATCTCTTTGATCATGTTTGAACCGACAACCTTCAATAATATTAGTGCTGGGAGGCTAGGGATAAAAATCAATCAAACCCTCCAATGTCTTCAACTGCCTCCTTATTCTTTTACCACAGCAGAAATGGATATTCAGCGAAGCTCTTCTGAATGTGGAATGTTCAGCTTAAGCCTTGCCAAAAAGCTTCATCTTGAATCTGATAAATTAGCAAGATTGCACAAAGATAATGTTAAGGGTGTATTATGTGAACAAAATTCATCTTTATCTGCTGAAAAGTTAGATTCCTATCTTCCCATCAGTTTATACAAACATGCGCAAGGAAGAAAGCGTCTAGAACAATATTTAAAAGCCAATCCGGATGCTGAACATGAAAAAGTAAACAAAAAGCAAGAAACTCTGAGAGAGAGATTTGAGAGAAACTTAAGAATAACAGAGGGAAAAACTGTTTCCGTTTCCTCCCACCAAAAAAGGATTACTGAATACAAATCTTTAACGATGTAATTAAGGCTTTTCCATATTCCTATGTATCAAAGAACGAAGAGAGGCTGCTTTACAGCTAAGATTTCTCTGAGCAAACCAGCTTTGCGTTCGTAAAACAAAAACAGCAAGCAACGTGACCTCTTAAAGACAAAAAGCAAAACAGGGCTGTTCGATCAAAATCAGCTGATTTTAAAATTGTATCAAAATTCCAAAGCTCTTCTTAACAATAATCCATATTGGAATAGATAGAGGGCTGAATACATAAAATATTTTATGGTTTTGGATGTTAAGTAAAAGCACACGCCTCTTTCTGTAGATTTTTTCTAAGAGTGTCCGCTTTTATCTCCAGCGCCTCCACATCACAACCACTGCCAAAACAACCGCAACCACCAATACCAATGCCAACACAAATCATTATGCCCCCCTCCAACCCCTGCCGCGCCAACAGTGCCTTCTAAGCGTTCCATTCACCAATACGATACGTGTCACCCTTCCAACCTCACCTCTCATGCCACCGCTAACACCACCGTCATACCGCCGTAATGCCCCCCGTAATACCCCGTAATGCCATTGCGTACACCAACACAATCGCCAACATCACCAGAACCAATGCCAACACCAATACCAGTGCCAACACAAATCATTATGCACCCCTCCAACCCCTGCCGCGCCAACAGTGCCTTCTAAGCGTTCCATTCACCAATACGATACGTGTCACCCTTCCCAACCTCACCTCTCATGCCACCGCTAACACAACCGTCATATACCGCCGTCATACCATTGAGTACACCAACACAATCGCCAACATCACCAGAACCAATGCCAACACCAATACCAGTGCCAACACAAATCATTGTGCACCCCTCCAACCCCTGCCGCGCCAACAGTGCCTTCTAAGCGTTCCATTCACCAACATATATGTCACCCTTCCCAACCTCACCTCTCATGCCACCGCTAACACAACCGTAATGCCACCGTAATGCCAGCACCCACATCACCAGCACCCACATCACCAGCACCAATAAGACCAGCACCAACAAGACCCTATCAACAAACCAGCATCAAGTCTCAAAACCAACAACATCTCTTAACGGAAAACACTAGCCCCACCATTGTCCCACTTGGCCAACCATGACCCCCTTCTCTAAAATGCCACAACTAACCTTTTGATTTCATTAAAGTTTCACGTCTCTTCTGTTTTTGCAGAGTGAAAAATTTCATTTTTAATATGTTGACCAGCCTCACTTTAAAGTGAGGCTTTATTTTATGGAGAAGCAAATGAGAAAAATATCATCAGCAGGGCTTGCACTCATTAAACAATGGGAAGGATTGCGTTTAGATGCCCATAAAGATGCCATCGGGGTGTGGACAATCGGCTATGGACATACCAGCGCTGCTGGCAAACCGTTCGTTCGCAAGGGCATGACAATCACTGAAAAGCAAGCAGAAGAAGTTCTTTCTCAAGATTTAAGACAATTTGAAAATACCGTTGAAACAAATGTGACAGTTTCCTTAACGGATGAACAATTCGCCGCGCTCGTATCGTTTTGCTATAATATAGGAACATCGGCTTTTTGTAATTCGACCCTGCTCAAAAAACTCAATAACGGCGAATATGAAGCCGTCCCTGCTGAATTACAAAAGTGGACCAAAGCAGGAGGAAAACGTCTTCACGGTCTAGTGCATCGTCGTGCAGCCGAAGCAGGATTATGGGCAAAAGGTGCTTATGTTTCTCCCAACTACCAAACCGTAGAAACGCAAGCACCCATGGGATTTTTCAAAGCAGAAGCGCTTACACCGATTATTGGTTCTTTTTCTGGACTTGGAGGCTTATTGGCAGGCAATGGTCCCATCCAATGGGCATTGGCAACTATTATGGTTTTAGCCGCCTGTGCAGGCATCTTCTTTGTAGCAAAACGGTTTCGGGAGCAGCGCTTATGATGTGGTGGATGAAAAAAAATCTGATGATAACAGGAGCGGCTCTGACCGCTTTTTTTATCGCTTTAGCAAAAGCTTTCACTCTTGGAAAAAAGATTGAACAACAAAAGCAAATAGAAAAAACGCTAAAGTCATCAACAACAAGGCTAGAGGTGGAAAATGAAATTAATCAAAAAAGTGATGCTGATGTACGCGCTGCTCTTACTTACTGGTTGCGCGATAAAAACAATCAATGAGCCTTTTTCTTGCGTTGGTTGGCTGCCCATTTATTTAGACAAAAAAGATCTCAATACCATCAGTTCAAATCTCGCAAGAGATATTTTAAAGCATAACAAACAAGGGGAAGGCTTGTGTGGGTGGAAACATGGCTAGAAAAAAAACAGAAAAACAAACAGAGCTTACAGAAAAGGAAAAAGAAATCCTACAAGAAATCATCACAACTTATAAAAGTGTAAAAATGATGTCACGCTATACGAAGTGGATTATATTCATCATTTTCTTATTAGCGCTTGATTTCTCACGTATCATAGATGCGCTAGCAAGTATTTTTACACAAAAATCGAATATTCAGCTCTAAAATAAATAAAAAACATGAGACGTGTTCAATCTTATATAAAAGCCATTCGTTATTTTTTGAAATCACGGAGATTTTATTGATGATTCTTCACGTCTCATGGGAAATTTTTACACACTCTTCACAAACGCTTTCATGAAATGAATTGAGGGGCATGAAGAGAGATTTTTAACAAACGCGTAAGTCAACAACTTTGCTAACATAAGAAAATGATCATATCAACGTACATTTTTTTAATAAACTATTGATATCCAAATGATTTTATACTCTTCATAAATAGCATTGCCAAGAATTTGTATTAAAAGATATTTCTTTTAAAGAAGCGCATAAACAAGCAATGTAATGGTAGCCTTACATAAAGCCTCTCATCTTTACGTTGAATAAAAAAGCAAGCCGGCTCCTCCCACCCTCTCAATTCCCTGCCTCCCAATTCCCTTATGTTCTATGCATAAAGGTCAAGTTGAAGAGAATATATGGAAAATCCTTGGCTCGAAAATATGCAAAGAAGGCTTGAGGCTACAACAGAATTTCGCGTGCCTTTATCATTAGAAGCATTAAAAATTCTAAAACAAGCGCGCCTACTGTCTCGTAATGATTTTTTTCGGCTACCTGTCATGGTCTCCTTAGCTCAAAAATTGCTCCCCACTCAAGAATTTTCTGTCACAATATAGGCAACAAACAGAACTTGAGTATAACAACATGGGTTTGGCTCCAGTTTAGGTGATGAGCTTACCGAAAAAAAGATGAGAGCAAGGCGAAAAATTAGCTTTTATCTTTAAGCTTCTCAAATGGAGCAGTCTCCCCATTTCAGAGATCAACGAAACAGAGAGATGCTTATTCTCCTATGCAAAAGCTTGAAATACCAGCATCTTCTTCATAAAAAAACAAACCAGCCCCATCATGCTCTTTTCAACTCTGTCTTTCCAACGCTCAATAGGTACTAACTCTTAACTACTGACTTTTAATGATTACGTTGGTTCATAAAAACCGTAGTGACCTCTCACCTTATGAAGCACAAACACAGGATTTTTTAACGGTGCATGCATAAACCTGAAATAAAAAAATAGAACTGCATTAGGAATAAATGACTATAAATCAAATAGTTATATTTTTATTAGCACAATATTTTCAAAGGAAACCACGATCCCCGCACAATAGAAACATTTCATAAAAACAAGAGAAAAAGCTATGGATTAAGAGTGAGATTCATTCACAATGACGGTAGATCAACCAGAGGAGAATAGAACAATCCTATAAGATAAAGAAACTGTCATAAAAGGAAAAACTGTATGAAACGTGAAAAAGCATAAAAAAACGGGCACAGAAGGCCCGTTTCTTTATTACCTCTACGGAATAAGAGCTTAGAAATCCATTCCGCCCATTCC
>NZ_JBHIOO010000004.1:0-26286 GCF_042195585.1 Bartonella sp. AS69XJJH | reverse complement strand
ATTCTGAAGAGCAGAACGCAAAAACTTTCACAGGATCAACAATTCTTGAAAGCAATCAAATCACCAAATTCACCCGTGGCGGTATTGTAACCATAAGTGTCAGCATTGTTTTCCAGCACTTTGCCCACAATAATCGCGGCTTCTTCACCAGCATTGCTTGCAATCTGACGCGCAGGTGCTTGTAGAGCACGACGAACGATACTAATACCAGCTTCTTGGTCAGGATTACTTCCCTTAACGGTCAACGCATTTGCTGCACGCAACAATGCGGTACCACCACCAGCAACAATACCTTCTTCAACAGCAGCACGTGTTGCATTCAAAGCATCATCAACACGGTCTTTCTTTTCTTTCACTTCAACTTCTGTTGCACCACCCACACGGATAACAGCAACACCACCAGCGAGTTTAGCAAGTCTTTCTTGCAATTTTTCACGGTCATAGTCAGAAGTTGTTTCTTCGATCTGAGCCTTGATTTGATTGACGCGAGCAGTAATTTCGCTCTTTTGTCCAGCACCATCAATAATGGTGGTGTTTTCTTTAGAAATATTGACTTTCTTTGCACGTCCAAGCATATCCAAAGTGACATTTTCAAGTTTAATGCCCACATCTTCAGAAATAACCTGTCCAGATGTCAAGATTGCGATATCCTCTAACATTGCTTTACGACGATCACCAAATCCAGGTGCTTTTACAGCAGCAATTTTTAAACCACCACGCAACTTGTTGACCACGAGCGTTGCCAAAGCTTCACCTTCCACATCTTCAGCAATAATGAGAAGTGGTTTTCCAGACTGAACAACAGCTTCAAGAACAGGAAGAAGAGATTGCAAATTAGACAATTTCTTTTCATGAATGAGAATGTAAGGATCATCAAGATCAGCGACCATTTTCTCAGCATTTGTGACAAAATAAGGGGAAAGATACCCACGGTCAAATTGCATTCCTTCAACGACTTCTAATTCCGTTTCAGCGGTTTTAGCTTCTTCCACGGTAATGACGCCTTCATTGCCCACTTTTTCCATAGCATCAGCGATCATTTTACCGATTTCAGCAGCGCCATTAGCGGAAATGGTTCCCACCTGTGCAATTTCTGCTGAAGTTTGGATTTTTTTTGCTTTTTTGAAGAGGTTTGCCACAACTTCTTCAACAGCAGCATCAATCCCGCGTTTAAGATCCATTGGGTTCATGCCCGCAGCAACAGCTTTAACACCTTCTTGCACAATAGCTTGTCCTAAAACAGTTGCTGTTGTTGTTCCATCACCAGCGATATCATTGGTTTTAGAAGCAACCTCGCGCAACATTTGTGCACCCATATTTTCGAACTTATCTTCAAGTTCAATTTCCTTTGCAACGGATACACCATCTTTTGTGATGCGAGGCGCACCGAATGATTTATCAATCACCACATTACGACCTTTAGGGCCGAGTGTCACCTTAACAGCATTAGCAAGGATGTCGACACCGCGCAACAAACGCTCACGCGCTTCACGGCCAAATTTGACTTCTTTAGCAGCCATTTAATTTCTCCTTGGAGTTTTCTCAAAATAGTACACAATGAAAAATTAAGTGCTTCAATTAGCCCATAATTCCCATAATGTCAGATTCTTTCATGATGAGGAGGTCTTCCCCATTAATCTTGACTTCAGTCCCAGACCATTTTCCAAAGAGGATACGGTCTCCTGTTTTAACCTCTAAAGGCACACGCTTGCCGTTATCATCGAGAGCGCCATTGCCAACAGCAATTACTTCGCCTTCTTGGGGTTTTTCTTTTGCTGTATCAGGGATGATAATCCCACCAGCCGTTTTATTTTCAGATTCAACCCGACGGACAACGACACGGTCGTGAAGTGGGCGGAATTGTATATTAGCCATGTTTTAAATCCTTAAAACTGAACATAATTGCATTAATCTTAAAAGTTCTTGCTAGCACTCATAGCTTGAGAGTGCTAGTATGAGTTAGATATAAAATCGGCATCTCTCAATGTCAAGAATAGCCTAAAAATAATTTCTCTAAATGAAGCTTCAAAGTCTTGCCTCTTATTGCACTTTCGCGTTATCTATCTTTTTTAAGAACCCGTGAACAAAAAAGGATCTTATCATGGTTGAAACACGTCAGGAAACGGATAGCTTTGGAACAATTTCGGTACGTCAAGATCGTTATTGGGGCGCACAAACTGAACGTTCTCTGCATAATTTTAATATTGGCAGTGAAAAGCAGCCTCTTGCCATCATCTATGCCTTAGTTCTTGTCAAAAAAGCTGCAGCTGTTGTAAATATGGACAAAGGAAAACTACCAGAAAACATTGGAAAAGCAATTATTGCCGCCGCCGATGAAGTGCTTGCCGGCGATTTTGATACGCATTTTCCACTCTCCGTTTGGCAAACAGGTTCTGGCACACAAAGCAATATGAATGTCAATGAAGTCATTGCTAATCGTGCGAGTAAGATTTTAGGAGGGAAACTTGGAAGCAAAAAACCAGTTCATCCCAATGACCATGTCAATATGAGTCAATCATCGAACGATTCCTTTCCCACAGCGCTTCACATTGCCACCACGTTGCAAACACGCCAACACTTACTACCAATCCTTGAAGCTCTTATTGCTACATTAAAACAAAAAGAGCAAGAATTTGCAGACATCATTAAAATCGGCCGCACCCATACCCAAGATGCAACGCCTTTAACCTTAGGGCAAGAATTTTCAGGCTATCGTGCCGCATTAGAAGCCAATCTTCAGCGCATTGAAAATGCTCTAACCGATGTCCACATGCTTGCTCAAGGTGGCACGGCTGTTGGCACAGGGCTGAATGCACCCAAAGGTTTTGACATTGCTTTTGCGCAAACAGTAAGCGCTCTCACAGGCATAACGTTCCAAACTGCCAGCAATAAATTTGAAGCACTCGCCCATCATGGCGCCCTTGCGCATTTCCACGGGAGCTTGAATGCTCTTGCTGCTGATCTGTTTAAAATTGCCAATGACATTCGGTTTTTAGGCTCTGGTCCACGTTCCGGTTTAGGGGAACTCAGTCTTCCCGAAAATGAACCCGGATCTTCTATTATGCCCGGCAAAGTCAACCCCACACAATGTGAAGCCTTAACCATGGTCGCATGCCAAGTCTTTGGCAATCATACCAGCGTAACCTTTGCCGCAAGCCAAGGACATTTTGAACTCAACGTTTATAAACCTGTTATTGGCTATAACGTTTTACAATCAATTACCCTTCTTGGTGATTGCATGCGTTCCTTTGATATGCATTGCATTCAAGGATTACGGGCCAATCGCGTTCATATTCACTCGCTCATGGAGCGCTCACTCATGTTAGTCACAGCTCTTGCACCGGAAATTGGCTATGAAAAAGCTGCTGAAATTGCCAAAGCAGCGCATAAAAATGATACAACTTTGCGCACCGAAGCATTAAAAGCAGGCGTTTTTGTAGAGGATTATGACCGATTAGTTGATCCCAAAAAGATGATTGCTCCCCAATAAAACCAATAAACAACCCACTAAAAAAGATGCAAATATCTTAAAACCAATCTGTCTGTCAAAAGAATCGGGGTGCAAACACCCCGATGATGACCGATAACAATTACCCACAGCGTTCATTTTAGGCTCTGGTCCGCATTTATGCTATGGATGGTTTTGTTTCTTACGTTGTACTTAAAAGACACAACGGCTTTGGAAAGGAATGGGGCTTTGGAAAGGAATGGGGCTTTGGAAAGGAGTGGATAGTCATGGCTCAACACCCAATGGCTATACTGGCAGAAAGTGATTTAAATGGATATGATCTTAAGGTGTTTTCATTCTAGCTTCACGTCTTGATTTTGAAAATCAATTAGCTATCAACCAAACAGAATGAGCTCAAAAAAATCAGTATTAATAGACATAATTTCAATCGAAGTATAAAGATTAATGAATTCATAGTAGTTACGCTTTACAATGTTATCATTATTGATACATTCTGTAGGTAGCTCTTGTCTCAATGAGATGATGTATTGATTTATAATGATCATCTAGCGTTATCCATATTGAATGAGAATTCTGAATACCGTAAGATTTCCTCCTTTTAAATCTGTCCCATGTTGCATCAATCAAAATCACTGACTTGCACATTATAAGCGGAATGAATGTGTGGATAGAAATTGTAGAAGGTGTAGAAGATAAGGACTAAAAACGCATCTAATGAAATCGCCTCAAGTGCCATGAACTGTCACAACATTGTGGAGAGAGCTGTCTCAACACCCCACGAGCTAGCAAAAATAATGGTACCGACTTGCTCTTTTATGAAGCGTGAATACAGGGGTGCTCAATAGAGGAACAGCTGCTGGAAAAAAACTCAATGCACCGAAAGGTTTTGGCCTTTGCTGAAACAATCAGCTCTCTGACAGAGATATCCTTGACAGCTCGCAAGAAATTTGAGGCATTTGCCTATCATGGCGCCCTCACCCATTTCCACAAAAACCTGAGTGTACGCACTAATCTCTTTAAAGTTAATCTCTTAAAAATTGCCAACGACATTCATTTTTTAGGCTCTTATCCACGTTCCGACTTTAAGCGAACGGAAAGGAGAGTTTATCGTTTTACATGGTATATGAGAAAGCCCATGAAACATTAGATTCTCACACTTTGTTCCTTCTTATTCTTCGTATTTTATTCAATCAATCAAAACTATTCGCCAAACAAAACTATTAGCTTGGATTGTCATACGAAAAAGTGGCATATAGATACAAAAGAAATAAAGTCGCTCATCCTCTCAAGTACTCAAAAGGCTATCGCAATACAAAGCTACACAATATCAGAAACAAGCAAAGAATATGATAAAAAATATGATGGTGCCAATATGCATTTTACCACTAATTGAATATTAAGCACAACAATATCTGTCATAACGGATAATATCTTTAATACTAAATAACAAAGGGTGATTTTAATCTATAAAATAATAGTTTCTTAAATAAATCAAAGGCTTATTTACCATACTTTTTTCCAAAACTATAAAGAACACGCAGGGAACATTGAAAGAGTTTACAAAAAAACCTTAAAAATTAATACCTATGCGGAATAATAACACGAAACCAGGTTTTGAAAACGCTTTAATATGGGTAATTATAGATTTTTTGAGTATTTTAATTTTCATAATGATATTAAATATAGATTTCTTTAACCAATTTATATATAATACACTTTGTATCCGAAATAAATTGGGGACGTTTTTTATGAAAACAAAATGTTTAATTGCACTATCTATTTTCACTTTCATTACCACTTCAACAGCGCAAGCAGCAGATACGGTAATCTTTGAGCAATCAAAACCGAAAGTTTCATTGCAAAATGATTCATCATCACATATCTCACCGGTTACTGTTTCTGCGCCTTTTTCTTGGTCTGGTTTTTATTTTGGGGGACAAATTGGATATTTTTCCAGTAAAAATACTCTAAATTACGCACAAGACGCCAGGGATGGAAAATGGGCTTGGGTTGATAGAGATTTATCACCGAAACCGTCAGGATTGAGAGCAGGTTTTTATGCAGGTTCTAATATTGATCTGGGAGATGACCTTGTTTTCGGTTTTGATACGGACATAGTCTGGTCTGGGAAAAAAAGCACCCAAACAGACAATGGAAAGAAAATTCTATATGAATTAGACTCTATTAACATTGCCTTTAAAGAAGCTGGGATTCCTATCAAAAAACCTGTAGCTCAGGATGAAACGATACCCAACTATGGTGACATTGTTATCAGCAGTGTAACATTGAAAGAAACATGGTCTGGTGCTGCGCGCGCGCGTATTGGTTTTGCTTCCCATCGTCTTATGCCTTATATTGCAGGGGGTGTAGCCTATACACAAATGCAATATATCATGTCACTTTTATTAAAATCGCAAGAAGGTCCGACAATTTTTGCTTCTGGCAACGTGTTAGATGAGACAAAAACAATGTTTGGTTACACTATTGGTGGTGGTTTTGATCTTGCAATGACAGATAATATCATCATGCGTACAGAATATCGTTATTCAGATTTTTTTAAAAAGAAATTTGCAAACGATAACCTTAAAATTTCTTCTCAAACGCATGATGTTCGCTTTGGTATCGCTTATAAATTCTAAGTTTTGTAGAAAAATTAAACGATTAAAAAACCCTGTTAAAAACGGGGTTTTTTAATGCCCCTTTACCCTTAAAAAGACGCAGATTCTAAAAACCAGTACTAAACTAAATAGTCACAAAACAATCCTGCCTCTCTCTCTTTTAAAGCAAGCGCCTATCCTCTCACCCTTTCATGTAATGCATTTGGAATATAAAAGCTTTACCACCACACCACTGGGCACCATCGTAAAATAAATGAGCTCCGTTATGTAAGAGATATTTCTTTAAAAGAAATATGGATATTGTGCATCAATTGCAATTTTATAGGCTGAAGCTGACTTGTCCTCTCCACTCTCGAAGGATAAAGCTTCCAAAAACCATTTTTAAACACCCATTTTTAAACACCATATCCGTTTGTAAAAACACAAAAACTCTGGGAGACTCTTGGGACAGACTCTTGGGACAGTCTCCTCTGGGCGCTTCCTCATGGAATGCTTTTAAACCTAAAACAAGACAAACACACTTAAAGAATATCCAACCCACACTGAAAAATACTGTAACGTTTCAAAAAAGTATGCCCTATATGATCACACTTCAAATAATGACGTTTTACGACATAAAAAGAATAACGCAACAACAGCACAAAATAGCAGATTATTTCATATGTTAATTTTTATTCCCCCTCTCAAGAGCAAAAATATCTGCCTCCATTAATCCATAAACAGTTCAGTTTTTTCTAAACA
The DNA here is from genome assembly GCF_042195585.1 of Bartonella sp. AS69XJJH. Taxonomy (NCBI): domain Bacteria; kingdom Pseudomonadati; phylum Pseudomonadota; class Alphaproteobacteria; order Hyphomicrobiales; family Bartonellaceae; genus Bartonella; species Bartonella sp. AS69XJJH. The sequence continues at coordinate 19,458 of NZ_JBHIOO010000004.1, read as the reverse complement.
GTAACGACCCTAGTCACTTCTCGCGCTTTACTTCATAAGATAACGAATCCACTCTTCGATATTTTATTCAATCCGTTCTATCAAACGTATGTAAATATAATCATTTCTGATTAAATATACTGTTGATTTTCTGCTTCTTCGAGGCGGTTTTCACCAAAGTCACAGGACATTGGCCAGAGCCTTCCTCTCCACAGGCTGACACGGTGGAACTCACCGCCAAGTTTTTTAAATTAATTCGCGGCATTAATGTCTCGATCATGGTGTATACCGCAATGAGAACATCTCCACTCACGTATGTTAAGAGGTAATTGTTCAATCTTACATCCGCAATGATGACAAATCTTACTGCTCGCATACCAACGATCTGCAATAACAATCTGTCGACCATAGCGTGCCGCCTTATATTCCAATTGACGGCAAAATTCGAAAAAACTTTGATCTGCAAGGGCACGCGATAAATGCCGATTTTTCAGAAAACCTTTTACATAAAGATCTTCGAGACAAAATGTACCAAAACGCTGAATTAAATCTGTTGTAACCTTATGCAAATGATCTGTTCTAATATTGCTTATCCGTGCATGAAGCTTAGCGAGTTTTTGTTTCTCCTTATAACGATTGCTCGAGCCTTTTTGCTTACGGCTTAGCCTTCGTGATAAGCGCCGTAAACGATTGAGAAAAGCCTTATAAGGTTTAACGCCTCCTATGGTTTCTCCTATCGAAAGCGTTGCAAGTGCATTGATGCCCAAATCAAGACCAACAATAGCTTGGTTCTCGCTTCATGACTCTTGATTATTGGTTTCAACGCTAAGACTTACAAACCACCTATCCGCTTTACGGCTAATGGTTACTGACAAGATCTTTCCTTGAAATCGCAATTGTTCTCGCAGACGAACCCAACCAAGTTTGAGAATTCTTATCTTGGAACCTTGCAACTGTATTTGATCATTGGTCAAAGTAAAACGATCGTGCACTCCTTTCTTTCTAAAAGTGGGATATCGGCTTCTTCCTGAAAAGAAATTCTTAAAAACCATACCCAATTGAATAATTGCCATTTGTGGAGCATTTTTAGTGACTTCCATGATCTATGGAAATTGTTCTCGTTTTAGAGAATTGAATTGTCTACGGAGCGCATAGTCATTAGGCTTTGGTAAATTATTATCTTTCTTCCATGCTTCATATTTCTGCTGCCATTCCTTCAGTGCAAAATTATAAGCAAAACGCGCGCAACCACTGGCTCACGCCCATGTAGCTTCGTTGTTTATTGTTTAAGTCTAGAGCTATTTTGTGAGCAACAATCATTGCGATGCCTCTACAGCTTGACGAACATTCTCTCATAACCTTTGATTTTTCCCCGAACGATTTCCATAAAGACGAGCACTGAAGACAATAATAATTTCTAAAACATCTTTGGCTAAATCCTCTTCAAAACTGCTTTCTTCCGCCTGATTGAGAATGACAACCTCAACTTGTTTGGCTTCACAAATGGCGAAGACCAATTCCGCACCAAAGCGCAATAAACGATCTTTATGCGTAATCACCAAACAACCTATTTCATTTTTAATGAGAGCATCCAATAAACGTTTAAGACCTTTTTTACGATAATTCATCCCCGCCCCTAAATCAGAGATGAGTTCATAAGCCCAACCTTGGCTTGCGCAATAAAGCTCGAGAACCTGTTTTTGTCGCTCTAAATTGTCTTTTTGATCATGGCTTGATACACGCACATAAGCAATGGTTTTTCTTTGTGACAGTTCTCTCGAATGAAAAAGATCAGATCTAAGCCTAGATAGGTCATAACGGCGGTGTCCTCCTGCCGTATACTCAGAAATAATTTTTCCTTCACCTTCCCAACGGCGCAAAGTGCTAATCGAAACACCCAAAACCCAAAACTTGAGCGGCCTTACCTATCCCAACAAATCTATCCATAATGCATATGATTACAAAGATATAAATAGATTACAAGTAAGATGTCAAAGCCCATTTTGCGACAGCACCCACAAGAATATAAAAATCTATAAAGCACCATCTTTACGCTTCATAAAAGTGCAAGATAAAAGTGCAAGCTAGCACCAACCATCATACACTTTACCCCCAATGATGCCCTTGAAACGGTTCATTAAGTGGCATTTTTATTCATTTTCTGTAAAATTTCATGCCACAATAGCGTATCTAGCTTGTAATGTACAAGCGACATGATTTTGGTTAATTTACTATAAACAGGCTTAAAATAAGCAGACTTAAAATGAGAGAATCCTACGGTATTCGAGGTTTTTCATTTAACATGCAAAACCATTCAATATGCAAAACATTGAACACTGTTTATAAATCCCCCATATTTTATAAAACAACGTGAGACACAATAAAAAGATAAAGGAAAACATTTATGAAGTGGTGCGGGTGGTCGGACTCGAACCGACACTCCTCTCGGAACCAGATTTTGAGTCTGGCGCGTCTACCAGTTCCACCACACCCGCACAGTACTATAAAAGACAAGGCTATAAAAGATAGACTTGTCGAGTATTCTTTTGCACTATATGAAGAAGCACAGATTCGTCAACAGAAGACTTCTCATTTTTTAAGAATTCATATCATTTTCTTATCTATTTTATGGAATATTTTCTTTATTGGATTTCTCTACCGGATTTATAGCCATCTCATTTGTAAAGTCTTTACCTCTTAAATTTATAAAAAGCCTCATGATATTAAACAAATTAAAGCTTTGGACGATTTCTTTAGCAAATCGGCGTACAGCACCACATTGGCTTGGTTTCATTGCCTTTATTGAAAGTTCTGTTTTTCCAATTCCCATAGATGTTTTATATATTCCGATGCTGCTTATCCATCAAAAAAGGGTTTATCGCTATGCTTTGATTGCGACGATCTGTTCTGTATTAGGAGGCATTACTGGTTGGTTTATCGGACATTTTGCCTATGATACCCTTGCCAAACCAATTTTAGAACTTTATGGCAAGGTTGAAAGTTTTGAATCTCTGAAAAATAGTGCAACCCTGCAATTTCTAATCATTTTACTGATAACATCAGGTTTTTTTCATCTTCCCCCCATCAAGATTGTCACAATTTTGGCCGGTGTAATGAGTGTGCGTCTTGAACTTTTCATTCTTATTTGTATTTTTTCTAGAGGCGCTCGTTTTTATCTTCTCGCGTGGCTGATTAAACATTTTGGACAAAAAGCAATGAATTTTCTAGTACAGCATTTCAAATGGATTATTCTCATTGGTTGTGTTAGCCTCCTTTTAATTTATGGGATTTTCATAGCTTTTTTAAACAAAAAGCTTTTATAAGGAACAGACTTAATGGCATGCGTTTTGTCTTCTCACCCACTTTTACACAAGCACCTTTATCTTGAACCCAGCAGAAAAGAGCAAAGTTTATGGGCTTTTTTTCTTGCTTTTTGCTTGTCCGCTACAATAGGTCTTGCTCTTGGTTTTGAACATTTTGGAGGGTATCTTCCTTGCGATTTATGTCTCATAGAGCGCTTTCCCTATTATGGTGCTATACCCTTTTTGCTTTTAGCAGGTTTTGGAGCATGTTTTTTTCGCATGACTGCTTGGATACAACTTTTATTTTTATGTGTTTTTATCTTAATGTGCATCAGCCTTGTTTTAGCTGTTTATCATGCGGGTGTTGAATATGGCTTTTGGGCTGCTCCCCTCAGTTGTGGTTTAAGCGCAGTCAGAAAAACCTCAGACATTAACCAGCTTCTTAACCAATTAAACAACATTCATCCCCCTTCTTGTTCTGAAGCATCCGCACGCTTTCTTTTTCTTTCATTTGCCGGTTGGAATGTTATCTCAAGCCTATTTTATATGCTTATCAGTTTTTATGTTGCCTCAAAAGGGCTCCTTTCAAGCAATAAAAAACTCTAACCATAAAATAGAAACGAAACCGCGTCCACTCGTTCTCTCCAATCGCTTCCCCCTAACCAACGCCCCTCCAATCACCACCCCAAAACCACCCACCGGACAAACCAACCCACCAACACCAACTAGTCACCAACAACTCACCTATCACCAACATCCCTCCTCTCACGTTGTACTCAAAAGACAAAAATAAGCAGATATATCCATTTTATAGTTTCACCTCTCTGTACTTATGAACAACATTTTGATAAAAACTCGTGATAGAAAAGCCGTAAAATAATAAGTGAGGGGACCGATAAATATAAATGGTCTGCTATGGCTGAAGATAAGAACACTGCGCCTTCTACCCTATCACCTATTTCCTTAGATATAACCAAACTTGAAGAACCATGTGTTATGATGGAACATGATCATAATGCATGGCGCGAGCATATAAAAGAAAGAGATTTAAATGCTCCTTACCAAAAACCACCTCATATAAAACCACGAATCAAATCGGCACCACGCATCAGGCAAGTTTTTTGGTGCGATTTTCCTCATGATTCGATACTCCCTGAATTTTGGAAAAAGCGGCCTGTTTTAGTGCTTTCTAAGAATGCAAAATTATATGGAAATGTGACAGTTTTACCTTTTTCAACGAAATCACAACCCAATAATCCCGCTGCGTATCCAATACAATCTCCCATAGAGAATAAAAAAGCATGGATTATCTGCAATTATGTCACAACAGTTTCTGTAAGTCGTTTAAGTTGCTCACGTACCGTTCCAAGATTATCCAGCGAAGATTTTCATAAAGTTGTAGCTCTGATGCTCAAACATTTACCGCATTTACACCATTGACTTTTGAGAAAAATAAGCGTATATATACCATCATACACGGCATCAGTAATGGTGGCCGCTTCCCCGAAAGGGGAGATAGGAACGAAGGAGTGGGCAACCGCTCCTTTCGTCATTTTCGGTATCTTTTTTGAGAACTTTTTAGCCATTTTTTGCAACCTTCCCTAGAACATATCCAACATTCATTCTCCACCGTTGGAGTCAACATTCATTCTCCACCGTTGGAGTTTTGAAATATCTGCGATTTTGGGTAAGCAGAAGACAATATCCGTACTGTTGATCCGGTAAAGTTTCCCATGGAGATTACCGAGATGTTGTACATACTTATCATTTCATTGCACAAAAAATCGTGCTGCCGTTTCTTAAACTTTATATGATTTACCGCAATGGGAATATCTTTACAAGATTAAAAAAAGCTTCGCTTTATATGACCACAGCTCAAACAATCGTATTTTACGAGATAACAAGGAAAATTCTCTAATAAACCAGAAATCAACACCCAACCGATTTCTATCTCTTCACCAATAACAATTGTTTATTACCCTAACCACATTATTTCACCAGTCACACGACTTAACATAGCTTTTGCAGATAGACTTTTCTTCCTCTTCTCCGAAAAACGATCTATGTTATTTTGGGATTTACTGCTGAATTTCTTATGCTTGCACTTTGAATGCCTTTTTTCTTACCATATAAAAGGTAGATAAAAAAATAATTCCGTTTATCAGTTTTATTTTAAAACACACCTATTTTTACAGGATGCGTTCTCCCCTCTATCAGCCCTATCGCATTCAATACACTTGTCGTTTCTAAACATGAACAACCAAACATCACAATGGAGTAATAGATATCCATCACTTTCATTGGCACTTGCTTTGACAAGAGATAAACAAGAGTATTGATCATCACACACGGAGCAAAAATCTACAGCAACTACGCCATAGACTTTCGCCACGCACGGGGCATGATTAGAGCATATTTATGACATCCTTTTTGTTGCGCCACAGAACGGGGTTTGCTAACTAGTTTTACTATTGTGCAAATTTTTCAAGAGAAATCTTCACTCGCTCATAAATGACAAGATTTCTTTATGGAGAGAGCCTATGGCGTCCAGTTTTGACCTTTTCCATAACAACAATAAGTTCAAATTTTAACCAACACGATAATACACCTACTCTAAACGATTTACGCACCACCTCATCAGCAACAGGCTGCTCCAATATCGGTGTATTTATCGGTGCACTTACTTGAGAATTTTTTGCACTTCCACGCACCGTAAAAAAAGAGAGGTAAGTTACGAAAACTACAGGGTAAATTTTACTTCCCCAAAATGTCTATTTTCCCCCATCTGAACAGTCATTGGAACACTATAAAAATTATTTTCATTGAAAAACAACTACTTATAATCTATGGAGAAAAGTAAAAATCTCCCCCAGAAAAAGAGATTATCTTCGATAATTAACAAAAAAATTACAGCTTATAATTTAAGTTAAAAACCAAAATTGAAAAGTTGACAGAATCAATCACCTATGGAAATTATCTAACTATAATACGAAACGTGTAATTAGACACTTTGTATTAACAATACATTAGACACATAATGAAATTGCGCATCACGGGGTACCACGATGCTTTTTTGTTTTGTTTAGAGAGTATAATGAAAAAACTTTTTTGATTAAATCTTTTAAATTGGGATCATTATAATGAAAATATTTCAAAAAATCGCGTTATATATTGTTACAATAGCCTTTTTCTTTTCACAGGTTTTGGAAGCTAATGCTTATTATTTGAATAGTCATTCTCAAGGTTCTAGTTTTGCTTCTACAGTGTCAAAAGAAAATAAAGCTGTTAAAGCTATTGATATGATTATGGATTATATTTCAACACAAAGCACTGAACAAGGTGTTAAAAAAGGTATTATAAAGGTAGGAATTTTTATGGGACTTGCACCAGCAGTTTGGGGTCTTATTGCGTATTTTTCATATTTGTTTTCTAAAAAGCCGACCCCCTCTCGTACACCGAGTGAGAAAGCATTCCATGCTTTTGTGGACAGTGCGTGGATGTTCATTTAAACAACATTTCGCTTAAATGCTATTTAAACAGTGAGTTTATTTAATACTTAATAACATAAACTGTAATTCAGATTACAGTTTATGTTTTTTTATATTCAATTAATACTGTTAATTTTTCCCACTCTACATGATAAATAAAATTTGATCAGCTATATTCATAACAATGCAATGCGATAAATTGAACACTGTTTGATATGATAATATCTCTCTCATTTATGCACTCCTACCCTTAAACCTGCCCCTGCAATTACAGCACAAAAGATAATTCGTTACATGCTAAAAAATCCACCTAAATGCAAAAGCTGTAACAACGCTCAACTTCGACTATTTGAATAACAGCAATCATTCAAACTTTAACCAACACGATAATACGCCTATTCTAAACGATTTATGTACCACCTCATCCGCAACACATTGCCAAATATCCGCACATTTCCCCGAAAAATTTTCACACTTTTACGCATAGTAAAAAAAAGATTAACTTTAATCATGTTGCACTCCTTAAATTGATAACGGATTTTAAAAATGCCCAAAAAAATCAAACAAAAATAGAGAGGTAAGTTACGAAAACTACAGGGTAAATTTTACTGCCCAACAACGTCTATTTTCCCCCGTCTGAACAGCCATTGAAACACGACAAAAATTATTTTTATTGAAAAACAATTACTTATAATCTAGGGAAGAAAAGTAAAAATCTCCCCCAGAAAAAGAGATTATCTTCAAAATTATCAAAAAAAGCAGCATAATTTTAGTGATCTTTTTATAATTTTATCGTTTGATAAAATTAATTGGCAGGTGTCTTAGGCGCCCCTCCGGTAGGTTCCCAATTCGCAACAGCCGCTAATTCTTCAATGAGCTTCTCTCTTGGTAAATTATGATCATCCACCAACTTGTACTGAACGGCATTTTCACTAAGCCACTTTATAAGCGTTCCTTTAACAGTTTTACCACCCTCAGCCTCACTCACCGCTTCCCATGCCGCAACAATAGCCGCAAGCTTTGGAGCGTACCGTGGATGCGTTGGATCTTGAAACGCATATTTTTGATCCTTAGTCTCAGCAGCATCATCCTCAGGGAAAAAAAAGGAAGGGCGCAGGCCACGCAATAAAAGCCATTCTTTTAAATCTTCAACGAGAACATATGAGGAATCTGCATCTATAAAATCCAAAAAATTATAGTACGACCATTCTATCTTTAATCGATTGCTTTTTCCTGCTTGAACGATAGCATGATAGGCTGCACGGAAATGAGCAGTTTTCTCTGATGATACGCGACGGTTACTTTCGTAAATATCACCTTTTTCTGGTTCTAATTTGTTGACAAACAAATATTTTCCTGGATTTAATCCAACTACTAAAAGCGCTGCCTGCAGTATTGTGAGTTTTTCAGAAAGTTGCCATAATTTCAAACCATCACTATTTTCCATAGAGTTCCTCTTTTTTCTGCACAACTTAATTCTTTTTTAAAAACATTAAAAACGTTTGTTAACGCGTAGAGATTACGCACCTCTCACATTTCAACTCATCCCATACTTTAAATAAAAACACAGCACCCACACCCCTCCTTGTGATCCACAAGAAAATGATTTGAATTGTTTCAATATAAGAAGTTTTGAAGTGAGAGAATCCTACTGAATTTTGGGCTTTCATGCAAGATATCAGGCAAGTTACAAGGCAATAAATACCCCTTCATAAAGGGTAAATTTTTATGCGTAATCTCAAACAATTTGATATGATGATATCTCTTCTCATTTATGCACTCCCACCCTTAAACCTGCCCCTGCAATTACAGCACAAAAGATAATTCGTTACACGCTAACAAATCTACCTAAATGCAAAAGCTGTAACAACGCTAAATGCGCGTAAATATCATAAGAATACTGTCTTACACCTCCACAAGTGGGATCAAGTGGCGTAAAACTGTACAATAAAATGCCATGCCTATAATGAACCGTGCTAAAGACTGTCACAACACTGAGAGCTAAGGTGTATGATGATGCCGGCTTGCTCTCTTATGAAGCGTAAAGATTAAGAAGACTCAATGGAGTTTGTATTATTTCATGGAAATTTTGTCGCTCTACCCTTCTATACTCTTCACGGGGGCCCCCTCGCGAAATGGGCTTTTGTCCCTTGAAAAAGGTCTCCTTTAAAGAATCATTTCAAATTCCAAGAGCTGTTATTAGTCTTTTGAACGCATAAAATGAATGATGGTGCTAGCTTATTCCTTTCCCTACATTCTCGAGCATCAATACATTGAAATACTTCATTGGAACGTCCCTTTAGCAAAATAAAGCATATTGTCTCTTAAATTTTTTCACGCAATTATTTCTTTCATGTAACCATTCTTCTTGTTAAATCTCCTTTGCTTTCTTGACTTCCCAGCACCTTTTTTCTCAGTGCAACCTTTTTGCAATTTGTCAGTTTTTAACTTTTAGATTGACTTTTGATTTATTTTTCTTATGTTTTAGAATTATTCTAAAGTGCAAAGGAACAGAAAATGTTGAAATTGTTTTTTTCATTTGTACAACGTAAAGCTCTGTCCTTTCGTTCAGCACAAAACGTGATGCTTAAAGCGCTCAAATTAAAAGAGCAACATGCGGCGCTCTATTTAAAATATGCAAAAGCTCTAGAACCTTATTCCTCTAAGGAAGCCGCGGTTTTTACCGCCATGGGGCTTCAAGAGCTTAAAAATTATAAGCAACTTTTGTGTCTTTCTTGCCATAATCGTGCAAACACTATCGGTTCATTATGTGACAAAACTTCTCTTGTGAAAAGCAAGAGCAGCCATTCATCCCAAAAAACAACAGCGGCAAACCACTCCATAAAAAAACCTTCGAAAACACAAAGACAAACACTTTTGACTTGGATTCAACCGGGTCTTGCAGGGTTAATGGATGGCTCTGTCTCTACCCTTGCCCCCATTTTTGCAGCAGCTTTTGCCACGGGAGACACGCACCAAACTTTTTTGATAGGGCTCTCAGCTTCAATTGGTGCCGGACTTTCAATGGGTTTCACAGAAGCAGCCCACGATGACGGCAAATTATCAGGGCGTGGTTCGCCGTTAAAAAGAGGTCTTGCCAGCGGCATTATGACAACATTAGGAGGATTAGGCCATACTCTTCCCTATTTGATCAACTCTTTTTATGTAGCAACAATTATTGCTTTTATTATTGTTTTTTTCGAACTAGGCGCCATCGTCTGGATCCAAAACAAATTCATGTCAACTCCCTTTTGGCGCGCTTCTTTACAGGTCATCATTGGTGGTGCTCTGGTTTTTGCCACGGGTATTCTTATCGGTAGTATCTAAAAATCTTATCTGTAAACATAATTTAGATCTCAAATAAGCGCATGCCCCTAGGCATAAGCCATCATTGATGATGCCATTATTGAAAAATGCCATTGATGATGTTAAATGGTGTTGTGGAATATTTTAAGTCAGCAAGAGATGATAACCAAGCTCTGGGGACAACCTGTATCCACACACCTTTATCGACTTGGTTTTATGGATATCTTTTGTTAAAGTGTCATTTTCTTCTAGACCTCATATTTTGGAAATGCCTTGATCATGTCGCACACTGAAACAAACAGCCCTCTAAACAATCATCCTGTCTCTTCTCAATCTTCACATGCCCGGACTTTATTTGTTCAGCGTCTTGCACACGGAGAAGGTTTAGAACTTCCTTGCTACGCGACAGCAGGTTCTGCGGGTCTTGATCTACGGGCAGCAATTGGAGAAGAAGAAACGCTTGTTCTTGCCCCTGGGCAGCGGGCACTTATTCCAACAGGTCTCATTTTTCATTTATCTCTTGGGTTTGAAGCACAAATACGTCCACGCTCTGGCTTAGCCTTAAAACATGGCATCACATGCCTCAACACTCCAGGAACGATTGATAGTGACTACCGTGGTGAAGTCAAAGTCCTTCTTATCAATTTGGGTCAAGAAGACTTTTCCATCCAACGGGGAATGCGCATTGCCCAAACAGTCATCGCCCCTGTATCTCAAGTCAACGTTTGCGCCATTGAACCAGAGCAAAATACCCAAAGTCATAACGAGAGCCGTGGAACAGGAGGTTTTGGTTCAACGGGGCACACTTAAGAAGCTCTGAAAAAATCGCTACCCTTAAAATATAACACTCGCTTATTCTAACCACTCTATCACTTAACGCCCCTTGCGCTTTTAAAGTGCAGGAGGAATGCACACTTGCTTTCAAAGCTCTTTCACTAAACGCCCCTCTAAATAATCATCCTTACTCTTCTCCTGTCTCTTCTCAATCTTCACATGCCCAGACTTTATTTGTTCAGCGTCTTGCACACGGAGAAGGTTTAGAACTTCCTTGCTACGCGACAGCTGGTTCTGCGGGTCTTGGATTTACAAGCAACAATTGGCAAAGAAGAAACGCTCACCGCTGCCCCTAGGCAGCAGGCACTTATTCCAACAGGTCTCTTTTTTCATTTATCTCTTGGGTTTGAAGCACGCATCCATCCACGCTCTGGCTTAGCCTTAAAACACGGGCATCACATGCCTCAACACTCCAGGAACGATTGATAGTGACTATCCGTAAGTGAAGTTAAAGTCCTTCTTATCAATTTAGGACAAGAAGACTTTTCCATTTAAACAGGGAATGCGCATTGCCCAAACAGTCATCGCCCCCGTATCCCAAGTCAATGTTTGCGCCATTGAACCAGAGCAAAATACCCAAAGCCATAACGAGAGCCGTGGAACAGGAGGTTTTGGTTCAACGGGTCATACTTAAAAAGCTCTGAAAAATCGCTACCCTCAAATATAACACTCGCTTATTCTAACCACTCTATCACTTAACGCCCCTTGCGCTTTTAAAGTGCAGGAGGAATGCACACTTGCTTTCAAAGCTCTTTCACTAAACACCCCTCTAAATAATCATCTCTCAATTACGTTTCTTGCGCTATACAAAACTTCATTATCACCCGATACCCCTCTCCCATAACAAAAACATTGGCATTAACCATTGAAAGCTCACACACCGCTTGTAATATCGACAATCTGTATATCTTATTGATGTATAATAATAATTAATTGTCTTGCAACTTAAATGAGAGATCTCAATACTGTAAGATTGTTTCATTGCAAATCTATTTATATTAAATCAATCAAAAGCATGTCTCTCACGTTCAAAATGTGGCTAGCATGTAGATAAAAACTGGAAAAATGCCTATAATGAATAGCACTGTCACAACATTGGGAAAAAGTATAAATACGATAATGGTGCTCGCTTGCTCTTTTGTTAAGCGTAAAGATAGTGAAGTTCAATAGATTTTTTATTATTTTACGAGGGCTTTACTGTCATACCATTTATGGAGAGTGTGTACTCTTCTGAACACCGTCGCAAAAAGGGCTTTAAGATACCCTAAGACACACAACAATCACCCTTGCTGTTTTTCTTGATCGCACCTCTTGAGGCAAGATTAGTAGAGCTTAATCCTACAAAACCGATTTAATAGATCAATCCCCTGCGTAATATCAAACCCATGCGTATTTGGTTTAATAAACCCACGAGAAAACTCTCATCAATTTCACTCTACGACTTAAGTAATATACTGTGCTTCCTGCAACAAAGGCTGTTTTTTATCACTGGTCAGAGGCATCAGCTGGAATATTAGCGTTTACCGCAGTGCCCGTTGTTACGGCATCCACATGCCCCACAACGTTACCACCCGCGCTACCAGCCACTCCATTGACAGCAGCATCCGCTACCCCTGTTGTTTTATTATTGAGCTCACCTCTTGAGGAAAGAGTGGTAGCGTTTTGCAATCCTACAAGACCGATTTTATTATATCCAGCCATGCGTATTTGATTTAATAAATCGATGACAGTACCATAATCAATTTCGCTATCCGCTTTGATTAAAATTTTTGTCTCTAAATTTTGCGTAGTTTCTTTTAATAAAGCGTCTCTCAAAGCTGCTTGTTCTACAAGATGATCACCAATGTAAAGAGAACGATCTTTTTGCAACGTAACATAAAGGGGTTCATCAGACTGAACCACTGAAGGTGCTTGAGTTATCGAAGGAAGCTGAACGGGAATGACAGATGTTGCTAAAGGTGCAGCAACCATAAAAACAATAAGCAACACCAATACAACATCGATAAAAGGAGTCACATTGATTTCACTTTGCAACCCACTCTCATCTGTATCCCAATCATTATTAAGGCTTGCGTTCATTTTTTACGACTTTTCTGTTGTCTTTGTCTATCAAGTTCACGGCTCAAGAGCCTTTCAAGAGCCGCAGCGATATCGCCTAAATCATTACGATAGCCACTCAAAGCACGCATAAGGCTATTATACATAACAACGGCAGGAATAGCTACAAAAAGCCCCATAGCCGTTGCGAATAAGGCTTCAGCAATCCCAGGCGCCACCACATCAAGTCGCGTTGTCTGAGACTGAGCAATCCCAATAAAAGAGTTCATAATTCCCCAAACAGTTGCAAAAAGACCAACAAAAGGAGCAATTGCACCAATGGTTGCAAGAACAGCGCTTCCACATGCAACACGGCGTGTAGCAGCCAACAAGCAGCGTGACAAAAGCGAATGAACCCTTTCTTTTAAACCTTCATGAACATCGCGAGCCTTAGCATCGCGAACATCGCGGGAAACATCTTCATATTGATTGCTCTCCTCATAAAAGAGAATATCTTCAATCGTTTGTGCACTTTCCCCTGCACTGGTTTTTTCACCAGAGCTTTCGTTTATCCCTTCAGGAGCAGAAAAATGAACCTGTTGTGCAGAAAGATAAACCTCTTTCAGAACTTCTTTGAGAAAAAACACTCCAGCCCCTTTACTTTCTTTCAAGCTAGCTGCCAAACGCGTAAGAGTCTGAGCATTAAGAACCAATTGAAGTTCATGACGTACTCTTCGTTTTGCTAAAGTGATCTCAATAATTTTTACAAAAGCAATTGTCCAAGACATAAGAGAGGCAAGTAACAAAATAATGATAACAGCTTTTACCACCCAATCAGCAGCCATAAACATAGAAAAAGGAGAAAAATCATGCGCTGTCACTACAGCAGACATATTATCTAAAGGGACTGTTTTATCTAAAGGGACTGTTTCAGATTCCATTTTTATCTCACATTCTTCTAGTCTTATCTTTTTTATGAGCTGGATCGTCACCCCGCATAGCATCACTGTTCCACAATGCCACTACCCTTTTAACGTCACTTTCGCATTTCTCTTAAGAAAGAAAACTTGATAAATCAAGTATAGTTTTATCCCACAAGCTCTCTCTTATTCTAAAGAAATCACTCAGGAAATTTTTCTCTAACAATTCAACAAGTTTATCTTACCCAATCAATTTATTGCATAAATTAGGCAAAATGATAAACTTACAAGAAATATCGCATATAATATTTTAATTTATAAGAATAATTTATCATCGTTCCTGTTGAATAAATCCCTTATATCGCAAAGCTTCTTTCATTTCAGCTGCTCTTTTAAATCCAACAAAATAATTTCTTTCATGGAATAAGCAGCAAAAATATCATAAAATTCTTAGAGAAAAGGATATGCACTTCTCTAACAACCAGTGCACTAAAATACCTTCTATCCGAAAATAAAAATATACTTTACATTTTTAGCATCTTAAACTGACCAAAAGTATAAAGTATAATGGGAGAGCGCGTGTTGCCCCCAAATACATAGAGAACAAAGAACAGCAATATTATTTTCTTTTTCTTCTGCAAAAGCATAAAAATGACATTACTTCTGCCGCAAAATCACAATAACCATGTTTTTTATCTGTCACAAGCCTAAAAAATAAGCCTCAACACTCTTTAAAAAAACTTTTATAAAAAAACTGCGCCATGAGAAACTGAAGAATGGTGCTAAATTCCTGCAAAAGCATAAGACAATTTTCAACCGATGTGATCCTTTACGAACAGAGCATATTGTATAGGCGAGATTTATTTTATCAAAAACAATTTTAAATTCGACAAAATGAAAGGAACCAAAAAAAACTTTTGGCGTTACTCAAGCAGTGAAAATTTTCACTCCAATGCAAATGATCACTATGAACACACCAATACAAATATAATGAATCAAGAGGGAAAAATATCATGGCCCATAATAAAACAACACAGCACGATAAAACAGCCGTAGAAAAAGACCTACAAGGACAATTAGAAAAGTTACGCACTGAAGTTTCAGGGATTACCTCAACTCTGACAGACCTTGGTGCAAACAAATTTAACGCCGCCAAAGACAAAGCGGAAAAACTATATCACTCAGCAAAAGAAAGTGGTGAAGACATGATGTCTCAAGCAAAAGAAAAAATCAGTGATCTTGAACAAACCATGAATCAATGCGTTCGCAAAAATCCTGGCAAAAGCGTTTTGTTTGCCGCAGGGGTTGGTTTTATTCTTTCTCAATTACTGCGTCGTTAAGCAATGCATAAGTTTATCGCTCCTCTTTTAAACAATCTTGTCGGTGGAGGGCTTAAAAGCACAGTCAAGCAAGTACGCCTTCAAGCAATTTGCTATGGGTTTATTGGCATTTCATTCTTCATGTCTTTGCTTTTTTTATGTATCATCGGTTTTATTGCGTTATGTTCCGTTATGAAGCCTCTTGCCGCTGCTAGTATCATGTTTTTAATTTGTCTTTCTCTTGCGGGATTAGGTCTTATTATCAGTCGGGTTTTCAAGGCTTATCAACGCTATGACCAACAAAAAAAGACAGAAGAACAACGCCATAAACTAATGACAGATGCGACCGTTTCCAGCCTTGCTGCTCTCAGTCAACATCTCCCTTTTGCCAAATTGGGTGTTCCCATTCTCGGACTTGCAACTTATTTTCTGTGGAAAAAAGATAAAAAAGACCGCTTTTCAGAGTAAAATATGTAAAGCTGTCACTCTAAATCCCCCTCTCAATGTGCTTTCTTTTATAACAAAAGAAAGCACATTTTTTCCTCATAGTCTCTTTAGCTTCTTCAAAAGCCTGAAAAGAAATCCCCTTCATTTTGGTTAAAAATTCCATAGAACCGCTACAATCTCTTTCAGATTGCACAACCCATGTTTCATAAACATAGCAACATGAGGCAATGCTTGCATTAAAAGTTCTGGTTTGATTTGAAGCCATTTATTGTTTTTTAAAGATAAGGATAGTTCGTTTTTGCCTTTCCCTATATTTTCATAAGCCATTTTTTCATGACCAAAGGTCACATCATCGATTTGAATTTATTCAGAGTTATCTGAACACTCGTTTTTGTTACAATGACTATTATAGTTAGGGGTTGTATGTTCTTTGTGTATCTTGCCAGCAAGATACGTGTATCTTGTTTTTGATGTTTTTTGCTTTAAAAATCTTTCTAAAATCCACTCAAAAAGACCTATTGCTTTACGCAATTTTTCCACCGAAGCTTTCGCCGGTCGTCCAATAATATGAATGATTTTTTGCATTCTAGAAAAAAGCAATAATGTAAATGGTGTAGATTCAATTGCTGCGTAAGAAGCTTTAATTTGCCGCACCAAGCCCTGAAAACAATGCAAAGCATCCTTTTGTTTGTTCTGAAACTCTAGGACTTCATCAACTTTTTGGGTAAGTTCATGGTATCGAGCAACAAGCATACGTAAATCAATACCGCAAGCTGTTATAATTCCATGACTACGGCTTCGAACTGAATAGCGTTTAAAGTTACCAGAATCCCGCATGACAACAAAACCACAATCATAAAGACTTGAAAGCAATATACTAACGCGTGATTCACTACGGCAAATTTCACTACCAAGACAGTAATTACTTTTAAAAACGATAGGAACTCCACCTTTTTCAAATGAAGATGTCGAAGCTGTATTCAATAAAGCCAAGAGAAGTTTACCTTCTGTCTCTTTAATCAAACCGGCTCTCTCTAATTTTCTAGCCAATCCAATCAATTGACCACGGCTTACAGAACCAATCTCAGCAGTTTCTGCTAATTTTCTAAATTCTATATGATGTGCATTTATCTTTCTTCCAGATGTTTTTTTAACCATAATTTTTAAAACCTCTCTATTGGAGGCAAAAAAATGTTAAAAATACCCTTTTTCCACAAAATTTCTCTTGCAGAATGCATCTCGATAAATTAAATTAGGAATTAGTTTGTTAATTTAATCTACCGTATAGTAAGTACGGGTATTTTTAGAAACCCTTCTGTTAACGCAGTTGGGTTTTTATTTTTTTGCCATTATATTTCCCTCTATTTGAAACGACTCATAGCTCGAAAAAAGCGTGTCAAGGTCAAAGCTATATTAAAAAAAATTCAATATGCTAAAGATTTCAAACAACTGTTTTTTGTGGCAATACAACTTATCACAACAGTAAAGCGAAATGACGTATAGGAAACGAAACGCGCTCTCCTATTGCACTGACCAACAGCAAACTTTAAACACAACAATTTTCCATGAAGAGAGTTGTCCACCAAGCCCTATGTGGCTTGTGGTTAACTTTTCCCTGATAAAGCCCGCAGTAGAATATTATCTTGATTTTTAAATAGTGCTTGAGAGGACGCTTTATCAATAATGGTCAATATTAATTATGGTCAATGGGATTATAGCTCCCGTGATCTCTTCGCCAATCTTCTGGTCGTTGAAATTTGCTCGACCACAAGCCATTTTGTGCTTTTTGAGCAGCCGATTGTAGGGTTTTATAGTCTGCTGGTGAGGGAAAGTGATGCTGATCTTTTGTCAACACCATCAACCCTTCAGCAAGCCCCAAACGTGCCAGATCAACCCCATCCACAAAACATTGTGCATAATGAACCTGTTGAATGACACGTGCTTGCCGACAAGTAACCTTTTTATCGATTGTTTTTGAAACAAGCCAAGCAGTAACAAAAGCACCGCATGGCCACTTAACGCCATTGCGTGAAGCAAATTGCCTCATTTCACAGCTTTCCACACCATATAAGCGGATATCACGGACAATCTTTTTTCTCCACCCATCATCCACAAGCGTGATCATTTTAAAGGTCACACCACTTGTGACCTGTATAGCACCGGAATAAACCGGCACATTTTCTTCATAAAATTGTGATGCGAGTGGTTCTGAATGCAATACCACATTTTGTTGGTTTGCGTCTTGTTGGTTTGCATAATCTATCAATTGTGACTTTGGATTTTGAACGGAATTTTCTATTGTTTTTTCTGATCCTTTTAAAGGAGAAGTTTGAGTAAGTTGTTCATTATTTTTACTTAAATAAAAGTATCCAAAAATAATAATACAAATTAAGACAATATATTTAGGCGCTGCTCTAAGCTGTTTTAAAAGTATCATTTTGAATATTACTATATTTTTTGTTTAATAATTAAGAAAAGATTAAATAGTATTAATTTATCGATAGAAAAAATTATTTTTTTCATTTATATGATTCCCGAATAATATTTTGAATATTAATTTTTAAACAACTTAAACATAAAGCGGGGAAATTTTCATGAAAAACATGAATAATTCGTTCAGTTGTGAACATACCTTACAAAAAACTATTCTATCTAACACCCAAAAGAAATGGTTAACAGCAGCATTGATGCTGTTTATTGCCTTCATGGCACTGAGTGAACCAGCATTTGCAGATGGCGGCTTCGGAAAAATTGAAACTGCTCTTGATAAAATCATTGAAGCTTTAACAGGAAAAATTGCAACATCAATTGCAACCATTGCGGTTGCTGGTATTGGGCTTGCCTGGATTGCTGGTTATGTTGAAATGCGTAAAGCATTTTTTGTTTGTGTTGGCATCGGCATTGTTATGGGTGCATCGCAAATTGTATCAATGTTTTCCCATTAAACGTTGCCTTTCAAAGCCATGAAAGAGCACGACAAGCTAACAGAAGATACGTTATTTCTTGCTTGCACGCGCCCTGCAATGATCGCAGGCGTGACGGTGGAAGCTATGGGATTAAATGGGATAGGAACGATGATATTGTTCATTATGGCAGGCAATATTTTTCTTCTAACCTTTGGTGTGATGCTGCATTTCATATTCAAGGAAATCCTAAAGCATGACCATAACAAATTTCGTATTCTTCTGACATGGCAAAAGACATCTATTTTTGCCAGAAATTCGAGTCTATGGGGTGGGGGAAGTATTTCTCCATTACGATTAATTCGTAATTATGAGGAATTACAATGAATAGAACAGAGCGCAAACGTGAAAAGCAGCCAGAAGCGATCATTCCTTATGTGCGCCATGTCAATAAACACATCATTGCGCTGGATTCACGCGCTCTCATGTCCGTTATTAAACTTGAAGGGATTAACTTTGAGACAGCGGATATTATTGATCTGAACGTTCTTCACGAACAGCTCAATAATCTGTTTAAAAACATCGCGGATGAACGGATAGCGCTTTATAGCCATATTATCAGAAAGCGTGAAACCGTTTATCCGGATGGGACTTTTAGATCGGCATTTGCCAAGCAATTAGATGATAAATATCGTGAACGGATGATTTCACAGGAGCTTTATCGCAATGATCTTTATCTTTCTATTTTGTGGAATCCACACGTTGATCAAACGGATAAATTAGTGGAGTTTTTCAAACGTTTAGGCAAAGCCAAGCAAGAAAAGACAGAAGTTGACGCAGAGTCCATTCGCAAGCTTGAAGATATTACGACAGATCTTATTCAAAATTTAGAGCGTTATGGTGCAAAAAGACTGAGCCTTTAT
>NZ_JBHIOO010000003.1:0-167943 GCF_042195585.1 Bartonella sp. AS69XJJH | reverse complement strand
GATATGAAGTTTGAGACGTTGAATTATGCTATTGAGGATGTTCGGAAAGAAGCAAGACAAGCGGCTGCTATTGGTCTGGCCGTGTCTAATTTACGTTACTATGATATACCAGGATCTTTAAGTGTTTCATTTGGTAGTGGTTTGTGGCGCAGTCAGTCCGCATTTGCTCTTGGTGCTGGTTATACATCTGAAGATGGAAATATTCGCTCGAATGTATCTGTGACAAGTGCTGGAGGTCATTGGGGAATAGGTGCTGGAATTACTCTGAGGTTGAGATGATAATAGAAAAAATGGCTGCTATTGTAAAAACGAGAAGTATATTAGTAAAGATTCTGTTTGCTCTTGCCTTAATAGGCAAGAGCGAAAGCTTTGCCAACGAGAACAATAATATTTATACAGTGCATCCACCGCGCTTATCGATACCTAAGGGCGAACCTGGCGAAACACGTCGAATTATTATGCAGTTTTATGACTGGACTTTGATTTGTGACGAAAAACAAAAGCTTAAACATAAGCAAGGTATATGTAATGTGACACAGACTGTTCATGATCAAGAAGGAAATACCATTTTTAGTTGGTCTCTTGTTTCTACGACAAATGGTCAAGCAGTGATGCTTTTTCGAACATTGCCAAATTCTGATATAAATATTCCGATTCAAATGTTTGTAAAAGGTGTTAAAAAACCTGTTCTTATTCATTATACGCAATGTAATGAAACGGTTTGTTTGGCACAATCACCTGTAGGTCCGGTTTTAACTAAACAAATAGAGCAGAACAATAAAGTACGTATTTCCTATAAAACTAAAGAAGGAAAGGTATTTTCTTTTACTGTACCGTTTAAAGGGCTAAGTGCGGCACTTAATTCTTTAAGCCCTTAAAATCCATCGAGTATTTTTAACAAGAGTCATTTTTTCATAAATCGTTGTATTATATTTTTGAGTGTAAATTATAAGGTCAAATAAGTAAGAAGTTTTATATAATATGATATCGAGATGATTTATTGGAAAGAGTGAGAGTTTTATGAATATAAAGTCATAATAAGTTCTTTATATGTAATAGAAAATCAAGTTAATATTTTTCAGATAAATTTATAATCCTAGAGATTTTCTTGAACGATAATTTTTATTGGTATTCACAAAATAAGAGCTATTGTAATTGCTTTTTGTAGTACTATGGAACTTTTATTCCAGCGTAATCAAAGCCATTTCGTTTCATATAATAAACGAGATTTGTGTGTGGATAACGAGATTGAAAATTTTTTTCTTATAAACCGCACTAATGTATAGGTTCTTGTAACCTCAAGAGTCAGTAAATAATATGATAATGTGGGTTTATTACAATAGAGGTGTGCTCCGTGTAAATAGTATAAAGAAAAGAGCATAATTTATAAAAACTGATGTGAACGTAAACGATTAATTTATAGTTTTAAGTTCATAAAGAGAAACATGATTTCACGGAAACAACCAAAAGGTTATACAAAAATCTGAATGATGCTAGTGTAGAAAATTTTAATGATAGGAAAAGAAAGAATGATTTCTTGTATTTATCATTTGTTGCTGCATTATTGCTTTATTTAGGAATGAGCAGAAGAGTTTTCGCGTTTATTTATTGGGGGAACGCTCAAGGGATAAGAGAAATGACCCCGTTAAATTATGGTTCAAAAGAGTTAAAACGAGGAGAAATATATGATACCAAAGCAGATCAGTTGCACGATCAGTGCGGTAGTAATACAAATAATCGTTCTGCACTGTCAAGAACAGAGGCATACTCTGTCCTTGTTGATATAAAGAGACAACAGAGAAAAAAACATTATGAACAGAAACAGGGTTTTGTTCAATCTGAGACAGCTTTAGAGTTTCATAGTCAGATAATGATAGGTGTCCAAAAAACAAAAAAACTCAAAGCACCTTTTCTTCGACGCTTCCATCCAGTAAAGTCTCCACCTCTTTACGCGGCACTTGATCTCGGAACAAATAATTGTCGTCTTCTTATCGCATCTCCCGGTAAACCTGGATATTTTCGTGTTGTTGATGCTTTTTCTCGTATTGTACGATTGGGAGAAGGTTTAATAAATAACGGTTTTCTTAATACACAAGCTATGGATCGTGCGATTGAAGCATTAAAGATTTGTCATTTAAAGCTAAAACAAAGACATATTAAGCGTTATCGCTTGATTGCAACGGAAGCTTGTCGCTCTGCAGAAAATGGTAGACATTTTATTCAGCGTGTTTTGGAGGAGACAGGTCTTGAATTGGAAATTGTTGATCGGCAAACAGAAGCGCGTTTTGCTGTTATAGGGTGTAGTACACTTGTTGAACCAAATACTGATGCAATTGTGCTTTTTGATATCGGAGGAGGGTCATCAGAAATTGTGCTACTTGATGTTTCTCAAAAGCGTTCTTTTCGTTTAGCGAGACAAATTATTGCTTGGACTTCTCTTCCTGTTGGCGTTGTTACGCTTGCTGAACGTTTTGGGGGAAATGATATTAACTTAGACGATTTTGAAAAAATGAAAAGCTATGTGCGAGGGTTATTAAATAATTTTTCAGATCGTCATAAATTAGGAGAGTTAGCGCAAGGTTCGAAGTTTCATCTTTTGGGAACCTCTGGTACGGTTACGACTTTAGCAGGAATGTATCTTAATTTAGAGCGTTATGATAGGAAAAAAGTGGATGGTATCTGGATGAATGATGCAGACATTACTCTTATGACACAACGCCTATTATCATGGGACATAGAAAAGCGTATCATAAGTCCTTTTATTGGGCGCGAGAGAGCAGATTTAGTTTTAGCTGGTTGTGCAATTTTAGATGTTATTCGGGAAGTTTGGCCAAGTCAGCGTTTAAGAGTTGCTGATCGTGGATTAAGGGAAGGAATTTTGATAGAGCTGATGTTACGCGATGGGGTATGGTGTCGTCGTAGAAAGAGCAGAAATTTCAAGCGTTAGAGAATTAAATATGGAGACAATGAATAACGATGAAAAAAACAACAAAAACACCGAGAGGTGGCTATGGAGGTTCAGGGTCACATGAATTATATCAGCGCGTAAAAAAGAAAGCAGGAACCATTAAAGCTTCATCACGACGATGGTTAGAGAGGCATCTGAATGATCCTTATGTACATCAATCAAAAGTAGATGGTTATCGTTCGCGTGCGGCTTATAAACTCATTGAAATTAATGAGCGCTATAGGTTTTTGAAAAAAGGCCAAAAGGTTATTGATCTAGGAGCAGCACCTGGGGGCTGGTGTCAGGTGGCTGAGCGTATAGTAGGGTCAAGTGATGAAAATCCTAGCGTTGTTGGGATTGATTATTTACATGTTGATCCATTGCCTAGAGTCGCGATGTTGGAAATGGATTTTTTACATACAGATGCACCGCAGAAATTAATTGAAACTTTAGGGACCAAACCGGATGTGGTTCTTTCTGATATGGCAGCACCAACAACAGGTCATCGTCAGACGGATCATTTAAGAACGATTTATTTATGTGAAGTTGCGGCTGATTTTGCTCTTTCGGTTCTTAAGCCTGGGGGACATTTTTTAGCAAAGGCTTTTCAAGGAGGAGCAGAAAACACTCTTCTTACGATATTAAAACAGCATTTTAAAAAAGTCTATCATGTTAAACCACCCGCAAGCCGATCAGAATCAGTAGAGCTTTATCTTCTAGCACTTGAATTTAAGGGAAAAACAAAAATACAAGAATAGCGCCTTCTTTTAAGAAGACTTAACTTTACTTAACCTATTTAGATGTGATGTTTTTTTTCTCAAAGAGTTATCGGCGATATTGACAGTTTTTCTGTTATCAATGATGAAAAACTGGTAAAACTAATTTATTGCCTGTAGAGGTAGAGAGATTGATTCCTCAGTGAGTGCTTCCAATGAAATTTCTTGATCAAGCTAAAGTTTATATTCGTTCTGGTAATGGAGGTTCTGGAGCAGTATCATTTCGTCGTGAAAAATTCATAGAATTTGGAGGACCTGATGGGGGGAATGGAGGACGGGGTGGTGATGTTTGGGCTCTTGTTGTTGATGGGCTTAACACGCTGATTGATTATCGCTACCAACAGCATTTTAAAGCAAAAACAGGGGGGCATGGCAAGGGGCGTAATATGACGGGTGAAAAGGGTGATGATGTCATCCTTAAAGTTCCGGTTGGGACGCAAATTTTTGAAGAAGATAATACAACATTAATCTGTGATTTAACAGAAGTGGGACAGCGCTATCGTCTTGCAAAAGGAGGGAATGGCGGTTTTGGTAATCTGCATTTTACAACATC
The DNA here is from genome assembly GCF_042195585.1 of Bartonella sp. AS69XJJH. Lineage (NCBI taxonomy): Bacteria > Pseudomonadati > Pseudomonadota > Alphaproteobacteria > Hyphomicrobiales > Bartonellaceae > Bartonella > Bartonella sp. AS69XJJH. Next base: position 163,667 of record NZ_JBHIOO010000003.1, on the reverse strand, counting down.
GACAAATCGGGCACCGCGTCGTGCAAATCCAGGTTTGGCTGGAGAAGAGCGTGCAGTATGGCTTCGTTTGAAGTTAATTGCTGATGCTGGGCTTATTGGTTTACCCAATGCTGGAAAATCAACTTTTTTAGCTTCTGTAACGGCTGCAAAACCAAAAGTTGCAGATTATCCTTTTACTACTCTACATCCTCATCTTGGTGTTGTACGTATTGATGGTCGTGAATTTGTTTTGGCTGATATTCCAGGATTAATTGAAGGAGCGCATGAAGGTGTGGGAATTGGAGATCGTTTTTTAGGACATGTGGAACGTTGTCGCGTACTGCTTCATCTAATTTCTTCTCAAGAAGAAGATGTAGCAAAAGCATATCAAATTGTGCGTCATGAACTTGAGGCATATGGAAATAATCTAAGTAATAAAACTGAAATTGTTGCTTTAAGCCAGATAGATACTCTGACAATTGAAGAGCGTGAAGCTAAACGGGAAGCTTTGCAAAGTGTAACGGATCAACCTGTTATGATGTTTTCTGCGGTTAGTCGCGAAGGTTTAGAAAATGTGCTGCGTGCTGGTGCACATATTATTGAAATGTCACGCAAAGAGGAGATTAGTGGGGATAGCAAGGTTGATTGAGATGGCTGTTGGATCGCAAAAACTTACACACTATAAACGTATCGTGGTCAAGATTGGATCTGCACTTTTGGTTGATCCACAGACGGGTTTACGCGTTGAATGGCTTAAAAGCTTGATCAATGATGTTGTTGAATTACACAAAGGAGGCGTAGAGATATTATTGGTGTCTTCAGGCGCTATTGCTTTAGGAAGGACATTGCTACAGCTTCCTAAGGGCGCTTTGAAATTGGAAGAAAGTCAGGCATGTGCTGCTTTGGGGCAAATTGAGTTAGCAAAAACCTATGGTGATGCGCTTGCTCAACATGGGCTCAAAACAGGCCAAATTTTGCTCACTTTATTTGATACGGAGGAGCGAAGGCGTTATCTCAATGCACGTGCGACGATTGAGATGCTTTTATATTTGGGAGCTGTGCCTGTTATTAATGAGAATGATACTGTTGCAACAACTGAAATTCGTTATGGTGATAATGATCGTTTAGCTGCACGTGTGGCAACAATGGTGAGGGCAGATCTTTTAATACTTTTATCCGATATTGATGGTCTTTATACAAAGTCTCCCCATAGTGATCCAACGGCTGAATTTATACCTTTTGTTGCATCCATTACGCATGATATCGAAAAAATGGCAGATGTTGCTGCTTCAGAGTTTTCACGGGGAGGAATGAAGACTAAGCTTGATGCCGGAAAAATAGCTAATGCTGCTGGAACGGCGATGATTATCACCTCAGGCAAGCGTATGAATCCCCTTGCTGCAATTGACAAAGGTGAACGCAAGAGTTTTTTTGCGGCAAGTAAGAAATCTGTCAATGCTTGGAAAACATGGATTTCTGGTCATTTAGATCCATCTGGTGTTTTGACGATTGATCAAGGAGCCATTAGGGCTCTTGAAACAGGAAAATCGTTATTAGCAGCAGGGGTTATTGGCGTTGAGGGAAATTTCCAGCGTGGGGATACGGTTGCAATTGTTGGTACAGATGGAGTTGAGATTGCGCGTGGACTTGTAAGCTATGACAAAGATGAGGCTGTACGCATTATAGGACATAAAAGTGAAGATATTGCAGCTATTCTTGGGTATGAGGCGCGCTCTGCTATGGTGCATCGTAATGATATGATTGTACGTTGCTTGACCAATTCTGTTTAAAAAAGTTACTTTTGTTTTTATTGTTTTCGCAGAGTGGATGATACGATGACTTTAGAAGAACAAATGAAAGATATGGGACAAAAAGCACGCTATGCCGCTGCAGCGTTGGCTGTTGCTTCTTCTGAGCAAAAGAATAATGCATTGGAAATGATCGCTTTAAGTCTAGAGGCTCAATCAGATGAAATTTTACGAGCGAATTGTCAAGATTTAGAGAATGCTGCTCAGAATAATTTGAAAGCTGCAATGATTGATCGGCTAAAATTAGATGACTTGCGTTTACGTGCAATGATAGACAGTGTTCGCCAAGTTGCTCGTTTATCTGATCCTGTTGGGCAGGTCATGAGTGCGTGGAAACGTCCAAATGGGCTTCATATAAGTCGTGTACGAACACCTCTTGGTGTGATTGGCATTATTTATGAAAGTCGTCCAAATGTTACAGTTGATGCGAGTGCTTTGTGCTTAAAAGCAGGCAATGCTGCGATTTTGCGCGGTGGTTCGGATAGTTTTTATTCTTCTCACTCTCTTCATTTAGCTTTGGTACAAGGTTTAGAACGCTCTGGTTTACCTAAAGATGCTATCCAAATGGTTGGAACGACAGATCGCGCTGCCGTTGGGGAAATGCTCAAAGGATTGGATGGGGCGATTGATGTGATCGTACCGCGTGGTGGAAAGAGCCTTGTTGCCCGCGTTCAGTCTGATGCACGTGTTCCAATTTTTGCTCATTTGGAGGGACTTTGTCATATTTATATTGATAAATCGGCAAATTTAGATATGGCACGCAATATTGTTTTAAATGCAAAGTTGCGGCGGACAGGGATATGCGGTGCTGTTGAGACAGTTCTCATTGACAGCCAAGCATTAAAAAAATTTCTTTCTGTTTTAACTGCTTTACAGGAAAAGGGGTGTGAAATTCGTGCCACAGAAGATATTGTTTTTCTTATGCCAGATGTCAAATTAGCTTCTGAAGAAGATTGGTCGCATGAATATCTTGATGCTATTCTTTCTGTTAAAACAGTTGAGGGTGTTGAGGGAGCCATTTCTCATATCAAGAGTTATTCATCAGGACATACGGAATCAATTATTGCTGAGGATTTGGAAGTGGTAAAGAAATTTTTTAATCATTTAGATTCAGCTATTTTGCTGCACAATGCGTCCACACAATTTGCTGATGGAGGTGAATTTGGTTTTGGAATGGAAATTGGTATTGCAACAGGAAAAATGCATGCACGTGGCCCGATAGGTGTTGAACAGCTAACTTCATTTCAATATCATGTTAAAGGAAATGGTCAGGTGAGAGCTTGAGAACACCATTTTTCCCATGGAAAAATTGTATGCCACATGTTGAAAGATCCAATGTTGTGGGGCTTTTTGGTGGTTCCTTTAATCCACCGCATGCGGGGCATCTTCTTGTTGCAAAAATTGCCATTCGGCGTTTGCATCTTGATCAGTTATGGTGGATGATCACTCCAGGAAATCCTTTAAAGGATTGTACACAGTTACTCTCTTTAGAGGAGAGAATGCAATTAAGTTTTAAACTTATTGATCATCCGAAAATTCGCTTAACAGGTTTTGAACAGGCTATAGGGAGCAAAGTATCAGTAGATACGATTTTTCATATTCTTACCCATTACAGTGGCGTAAATTTTGTATGGATTATGGGGGCAGATAGTTTTACGACGATACATCATTGGTATCGATGGCATGATATTGTCTCAATGCTTCCTATTGCGATTATTGATCGTCCTTTAGGCAATCGGTCGGCACTTTCTTCTCCTATGGCACATACTTATCGCCGTTTTCGGTTGGATGAGAGAGAAAGTAAGCGATTACCTTTTATCAAGCCACCAGTTTGGACTTATTTGCATGGACCTTTATCTTTTCAATCTTCAACAAACCTTCGTTTGAAGAAGAATGATTTTTCTTGAACATTTCATAAGATTCTGCTTCTCTTTAGAGAAATCTCTTTTTTAGATTCCACAACGATAAGAAAGGATATTGATCTGAAAAACGTTGTACACAAACACTCTTATAATATTATGCCTTCAAAAGAAAAAAAAGTTTTTTCTGTTAGTGAGAGCCTTGAAGTTATTCTCAAGAGTTTAGAAGATACAAAAGCAGAAGATATTGTTACTATTGATATTCGAGGGAAGTCATCTTTGGCTGATTATATGGTCATAGCTTCAGCAAATTCGCAGCGTCATGTATCTTCTGTTGCTGATCATTTATTACATACTTGGAAAACTAGTGGGCAGGGGCTTGCGCGTGTAGAAGGGCTCGCTGGAGGTGACTGGGTATTGATTGATACAGGTGATATTATCACTCATCTTTTTCGTCCAGAAATTCGTCTTTTTTATAATTTAGAAAAAATATGGATGACTCCGGATTTAAACGATACGGCTTCGCTTCTCTTCGGAGATCATTAAAATGCAAATTTCTATTTTTGCGGTTGGTCGTATGAAAAGTGGGGCGGAGCAAAAATTAGTTCGGCATTATTTGGATCGTTTTTCTAAAATTTCTAGAGATGTAGGCTTTCATTTAAAAAATTTGCAAGAGATACCAGAAAGTCGTGCTCAAACAGCTTGTCAACGTATGGAGGAAGAGGGGAGAAAACTTATTGAATTTTTACCTGAAAAATGTCGATTAATTGTGTTAGATGAGCGCGGGGAATCGATTTCTTCAACTTCTTTTTCTGAAAAATTGAGATGTTATCGTGATGAGGGCATTCGAGATGTCGTCATTGCTTTGGGAGGACCTGATGGGCATAATGAACAAATAAGGAAGCGTGCTGATTTTCTTTTATCGTTTGGTTTGATGACGTGGCCACATCAAATTGCACGTATTCTTCTTACAGAACAACTTTACCGCGCTGTAACAATTGAAAATAATCATCCGTATCATCGTTTTTAATATTTTTGTGCAATTTTTAGCACTTATTTATATATTTATTAATATTGTTTTAGCTGACACCATTTAAAGCATCTCTAATGTATACGATGAGGTGTCATGGTTTTTGCAAATGAAAAAGCTTCTTCATAGAAAGATGCTATATTTATATGGGGAGTACGTGATATTTGTCATTTTGCTCTTGAGTATGTTTTTTTGCTCCTCTGTATCGCATGCGGAAGATACAATGGGAAGTACGGAAGTACATAAAGAATTGGGAGAAATTCGCCAAAATATTTCACTTTCGCGTGAGCGTGTTGCTGTTCTTATGCATCAAGTTGAGCATTTAAAAAAAGATCAACGTGTTTTGAGTGATGCACTCATAAAGGCGGCTAAAGAAGAACGTACAGTAGCAGATGATATTGCTAAAAGGGAAGAAAAGCTTAAAAAAATGATAGAAAAGCGGGTACAAGTCTATCAAAGTTTAAAAAATCGTCGCGCTGAATTTGCGGAAGTTCTTGCAATTTTAGAACGTATGGGATTGAATCCACCTCCTGCTCTTATGATACAGCCAGAGGATGCGTTGGCTTCTATACGTAGTTCTGTTTTATTAGGTACTGTTATTCCTCAGATGCAGGAGAAAACACGAGATTTAACAGAAAAACTCAAGGAGTTGACCAATTTGAGTAATTCCATTACTACAGAATATAAGGCATTAAAGACAAAACTGCAAAATCAAGCAGAGCAGCGAAAACGTCTAGAGCTTTTATTAGACCAAAAAAACAAACTACAAAAAAAATCAGAAAAAGAACTTACAGAACAGCAACAAAAAAATATTGCTCTTGCTAAAAAAGCGCAGTCTTTGGAAGAATTGATTTTAGAGCTCGACCGTCAGTCAAAATTTAGCTCTGATGCATCAGTACAGGTACGGAAAAGTTTGCAATTATTAGAACAGTCAAATTTTGAAAGCCGAAAAGGTTCTTTACTTTTTCCTGTTTCAGGAAAAAGAATACATCGCTCTAACAAAAGTTCGCAGATTACGCGCTTTGGTGAAACGATAGAAACAGAGTCAGGAGCTGTTGTTATATCACCTGTGGATGCTTTTGTTGCTTTTGCTGGGCCATTTCGTTCTTACGGACACTTAATCATTCTCAATGTTGGAAATGGTTATCATATCATTCTTACTGGAATGTCGAGAATTAATGTAAAACAGGGGCAGTTTGTTCTTTCAGGTGAGCCTCTGGGTATAATGGAGATGCAATTTATTTCAAACAGTGTTGCATTGGATATAGGAAAAACTTCTCCAATGCTTTACATTGAGTTTAGAAAGCAGGGAAAACCTGTAAATCCAACTCCTTGGTGGCAGACTGAAAAAATAAGAAGGAGCCAAAATGATTCGTAAAGTTATTCTTTTGGTCGCTGGGGTATTGCTCGGCGCCTGTTCAATGATTATGGTGCAGTCTGTTGCTGCAAATAATGAAGATAATGCATATAAAAAGCTAGCTATATTTGGCGATGTTTTTGAGCGCGTGCGTATGCAATACGTTACAGTTCCAGATGATAAAAAGCTTATTGAAAATGCTATCAATGGCATGCTCACATCACTGGACCCTCATTCATCTTATTTGAATGCTGAAGAAGCCAAGGATATGCGGGATTCTACGAAAGGAGAGTTCGGAGGTCTTGGTATTGAGGTCACTATGGAAAAAAACTTAATTAAAGTTGTTTCACCAATGGATGATACTCCCGCTTCAAAAGCAGGTATTCTAGCCGGAGACCTTATTTCAAAAATTGATGATGTACAAACGAATGGTCAAACATTGAATGAAGCTGTTAATAAGATGCGAGGTGCTCCTGGAACACCAATTACCTTAACAATTATTCGTTCTGGCGTTGATAAGCCATTTGAAGTGAAGATTGTTCGTGATATTATCAAAGTAAAAGCGGTGAAATATCGGGTTGAGGGTGACATTGGATATTTGAGAGTTATCCAGTTTTCTGAGCAGACATTGAATAACCTTCTGGCGGCAATTAAAGATATCCAATCTAAAATTCCTGAAGATAAGCTAAAAGGTTACGTCCTTGATTTGCGGCTTAATCCGGGTGGGCTTTTAGATCAAGCTGTTAGTGTTTCGAGTGCTTTTCTCAATAAAGGTGAAATTGTGTCGACTCGTGGGCGCAAAAAGAGTGATGTGACAAGATTTGACGCGAAACCAGGTGATGTCATCAATGGAAAACCGCTCATTGTCCTTATTAATGGTGGTTCGGCAAGTGCTTCTGAAATTGTTGCTGGTGCATTACAAGATCATCGTCGTGCAACAATTTTAGGAACGCAGTCTTTTGGTAAAGGATCTGTTCAAACAATTATTCCTTTGGGTGAAAATGGAGCTTTACGCTTAACAACAGCACTTTATTACACGCCATCTGGCACTTCTATTCAAGGAACAGGGATTACGCCTGATATTATTGTAGAGCAACCACTCCCTGAAAAATATAAGGGTTATGATGTAAAAATTGGTGAGTCTGCATTAAAAGGACATATCAAAGGAAAAAGAGAGAGTAATAAAGGATCTGGTTCAGCTGCTTTTGTTCCCAAAGACCCTAAAGATGATATTCAATTGAATGAGGCTTATAAATTGTTACGAGGTGAAATGGCAAATGCAGCATTTCCACCAGATCCCAATAAGGATGTGTTAAAGTGAGCATTGATATCTATAGCTTGCGATTTTGAGGAATATTAAATGGATGCAGGTATTGATTTGAAGATTCTTCCATATCGCAAATGTGTTGGGATTGTTGTCTTTAACCATGAGGGTAAAGTGTGGGTTGGGCGTCGTTTAAAGATGCCCATTCATGCAGATATTGAAATATCTCATCGTTGGCAGCTTCCTCAAGGAGGGATTGATGAAGATGAAAAACCATTGGATGCAGCATATCGTGAACTTTATGAAGAAACGGGTATTCGATCTGTAAAGTTAATTAAAGAAGCACAAAATTGGTTCCATTATGATTTTCCACAAGAACTTATTGGGTGCACATTAACCAATAAATATCGTGGGCAAATACAAAAGTGGTTTGCTTTCCAGTTTACAGGAAAGCTTTCTGAAATTGCGATTAATCCGCCACCAGATGGCAGTAAAGCGGAATTCGATCAATGGAAATGGATCGATCTAGAAACCCTTCCGTTGATTGCGGTTTCTTTCAAAAAGCATGTTTATACGAAAGTGGTCAGCGAATTTCGAGGTAGCCTTAGACCATTATAAAAGCTATATGATTATCAGAAAGCTTTTTTTATTAAGATGCTTTATATTATAATAAATAATAAACATGTTTCTCTTTTATGTAAAGAACAGGAATATAAAATGAAAAAGTTATTTAATTTACTTATAGTTTTTACTCTCTTGAGTATTTCATCTGTTGCATTTGCAACAAGTTCAAAGCCTCCTGCATCAAAAGATGCGGCAGCGACATTGCCAAATGGAGCTTCTTCTTTGACTGAAACCTATGGTTTGTGGACTATTAACTGTGGTATACAAGAAGGGAAAAGAATTTGTTTTATGCACCGTCAAGAAGTGAATGAGCAGGGGCGTGTTGTTGTCGCTATGGGTCTTACTCTCGATGCTGAGGGTGTTGTATCTGGTAATTTAACAGTTCCTTTTGGCATTTTGGTTTCTAAGCCTGTTCGTTTACAAGTTGATGAGGGAAAAGCTGTTATCGAAACCGGTATTCGGACTTGTGTACCAGCAGGTTGTGTGGTTCCTGTCGTTTTTGACAAAAATCACGTAGCAGCTTTGCGTTCTGGAAAACAGTTAAAGTTGGCGATGACAATTGCTGCTGCAGGTGAACCAGCTTTGAATGATTTATTTGTTCAGCTAGATGGTTTTAGCAGTGCTCTTAATCGTTTGACTGCTTTGCAGAAATAATTTTGAAAATAAAAACGGCCTTTAAAAGGCCGTTTTTATTTTGTTTGTTTTTTATATATTAATAATTAAGACAATGATATTTAAGATTAATCCTACAAGGAATATTCAGAGTTTTTAAAAGCTTTTAGATTCTTTGCTGTTTCTTCTATTTTTATGTGCTATTTTCAATTTTGATATTTGTTTTCTAGCTGCATTGTCATTAAATAGAGAGCTGAAGAATTTAGATGTCTGGTTTTTATTCAAGAAAAAAGAGTATTGAAATATAAAACCATTTTTTGATACACAGACCTGCTTTAATGAAGGTTGTCTATAAGCTCTTCTGTTTCCTTGATTGAAAGGGATGACGCATGACTTATGCATTGCTTCGAACGATTGATTTTATTTTTGATATTTATATTTATATTTTAATTGCTAGTGTCATTTTTTCTTGGCTTTATGTCTTTAATATCGTAAATTCGCGCAATCGCTTTGTTGTTTTGATAGGAAGCTTTCTAAACTGTCTTACAAATCCTGTTCTAAGCCGTGTCCGGAGAATTTTACCAAATTTGGGAACAATTGATATTTCACCTATTGTAGTTTTCATTATTATTTATTTTATTCGTACTTTCATGTGGCGCGCTTACGCAAACATGTATATATAGAAATATTACTTGAGGCGAATACATGTTTTATCAAGTTGATAAAAATAACTTGATTTTGTTTGTATATCTCATTCCTAAATCATCCGTTGACAAAATAATAGGGGTTGAATGTAGGGATGGTGAAAAACAATATCTGGTTATACGCCTTCGTGCTGTTCCTGAAGATGGAAAAGCGAATAAAGCTCTCATTAAATTTCTTGCGAAGCAGTGGAAAATACCATCTTCTTCTATTTCTCTGAAAAATGGCGCAATATCTCGCTACAAACAACTTTACTTTTCAACACATTTAGAAGAGCTAAAGCAGATATGGCAATCCTTTAGAGATTGCATCTCGTAGAAAAAATAAATAACAAAGCCTATTTTTTATAGGCTTTATTTTATTAAAATCGTTATAATTTTTTATTGCGCTCAACAGCTTGCGTAATTAATTCATGAGCAAAGTTTTTATCTCGCCATCCTTCAATTTTAGCCCATTTCCCAGGTTCCAGATCTTTGTAATGCTTGAAGAAATGTTCAATTTGTTTGAGTGTAATTTCGGGCAAATCTGTATAGTCATGAATATTGATATAGCGTTTTGTTAATTTTGTAGTGGGAATGGCAATAATTTTTTCATCTTTACCACCATCATCTTCCATCATCAGAGCTCCGATGGGGCGAACATTGATAACACAACCAGGCATAAGTGGACGGGTATTACAGATAAGGACATCAATAGGATCACCATCATCTGAAAGCGTATGAGGGACAAAACCGTAATTTCCAGGATAAACCATTGATGTATGAAGAAAACGGTCAACAAATAATGCGCCAGACTTTTTATCCATCTCATATTTTATTGGTTGACCACCAAGGGAGACTTCCACAATAACGTTAATATCTTCTGGTGGATTTTTGCCTACGGGTATTTCCTTAATATTCATAGAGACATCCTTTCTGGAATATAGTGAGGCTCAATACAATTAAATATTTTCTCAAAGAGATTATGAAATTAACTTGAAATTGAAGCACGTGTTTTTTCAAAACGTTTACGTTCATTAGGATCAAGATAGAGTTTGCGGAGACGAATATTTTTAGGGGTTACCTCCACAAGTTCATCATCTTGTATCCACGATAAGGCACGTTCTAGTGTCATTTTAATGGGGGGAGTTAGCTTAACGGCTTCATCTTTTCCGGAAGCGCGCATATTGGTGAGTTTTTTTCCTTTTAACACATTGACTTCTAAATCATTATCTCGTGAGTGAATGCCAATAATCATACCTTGATAGACTTTCACACCGGCATCGATGATCATAGGCCCACGATCTTCAAGATTAAAAAGAGCATAAGCGACAGATTCACCGTTGTCATTTGAAATCATAACACCATTAACACGACCAGAAATGTCTCCTTTATAAGGTTCATAAGCATGGAAAAGGCGATTCATAATTGCTGTACCACGTGTGTCCGTTAAAAGTTCAGATTGATAACCAATAAGTCCTCGGGTTGGTGCGTAAAAAACAAGACGGACACGATTACCTCCAGAAGGACGTAATTCCACCATTTCGCCTTTACGTTCAGACATTTTTTGTACAACAGTACCGGAATATTCTTCATCAACATCGATAACAACTTCTTCGATTGGCTCAAGAGTTATTCCATTTTCATCTTTTTGCATAACAACACGTGGACGTGAAACACTAAGCTCAAATCCTTCACGGCGCATATTTTCAATGAGAACTGCAAGCTGTAATTCTCCTCGTCCTGAAACATAGAAAGAATCTTTATCGGCTGATTCTTCAATTTTAAGAGCGACATTACCTTCTGCTTCTTTTAACAATCGGTCACGAATGACACGACTTGTTACTTTATCGCCTTCAGTTCCAGCAAGGGGACTATCGTTGACGAGAAAACTCATAGTAACGGTAGGAGGATCAATTGGTTGGGCAGTAAGGGGTTCATTAACAGTAGGATCACAGAAAGTATCAGCAACGGTACCTTTTTGTAGACCTGCAATCGCAACAATATCACCAGCACTTCCTTCTTCAATAGGTTGCCGTTCTAAGCCACGAAATGCTAAAATTTTTGAAATCCGCCCAGTTTCTAAAAGTTTTCCATCTTGTCCAAGAACCTTGACATTTTGATTGGGTTTTAGAGAGCCAGAATGAATCCGCCCTGTAATAATTCGTCCTAAAAACGGATCCGCTTCAAGAATAGTTCCAATCATGCGAAACGGTCCTTCTGCTACACTAGGAGAAGGGACATGCTGCGTTACAAGATCAAATAAAGGACCTAATCCCTGATCTTTTGGTCCTTCAGGGGCTTCAGCCATCCATCCATCGCGTCCAGATCCATAAAGAATAGGAAAATCAAGCTGTTCATCGGTTGCATCAAGAGCAGCGAAAAGGTCAAAAACCTCATTAATGACTTCATCAACGCGTGCATCAGGTCGGTCAATTTTATTAATAGCAACAATAGGACGCAATCCCACTTTCAAGGCTTTGCCAACGACAAATTTTGTTTGTGGCATTGGTCCTTCAGCAGCATCAACAAGTACAATGGCTCCATCAACCATATTTAGAATGCGCTCAACTTCTCCACCAAAGTCGGCGTGTCCTGGTGTATCAACAATATTAATTCGAGTATCTTTCCAAACAACAGATGTCACTTTCGCTAGGATTGTAATTCCACGTTCTTTTTCAATATCGTTTGAATCCATCATACGTTCGCTTGTACGCTGATTATCACGGAAGTTTCCTGATTGCTTGAGAAGTCCGTCCACAAGCGTTGTTTTCCCATGGTCAACGTGGGCAATGATGGCAATGTTACGCAATTGCATAAATTTTCTTCTTTTCGTTTAATGAAATTTCATTTGAGGCAAAGTCTTTACATTCTTTGCCTGACTATTAAAAAACCTTTTACATGTTTTTTAATAGTTTTGGAAGATGGAGACAATATTTTTATGGTAAAACTATTTATCCAAGTCTTTAAGGCCCTATTAAGCTTCAATTGCTGGAGCTTCGTAAAAGGATTTTTATAGTACGTATGTTCTATTCTCGAGCTAAGAATTATCCAAAAAATCACCGTCAATTTGATTTTTATCATTATGACGCAAGGAATTTATATGAACGCTTGTAAGAGTAAGTATAAAGCTAATCGTATTATTATTGTTGTTGTTTTACAAAGAGATTGATAAAAATCCAGAAGATCTCTCAATCCATAGCTAATTTATTGACGACTGTACGACATTTTTATTCTAACAAAGCTTTTTCTTATTCTATAACTTGTCAATCCAAATCCAGATCTAATGCAACCGTGTATTTGAGATAAATATTGAGACGATTAAGCATTTTATAAGAAGCTCTAGCTTTTGTATGCCAGATTGGGGCAAGCATTATATCTGTTTTATTTATTTATGAAACCGGAATACAGTCTTATTTAAAAAGAATATGAAGGCATCAAAAGAAAATTCCCATCTTTGCCGTTAAGCCAAATTTATGATTTCAAAAGCATTTAAGCAATATCTTTTAAACCATGGAGATAGTGCATTGCCTCACATTTTGTTTATCGCATTCTCTAATAGGAGCATGCTTTTCATGCCAAACAGAACGCTTTAAACAGAATACACTACATGTACTTAAGAGAGATTTCTTAACGTACACTACATCCATTTCATGATAGGGTTCATAAATGATATAATATACGCGAATAGTATACGATCAACGCCTTTGTGAAGAAATATAAAGCCTATAGCATCATCATTATTATTCTTTCTCAGCTGTCAGTATTGCGACAGTTTTTGATACGAGAGAGAGAGGATGTAAGAAGTATTTAATTTTTTTCTTGAATAGCTTTTTAGCCATACACCGATCTCGTTTGTGACTGGCAAGAAGATGACTTTAATTGATCTAACATGAGGCGCTTAATAATAAGGTAAATTTACGACATTCAGAGCTGTTATTCAATAAAAAATAATAAATTATCTATGGAGTGGTGTGCTAGAAAACAAATAATAGAGCTTATTCTCTTCTGGAAAGATCTTAGGTTACATGACAAGATCTTTCCAGAAGAAAGAGTTTTTACTTTACATGTTTAAAGAAGAGTTCCTGACAAAATGAGGGAAGCTACAGAAAAATAGATTATAATGCCCATGACATCTACTAAAGTTGCCACAAAAGGAGCAGAAGCACTTGCTGGATCAAATTTTAAACCTTTAAGAATAAAAGGCAGCATAGATCCAGAAAGAGAACCAAAGGTAACGATTCCGACTAAAGCTGTACCCACTGTTGTCGAAATAGCAATCCAATGTTGGCCATAGTCGTAGATACCTAGTTTTTGCCAAAGAGCAATGCGCGTAACACCAATAATTCCGAGTAAAAGACCAAGGGATAGTCCTGTTGGAATTTCACGAATAATCACTTTCCACCAGTCTTTCAACGTGAGCTCACGTAAAGCCAATGCGCGGATAATAAGGGATGTAGCCTGCGAGCCGGAATTTCCTCCTGAGCTCATAATGAGAGGTATGAACAGTGTAAGAATAATCGCTTTTTCGAGTTCTGTTTCGAAATGTTGCATAGCGCTTGCTGTCAACATTTCACCGATAAAGAGTAAAGCGAGCCATCCTCCACGTTTTTTCATCATTTCAGGAAACTTAATTTGCATATAGGGCTTATTAAGCGCTTCCATACCCCCAAATTTATAGGCATCTTCATTCATCTCATCAACCATAGTATCAAGCACGTCATCGACGGTTACAATACCAATGACATGGTTACTTTCATCAACTACAGGCACAGAGAGAAGATCATGGCGCTGGAAAAGGCGTGCGATATCTTCATGATGCGTGAAGGGCGATATTGTAATGGGCGAGTCATGGGTAGGGACATGAAGAATTTGTTCATCAGGTGAGGCAAGAATAAGGTTACGCAGTGAAACAGCTTTGAGAAGAGTACCTGTTTTAGGGTCAATTACATAGCTGGTATAAACTGTTTCACGTGTTCGCTCGACCTCACGGATGTGATCCAAAGTTTTTTGTATGGTCCAGTTTGAAGGAACCGCTATAAATTCTGTTGTCATCAGTGCCCCTGCTGTATGATCAGGGTAACTGGTGAGTTTTTTAAGTTCAGCGCGCGTTAAGGGTTTAAGCAAGGCATAAAGTCGTGTGCGGGTTTCTTTATCCATTTCTTGAAAGACGTCTGCAGCAGCATCGGCAGACATGCCATCAAGAATTTCAACAGCACGATTTATAGGGAGAAGTTCTAGGATGGCAGCAGGTTGCTCAAGCTCTGGTTTATCAAAAAGTTCGATAACATAATCAAGAGGCAGAAGACTAAGAATAGTTACACGTTCCATGATATCGAGGTCATTGATGATATCAATAGAGTCTGCAAAATGCTGGTTCTTTAACTTTTCAGCGAGAGCTTCAGGAGAAAAATTTTTGAAGTCGAAGGTCGTTTTGATTTCAGTCATGATAAAGTACCTCCTGAAGAGTTGGAGAGTTATAAATCTAGATAATAGATGAGATAAAAACAAAAGTTTATGGAAGATTTTAAAAACCCCCCCAGCTATATTCCCAATTGTTAATATTTCAAGTAAAGTCAAGGGTAAATTATAAGTTATAAACAAGTTTCTGAATCACTAAAACGAGAATACAGCTTAATTTGAGGATAAAAAGCGTAACTGTAAAAATCAGTTCTGATTTTTATCATCATTTCTTTAATGTAGTTTTGCGATTTTCAAAAGAATCTACAGCAATCTTTTATAAAGAGTGGAGATTATGCCTTTCTTCAAGTATTTTTATTAATATGCAATTCTATTGTGATGTGCGAGCGAATAATTTTCATTGCTTCAATATAATATGGTTTGAAATGAAAGAATTTTACAATTTTCAGGTTTTTTATTCAATAGCGTTTTGAAAGGTAGTTTTGAAACTCACGAAATAATTTTAGTATATTATCAATTTGTGTCGTAAAGATAATTGTTACAGCTTAAATTTATAATGGAGACATAAAATATTATGACAAAAGCAGCAGTGCTGGACTGGAAGGGATTTTCAGGTCTTCCTGATTTTTCTTCTATAAGTGATGAAGATTTTAAACCCGCTTTTGAACAGGCACTTCAAGAAGCCGAAGAAGAACTAGAGGCGATTGCGATGGTGCAAGAACCACCAACGCTTGAGAATTTTTTGCAGCCTTTTGAGCTTTGTGGCAAAGCGCTTGATCGTGTCTGTTCAATATTTTTCTTGCGCACCAGTGCTCATACGAATGTACTAATTCAACAGCTAGAACAAGAATTTGTTGTAAAACTTTCTCGTTATTCTTCAAAAATGATGATGGATGCGCGGATATTTGCGAAAATAGATGTGCTTTATAAACAGTCGCAGCTGGGCATATTTGAGAGTGAAACAACACGTGTTCTTGAATTATGGTGGAAAAAGTTCGTTTGTCATGGGGCAAAGCTCGATGAAAAAGCTAAGAAACGGCTTTTGGAAATTAATGAAAGACTTGCTTTCTTAAATGCTACTTTTGGACAAAATGTCTTAAATGATGAAGCTGAATGGATTTTGTTTTTAAAACAAACAGACTTATCTGGTTTACCGCAAGATCTTATTGCTTCAATGAAGGAAATTGCGTGTGAAAGAGGTAATGAAGAAGCGTATGCATTAACACTAGCACGTTCGATTGTTGAACCTTTTTTAAAATTCTCTGATCGTCGTGATTTGCGTGAGGTTGCATTCCAAGCTTGGGCTAAACGTGGTGAAAATAATAACAAGAATGATAATAAAACAATTATTGTAGAGATTGTTGCGCTTCGAGATGAGCAGGCTAAATTATTGGGATATAAATCTTTCGCAGATTTGAAGCTCGATAATACCATGGCTAAAAGTGTTGATTCCGTTATGGATTTGCTTATGCCTGTATGGGAGCGCGCAAGATCAAAGGCTTCCACTGAGCAAATTGAATTACAAAATTTTGCCAACAATCAGGGCAGCAATGAATCTTTAGCTGCTTGGGATTGGCGTTATTATGCTGAAAAACTTCGCACTGAAAAACTTTCTTTCGATAGCGCTGAGGTTAAATATTATTTTCAGCTTGATCGTATGATTAAAGCAGCTTTTGGGGTAGCAGAAAAACTTTTTGGCATTACATTTGAAGAAAAAAACGCTGTTGCACTTTGGCATTCTGATGCACGTTTGTGGGAAGTAAAGAAATCTGATGGAAGTTTACTTGGGCTTTTCATTGGTGATTATTTTGCACGCTCTTCAAAACGGTCCGGTGCGTGGATGAGTAGTTTGCAATCACAACATAAATTGGATGGCGGACAAAAGCCTATTATCTACAATGTTTGTAATTTTGCTAAACCACCCAAAGGGGAAGTTGCTTTTTTATCACTTGATGATGCGCGTACGCTTTTCCACGAATTTGGGCATGCATTGCATGGTTTGCTTTCTGATGTTACATGGCCATCTGTATCGGGAACATCGGTTTCGCGTGATTTTGTTGAGCTGCCTTCTCAACTTTACGAACATTGGTTAACTGTACCAGAGATTTTACAAACTTATGCTACGCATGCAAAAACAGGACATCCTATGCCGCAAGCATTAATGGATAAGGTTTTGTCAGCACAGACATTTAATGCTGGCTTTGCTGCAGTTGAATTTACTTCATCAGCTCTCGTGGATATGGCTTTTCATCAAGGCGTAACAGTCACTGATCCAACAATGTTTGAACGCCAAGAATTAGAAAAGCTGCAAATGCCCGACACAATTATTATGCGTCATCGTCCTCCACATTTTACGCATATATTTTCAGGTGATGGTTACGCCGCTGGTTATTATTCTTATATGTGGTCGGAAGTCCTTGATGCTGATGCTTTTCAAGCTTTTGAAGAAACAGGAGATGTTTTTAATTCAGAGCTTGCTGATAAGTTGAAACGTTTTATTTACTCCGCTGGAGGAAGTTGTGATCCAGAGGAACTTTATAAAGCTTTTCGGGGACGGATGCCTTTACCAGAGGCAATGATTAACAAACGTGGACTATAAGTATAAGATATAACGGTATGGTTAACACCATGCCGTTTTCATCTTATTCGAAAGATGCAGTTGCGATTTATGCACAAGCTCTTTTCATTAGCTCTATAAACAGAGTTTTTATCTTATTCGCTTTTTGTTTATAGAGGAAATTAGATTTTGTCTTTTAAAGAGACATTATGGGAAAGAAAAATCATCAGCTCGATCTTTTTGATACCCATTTGGTGGAAACCATGATTTTTTTATAAAACTTGACTTTCTTTTGCCTAAAAGGTGAGTATTTTGTTGTGCCATATCATCGAGGTTCATCGGAGGCTGGCGCATACTATTACTCCGCTTTTGATTCTCTGACTCTTGTGTAAGTTTTTGAATAGCTTGATCGGTTGAGTAAGGAGTTTCATGGGAAAAAGCATAAAAATTTAAAATATTTTTCAATGGTTTTTCTAAATAAGAGGCAAGTTTTTTCTTTCCTTCAGAGGTGAAATGCATGCCATTATTGGTGCGTAATTTGGTTATTTTTCCATTAATATCATAGCCTGAAAAAGAAAAATTTCCTGCCTCATCACTAAAGCCGCTCCAGATATCAAGAAAATATCCTCCTGCTGTTTCTGTTTCTTGTTTGTAGAGCTCATTAAAAAATTTCATTTTTTGTGTCAAAAGGTCATTTCCAAAAGAAGGCTGACCTATCCATATCCATGATTTTCCAGAGGCATGAAGACTTTCAGCAATTTCGATAATTCTTTGTTTATAGATGCGCATCCATTCTGATTGATCTGTGTTAATTGTGTTATAAGAGTCTGTGATTGGTTGATTATCATTTGCACCGATCATCATGATAATAACATCGGGGTTATTTTGATCAATAAGTTTAGAAATATTGCTTTGCCAAGAATAATAATCCGTTCGAACTAAGCCGGAAGCTGGCATTGTGTTGTTCATGATAACGATATCGCTATTATTTATAAAAAACTTCTTAAGTGCATCGGCAACAGCAGAAGCTGTAAAATCCCCTATGACAAGAATGCGCTCTGCATTCTCATTTTTTAGTTTTTGTATGTTTTTTTGTGTTAAAATCTTTTTTTGCGGCTTATCTATTTTTTGTTCTATAGTTTGCGGTGGTTGTTGTGTTTGTTTGTTATGTTGTGATAACCATTTGAAGAAGTTCGTTGCTTTACTTGGGGATGGCTGTAAGATCCCCACAATAGAAAGTGAAAATAGCAATAATGTCAAGTATATCAGGCGAAAAGAAGACAAAACCTTAGTCTCCATTATTGTTTGCGAAGGAGAAAAAGCACTTGAGATGATGGGTATCCATTTTCTTTTAGACCGTGACGCAGTTGAAAAGCTTTAATTGCTTTGCGAGAAGCTGTTCCAATTTTTCCGTCAACATTCCCTTTATAATAGCCCAGTGCACTTAAGCGAGATTGCAGTTCTTTACATTCTTGAAAAGTAAGAGGTTGAAAAGGTCTTTGCCAATCATTCACTAATCCAGGATGTCCGGCAATGCGATCAGCAAGAAGGGCAACAGCAAATGCATAACGATCTGCATTATTATAACGTTTCAGAACAAAGAAATTTTTTGTGACTAAAAATATAGGCCCTTTTGCTCCATCTGGATATTTTAATATTGCTTGTTCAGCTAATGTAGGAAGAGGATGCCCATTTGCGTGTTTTACACCTAATTTTTTCCATTGTTCAAAGGAATACCAGCCTTCAGGGAGGTTTTCCCCCTGCGGTACTTTTACCTCTACTCCCCAAATAAGATTAGGTTGCCAGCCATTTTTGTGGAGAAGGTTAGCAGCAGTAGCCAGAGCATCTGGAACAGAGTTCCAGATATCACGCCGTCCATCTTGGTCCATGTCAACTGCATAGGCGAGATAACTGCTTGGAATAAATTGTGTATGCCCCAATGCACCGGCCCAAGATCCAGTGAGTTGAGAGCGTTTAATTTCGCCACTTTGTAGAATTTTCATAGCAGCAATCAGCTGTGTATATGCATATTTTGCACGTTTTTTATCAGCATAGGCTAAAGTTGCAAGAGAGCGAATGGTGTCACGCATTACACTTTTATTAGCTAAAACTTTCCCATAGTTGCTTTCCATTGACCAAATAGCAAGCAGAATATTGCGGTCAACACCAAAACGTTTTTCAATTTGAAGAAGCCATTTGTTCCATTTTTGAGTTTGGCGCCGTCCTTCCTCAATTGCAATATCATGGACACGATTATCGAAATAGTTCCATGAAGGAGCAACAAATTCCGGTTGGTATGCGGCACTTTTTAGAACTTCTGGATCAATTGCATTAATACCTTTAAACGCCATATGAAACGTAGAAGGGGTAATATTGTGAGCAATAGCTATTTTTTTAAATTCTTTAATCCAGTGTTTAAATCCGCTATCAGCATATGAAAGGGATACAAAAAACATTAAAAAAGCAGAAAAAATAACGGCAGAGCCAGTGAGAAGAGTTCTCCAATTTATGGACTTCTCTAAAAAAGAGAAAGTCTTCAATTCTGTTTTTTGCATTTTGAAATCCCCATTAATATTCAATTTATTAGATGTGCAATAACTTTATTTTGTATTTAGTTTAATCGATAATATGATCAAGAAGGGGAGAAAACTGAAATAAACAATTCGTTTTAATCCTTTCAATAAATTCTCATACTCTTTTTACATTTTTGATTGCCCATTATAATGATAATCAAAACAATAAGATATCTTTTTTACCATTTCGTAAAAACATATGATAAATAAAATAAAAAAGTTATATGAATTCATTGAGGAGGATGAGTGTGCGTAAAATCCGGAAAGCGGTATTCCCAGTAGCAGGTCTTGGTACGCGTTTTCTTCCTGCGACCAAAACAATTCCTAAAGAAATGCTAACAGTTGTTGATAAACCTGTTATTCAATATGTTGTGGATGAGGCGAGGGAAGCTGGTATTGAGCATTTTATTTTTGTGACTGGACGTAACAAAGCCGTCATTGAGGATTATTTTGATGCGCAAGTTGAATTATACACGACACTTGCTGAATGTGGAAAGAAAGAAGATCTTGCACATTTATACCGTTTACAGCCATTACCAGGGTCAACTTCTTTCACTCGGCAACAGCAACCTTTGGGATTAGGGCATGCTCTTTGGTGTGCGCGTGAATTAGTTGCAGGCGAACCTTTTGCTTTGTTATTACCCGATATGCTGATTCAAGCCAAAAAGGGCTGCCTTTCTGAGATGATTAGTCTTTATGAAAAGGTGGGTGGAGGAAATATTGTAGCAGTTCAAGAATGCGATCCTAGAGAAACCCATAAATATGGTATTGTGGGGAAAGGAAAACAGATTGCAAATGGTTTTGAAATCACAAAAATGGTAGAAAAACCAGCGCTTGGAACGGCACCATCAAATTTGTACATCAATGGACGTTATATTTTGCAGCCAGAAATTTTTAATATTCTTTCCACTCAAGAACGAGGAGCAGGAAATGAAATTCAACTAACGGATGCGATGATAAGGCTTTCAAACGAACAGGATTTTTGGGGTTTGCAAGTAGAAGGGCGCACTTTTGATTGCGGTTCTAAAGCGGGTTTCATTGAAGCCAACGTTGCATTTTCTTTGGCGCGCGCTGATATGCACAGCCACGTTTCTGCTTCATTGAAAAATTTACTGGAAACCATTAGTGTTGAAAAATGATATAGGTCTCTCATTTAATTTTATTGATCGAATTTAATTATGATAATATCGTCTCCTCATATGGCTTTGCAAGGTGCTGTTGCATCAGCACTTAATACACTGGCCAGTGAAAAGCAGGGGCTTGAAGCCCTTGAAAAAGCTCTTCTGGGAAGTCTTTCTTCTTCTTTTGAAGCAGCTGTTCAAACTATTAGAAATGCTCGTGGACATGTGGTCATTACGGGTCTTGGAAAAAGTGGTCATATAGGGACAAAAATTGCAGCAACCTTAGCCTCAACTGGAACTCCTGCCTTTTTTGTTCACGCTGCAGAAGCCAATCATGGTGATCTTGGTATGATTGGATCTGGTGATGTTATTCTTGCTTTATCATGGTCTGGTGAAACTCAAGAGTTAAGTGGTATTATGAGTTATGCGGCGCGTTTTCGTATCCCCCTTATTGCGATGACATCAAGTAAGCACTCTGTGTTAGGACGACAAGCTGATATTGTGCTATTATTACCAAAGATAGAAGAGGCTTGCCCCCATGGTTTAGCCCCTACAACTTCAACAATTATGCAATTGGCAATGGGAGATGCATTAGCGGTTTCTCTTTTAGAAATGCGTGGTTTTACCGCAACGGATTTCAAAATATATCATCCTGGTGGTTCTCTTGGTGCAAGCCTTAAATATGTGTGTGATATTATGCATGAGGGTGATAATATTCCTTTGGTTATGCAAGGAACAGCTATGACTGAAGCAATGAATGTTTTGGTGGAAAAACATTTTGGTTGTGTTGGTGTTGTGAATCAAGAAGGTGAACTAATCGGAATTGTAACCGATGGCGATCTTGCACGTAACATGCATTTTAATTTATCAAAATTTAATGTTGATGAGGTGATGACCAAAGCTCCTAAAGTTTTAAAGCCAAATACACTTGTTGGTGCAGCAACAGCTTTTATTAATGATCATCATATTGGTGCATTTTTCGTGGTTGAAGATAAAAAACCGATAGGAATTGTTCATTTTCATGATCTTTTGCGCATTGGCGCTGTTTAGATTAAAGCTTCCTATCAAATAAAATGTTATTTAGGTTAAAATAGATTGAAGGATACAAAGTCACAATTTTATTGTGAGGGGGCTTTACTGATGTTTGGTGGAAGAAAACGATTATTTTACGCATTTCATAATGTTTAGAAAATTCTCAGGATAAAGATTATACCAGCCTCTTTGCGTATTTTAGAGAGGATTTTTTATCAGGAGGAGAAAGGATCGCCTCCTGCTTAATGTATGTGCTCCCTCTGCTCTGTTCTTAAGAGAGGCTTCCCTTGTACTTTGTTTAAGATTTCCGCTTAAGGAAAAACTGTGCCCCTGTATGTGAGGTGCAGAGAAGTTGTGTGGCGTCATATGACATTGTACAATTGACTCTAGAAATTGTTCCACGGAGAATAGAGCGTATTTCAATTTCTATATTTTGGGCATTGAGATAATTATATGCCCCTTCTGATAGTTTTTCTTCTGTATCTGCTGCACGTGTTTCAAAAACACCATTGTGGAAAGAAGAAATAATACCATTCTCATCAACCCATTTTCCATCAATTCCAGTTGGCATATTTGAGTTATAATATTGCGAAAAGTTACAGGCGCTTAATAGCAAGGCGGTGATTGTAAGACATAAAATATGATAGGTATGTTTCATTTATTACACTCTATTTAGATTATTTTGCTCTCTAGTTTCTATAACATTATTAAATTATCCCATGAGTCAATATGAAAAATTTGATGAAAATCAATGAAAAAGCAAAAAAATGGAAAAAAATGCCTTAATGTTGTATTTAATTGACAGCTTGATGAAGTTCGTAAGTGAAACACAAGAGGTGAAATATTTCTTATGGTTTACAACAATTTTTATATTAAGCCGCTGAGTGGTCTCAAAGGAGATTATTGACATTATGGTTGGTCCCATTCTTGTTGCGAGTGAAGATTTTGGAAGACGTATAGAACTTTCTGCTATGCTGCGAGGTTTTGGTTATCGTGTCATTGAAGCAGAAAATGGTCTCCGTACGATTGATCTTTTACACAGGCGTAAAAACATTGTGCTTGCACTCCTTGATGTCGTTATGAGTGATTTGAGTGTGAGCGATTTGATAAAAATGATTAGAGTTGCTGGTGTTTCTGTTCCTATTGTCGTTATAGCACAACAAGAGAATCAGCATTTACTCCAGAAAGCTTTAACAGCTGGAGCTATTGATTATTGGATCCATCCAGTAACATTATTACGTGTAAGAGTTACTTTGGATATTCTTGCTCTTATTTCTGCCTTGAAGCATGAGGTTCGAGATATTCGGCGGAAAAAAGAGAATCATTTACAGTTTTCTGATCTTTGCATAAAAAGTAGAGCTATGCAGATAGTGTTAGAACAATCGAGACAAGCAGCAACTTCTTTACAGAATCTTTTGATAGAGGGGGAAGTTGGAACAGGACGTGAGACATTAGCTCGGATGATTCATCATGAGGGATTATTTTCGGAGGGTGTTTTTATTCGTTTTCAATGTTCAGCCATCGTTGATCCAGAAGAAGAAAATCAGCAGTGGTTTAAAGAATTTCTACCATTGGTTTCTTCTCTTGAAAAAGGGACACTTTGCCTTTGTGATATTGATCGACTTGAGCCCATACAGCAAAAACGGTTTGCTCATTACCTTAAAGAAAGGGAAAGGAATACAAAAGGAGAATTTTTTCCTTTTCGGATCATTGCTATTTCAACATCGCGTTTAAAGGACTTGGTTAATGAGAACTTTTTTTTGCATAGTTTGTTTGAACAATTTTCTCACTTGTCTATTAGCGTCCCTGCTTTACGAGAATTAAGGGATGATTTTCCAGAGATCACACAACGTTTGATTGATCGCATTATCACAGAAACAGGGCGATCACATGTCCATGGGTTAGCAGGATCTGCTCTTTCCTTGCTTATGCAGTATGATTGGCCTGGCAATAGAAATGAGCTTGAAACCTTTTTATTTCGTGCGATTTTACTTAGTGAAGGACCGTTATTAACTGTTCGAGATTTTCCGCAATTAATGGGAAATTCATTAATGAATGTTCCCAATATCATTGAGGCTAACATGCAAGAAGATAATGAACAAGAATCGATAAAATTTTTGAATACTGATGGGCATGTGCGTACTTTTGCAGAGATGGAGCATGATATTATCGAGAAAGCAGTTAAACATTATAAGGGACATATGAGTGAGATTGCGCGCCGCCTTCATATTGGTCGCTCTACACTTTATAGAAAAATGGAAGAATTGAGAGCAATAAGAAATCAAGAACGAAAGTAAAATTCATAACAAATTTCTCTTCATGATAGGCATGAGTTTCAAAAAGTAGAGTGGATTTTGATAAAGTCCGTGGGGGGTGGCTTAAGAAAACAATCATTTATTATAAAATTTGTGACTATTTTAATCGTTTGTTTCAATTTATACAATTTTAGTTAAGTTTACATTTATGAAAGCAGAGAGGCATTTTTAAAAACTTTTAAATACTACCGCTGAAATTTTTGTATCATCAATATTAAATTTATACTCTCTTAAGCAAGAAGTGGCATTTTATCTTCTACACGATTAAGATAAAGTGATTATCATTTGCATTGCTGACGATGCGATAGTTTAAAATAGAAAGTTTACCCTCTTTGACTCTTTTGCAGATTGTTGTTGGTTTTGTCCTCTTTTTTTTTATTGCATCTATGTTGGCAATCTACACCTATGGGCGTTTTGTGAAAAATGCTAGGGGGCAATGTTCTTATGCGTTACCTATTCAGAAAGATGAAACTAAGCTTGATCGTATCGTCAGTCAATTAGCTGAGGAAGAAAATGGATTGGGGATTGATAAAGATGCCCTTTCCCTCATTATCAGCAATTTGGATGCGTTTTGTGTTCGTGCAATAGGAGCTGCAGAGGCTGGGCGTAGTCTTGATCTGATGTATTATATTTGGGACGATGATTTAACGGGGCGCTTATTATTAAGTGAAATAGTTGAGGCAGCGGATCGGGGTGTTCGGGTACGGCTTCTTTTGGATGATATTAATGCTCAGGCACGTGATCCAGCTTATATTGCGCTAGATAAACATCCTCATATTGAGGTGAGAATGTTTAATCCAGGGCGATCGCGTAAAGGTGGTTTACGCCGTGGTTTAGAAATTATATTACGGGCAATTACTGTAACACGTAGAATGCATAATAAAGCTTTTATTGTTGATGGCAGGGTCGCTTTTGTAGGAGGACGTAATCTTGCAGATTCTTATTTTGATGCTGGTAAAGAATCCCATTTTCGAGATTTAGATTTGATGTTAATCGGTCCCTCTGTTAAAAAGGTAGAAAGTATCTTTGATGATTTTTGGAATAGTTCTGTTGTTTTGCCAATTCATACTTTGGTTGTCCCTAAAAGCGCAAGTGATCTTAGCTATTGGAAGGATAAATTACGCAAATTTCGTGATTCCAAGGTTGCAAAAGTTTATTTAGATTATGTCAAAGAGCACATTAACTTTAATTGTTTTATCCAAACAGGAAAGCGGTTATTTTTAGCAGACAAAGTTGTTGTTCTTTCTGACCCTCCAGAAAAAGCATTGCGTAAAAAAGCAAGCAATTGGCTTATGAAGGCACTTTCAAAGGTTATTGGAAATGCCCAAAAAACGGTTCAGATTACGTCACCTTATTTTGTTCCTGGTAAGGTTGGTACGCAGAATTTTAGTAATTTGGTTTCAAAGGGTGTTGATGTCAAAATTTTGACAAATTCTTTAGCAGCTACTGATGTAGCATTGGTGCATGGTGGTTATGTACCGTATCGTAAGGCATTGTTGAAAAGTGGTGTTAATCTTTATGAATTAAAAGCGGAGGGCGACACCCATGGGTTACGATTGTTTCGATCGAGTAAGGCAAGTTTACATGCCAAAGCTTTTTTAATTGATCGTAAAACAGCTTTTATTGGATCTTTAAATTTTGACCCTAGGTCAGCATCATTAAATACAGAAATGGGCATTCTTTTTGAATGTGCTCCCATTACAGCAAGATTAGATTTGTTGTTTTCTGAAGAAACCACAGGGGAAATGAGCTATCATCTGCGTCTTGGTGATAATAATCGTATTTATTGGGATTTTATTGAAAATGAAAAAAAATATAGCATTGACTATGAGCCAGAAAGCAATTTTTGGCGTCGCGCATTTGCAAAAATAATAAGTTGGTTACCTATTGAATCACAATTGTAAATTTTTATAAACCACACTTAAAAAAAATATTTATTTTTCTTTTCATTTTGTTTGTAGCATGGCATAATTTTTTGCCAATCTACCATGTATGAGAACCGCAGTTGTACTTTAAAGCTCCTTGCGGTGTTTTATTATAAAAGGAATTTTCTATGGCAAAGATTGTTGAAACGGGTACAGGTGCATTGGCACTGACTTTTGATGATGTACTTTTACAACCCGGTCATTCTCTTGTTATGCCTAGTCAAGTGGATCTCAGTACGCGCGTTGCAGCGGATATTAAGCTTAATTTGCCATTGCTTTCTGCGGCAATGGATACGGTAACAGAATCGCGTTTGGCAATTGCGATGGCTCAAGCTGGTGGTCTTGGGGTTATTCATCGTAATATGTCTCCGGCAGAGCAGGCAGAAGAAGTCCGCCAAGTAAAAAAGTTTGAATCTGGTATGGTTGTTAATCCAGTCACAATTGGTCCAGATGCAACACTTGAAGAAGCAAAATCTTTGATGCGTTCTCATGGTATTTCCGGTATTCCGGTTGTTGAAAATAGAGCTAAAGGCGAAACTGCTGGACGGCTTGTTGGCATTTTGACAAATAGGGACGTGCGTTTTGCATCGGATCCCAAACAAAAAATTTATGAATTAATGACGCATGAAAATTTAATCACAGTGCGTGAAAATGTTCAACTCAATGAAGCGAAGTATCTTTTACACCATCATCGTATTGAAAAATTATTAGTTGTGGATGAACAAAATCGTTGTGTCGGACTGATAACAGTTAAGGATATTGAAAAAGCAAAATTAAATCCAAACGCTGCCAAAGATTCGCAAGGTCGCTTGCGTGTTGCAGCTGCAAGTAGTGTAGGGAACGATGGGTTTGAGCGGGCTGAACGATTAATTGATGCAGGCGTTGATATTCTAGTGATTGATACTGCACATGGACATTCTCAGCGTGTATTAGACACAGTTGAGCGTATTAAAAAAATGACGTTTTCTCCAGCCATTATTGCTGGTAATGTCGCGACTCCGCAAGCAACACAGGCTTTGATTGACAGTGGTGCGGATGCTATAAAAGTTGGTATTGGTCCTGGTTCTATTTGCACAACGCGAATTGTTGCAGGCGTTGGTGTTCCTCAGCTTGCAGCCATTATGAGTGCGGCAGAAATTGCTGATAAGGTAGGTATTCCCGTTATTGCTGATGGGGGGATAAAAGCTTCAGGTGATTTTGCTAAAGCCTTAGCAGGTGGGGCTTGTGCTGCTATGATTGGCTCTCTTTTAGCTGGTACAGAAGAAAGCCCTGGTGAAGTTTATCTATATCAAGGACGATCCTTTAAAGCTTATCGCGGCATGGGATCTGTTGGTGCTATGGCACGAGGATCGGCAGATCGTTATTTTCAAGATGATGTTCGTGATGAACTTAAGTTGGTTCCTGAGGGTGTGGAGGGGCAGGTGGCTTATAAAGGTCCTATAGCATCAGTTCTACATCAGCTTGCTGGTGGACTTCGTGCTTCGATGGGGTATGTTGGAGCAAAAGATCTCGTAGAGTTTCGTGAAAAAGCAACATTTGTACGTATTACGAATGCGGGACTTCATGAAAGTCATACGCATGATGTTTCTATCACACGGGAGAGTCCAAATTATCGTGGGCCAGTCTAAAGATACAAGAGCCTAATGTCATATCGCATAAATAAAATCTTCCGCAAACAAGAAAGGGAGACCGCGCTTTTTCTGTTTGTGATTTGGTGTAATAATCCCAAAAAGGAAAGAATTAGAGCTCAAAACTCTAATTCTTTCTGTTAAGACTATATGAAATAAGTTATATAAAATTAGAATTAATTTTTTGTTGTCTTCCGTCCTGTCTTTGACGCACGTTGGCGAGTGTTTGTCTGATCACTTTGGACGGATTTCTTTCCGTTGTTTGAGGGCATTGTGTTATGACGGCTTTTAGATGAAGTTGTTTTTCCATTATTATAAGTCATTATTTTCTCCTTTTAAATTGTCTGGCAGTTGCCATTAGAGTAAAAACGGTCATGCCAAATAGTGGTTCCAAGCATTTTCTAAAAAGTTAATTTTTGGGTGAGCGTAAGATGAACTTGTTTAACTTTATGAGAAGATTTTTTCTATTTTTTCAGAAGGATCGCCATCAAAAGATGGGAGATATTTGATTTTTTCTGTTATTCAGATAATCCTCGTAAATTTTATTTTACGCAATAATCAAAGAGTTTAGTTTTTTCGTAAGGCATGGCGGAGATAAGTTCTTTATGGATGGCTGCGTATCTTTTAGTATGAGAGGTAGAAGGATAAAAAGCGAATAGCGAATGGGCAGAAGATGAAAGGAAAAATCTAGATGCTCTAAATTAGATCTTATAAAAAAGTATGATCGATCATTTTAATATTGAATGTAAATTTTTATGGCTTTGAGAAGGTTTCATTGGCAAGAAGACGATAATATTATTTTTTTAGACAATTTAAAATTTTATTATTTTAATGGGAGAAATGAATGCGATTAGGTGGGCGTTTGCAAGCAGCAATAGATGTTCTCAAAGAGATAGAAATGAAGCATCGCCCAGTAGGAGAAGCTTTAAAGGATTGGGGCCTTTCTCATCGCTTTGCTGGAGCAGGTGATCGCGCAGCCATTGGTACAATCGTTTATGATGTTTTAAGACGACGTTATTCTTTACAATGGCGTATAGAAAGTGATGATATCCGAGATATTGTTTTCGCTACCTTATTAGATGCTGGACAAATGACGCTGGAGCAAATTGACGGTGAGTTGGCCGAAGATAGGTTTGCGCCGCAGTTATTAGGGGCTAAACAGCGTAAATCGTGGCAAGGTCAGCAATTAGTGGATGCTCCAGATTATATTCGTGGTGATATTCCGCAATGGTGTCAAGCGCATCTGCGTCCTTTATTTGGCGATAATTGGGTCATTGAAGCGGCTGCGCTAGCAACGCGTCCTTCTTTAGATTTGCGGGTAAATAGCTTAAAAGCAACACCAGAGAAGGTGCTGAAAGAATTAGCAAAAATCAGACTTAAATCTTTTCCATGGTTTGGGAAAGCTTTAAGAATTGCACCAATTGAAAAGTTTAATCGTCATCCTAATGTTCAAGTGGAACCAGCTTTTCAAAAAGGACACTTTGAAATACAGGATTTAGGATCTCAAATTGTTGCTCACCTTGTGGAAGCGCGAGAAAGCATGCAGGTATTAGATTATTGCGCAGGTGCTGGGGGTAAAACATTAGCTTTAGCTGCCGATATGAATAATCGTGGGCAAATGTATGCTTATGATTCAGACAAAGCTCGTTTGGCTCCTATTTTTGATCGTCTTCGACGCGCTGGTGTTCGTAATGTACAAATACGAGCACAAAAAGAAGAATTAAAATCATTAATGGGTCAGATGGATAGAGTTCTACTGGATGCACCCTGTAGTGGGACAGGAACATGGCGTCGTCGTCCAGATGCGAAATGGCGTTTAACATTAGAGCAGGTAAAACAACGCCAAACAGAACAGAGAGCTATTTTGAATGAAGCGATAGCTTATCTTAAGCCAAATGGGCGCCTAGTCTATATTACTTGTTCTCTTTTTGCAGATGAAAATGAGGAACAAATTGCCCATTTCCTTCAACAACATTCTCATTTTTCTCCAATAGATATGCCAGCACTTTGGCAGAAACATTTTAGTTTTTCTCCGGTGCAACCAGTTTTTTCAAATTATGGACTGACATTATCGCCCGCAACAACACAAACAGATGGTTTCTTTTTATCTGTGTTGCAAAAAAAACATTGATCCATATTTTTGCATTTTTTATCATAAATTTTACGAGAATAATTTTTTCTTAAGAAAACAGGCTTGTGAAAAGAGAAAGATTGAATCATAACTCTCATGAGTTTTCTTTTACAATTATTGATTGGTTTTCTATGAGCATATCACATCCAGACACTGTTCTTATTATTGACTTTGGTTCACAAGTTACACAACTTATTGCACGACGGGTACGAGCAATGGGGGTATATTGTGAAATTGCCCCTTTTCAATTGGCTTTAGAAGCTGTGCGCCGCATAAATCCTAAAGCTATTATTTTATCAGGGAGTCCTTATTCCGTTATTGATGAGGGCTCTCCGCGTGCTCCAATGGAAATTTTTGAGGCGGGTATTCCGATTCTGGGTATTTGCTATGGTGAACAAGTCATGTGTGTTCAGCTTGGAGGAAAGGTTGAAGCTGGACATGAGCGTGAATTTGGGCGTGCTTTTTTGGAAGTGCAAGAAGAGAGTGCCCTTTTTGATGGAGTGTGGGAAAAAGGTTCTCATTATCAAGTATGGATGAGCCATGGTGACCGTGTGGCAGCTTTACCAGAAGGTTTTCGTGTCATAGGAACTTCAAAAGGAGCTCCTTATGCGGCTATTGCTGATGAAAAAAGACATTTTTATGCGGTACAGTTTCATCCTGAAGTTATCCATACACCAGATGGTACAAAACTTTTGCAAAATTTTATTCATAAGATCTCTGCTATTAAAGGTAGTTGGTCAATGGCTTCTTATCGTGAGCAGGCCATTGCTACGATACGACAAAAAGTTGGGAAAAGTCGTGTAATTTGTGGTCTTTCAGGGGGAGTGGATTCATCTGTTGTAGCGGTACTCCTTCATGAAGCTATAGGAGATCAACTGACATGCGTTTTGGTAGACCATGGGCTGATGCGCAAGAATGAAGCTGAAGAAGTTCTCAAGCTCTTTCGTGATCATTATAATATAGAGCTTATTCACGTTAATGCTGCCGATATGTTTCTTAATGCTTTAGAAGGTGAGACAGATCCAGAAAAAAAGCGCAAAACGATAGGTCGTCTTTTTATTGAAGTTTTTGAAGAAGAAACTAAAAAATTAGGAGGTGCAGAGTTTTTAGCACAAGGAACACTTTATCCAGATGTTATTGAGAGTGTGTCTGCTATTGGTAAAACGGTAACCATTAAAAGCCATCATAATGTGGGTGGGCTACCAGAAAAGATGAATATGAAACTTGTAGAACCGTTGCGTGAGCTCTTTAAGGATGAGGTTCGCTTGCTAGGGCGAGAGTTAGGATTACCAGAGCAGTTTATTGGTCGCCATCCTTTTCCAGGTCCTGGTCTTGCAATTCGCTGTCCAGGTACTGTGTCCCGTGAAAAATTAGAAATTTTGCGTGAAGCGGATGCTATCTATCTTGAGGAAATCCGTAAAGCCGGTCTTTATGACGAAATTTGGCAGGCTTTTGCTGTTCTTCTTCCTGTTCAAACTGTTGGCGTGATGGGCGATGGTCGCACTTATGAATTTGTTTGTGCTCTTCGCGCCGTCACATCTGTAGATGGAATGACTGCTGATTTTTATCCCTATGATATGGCGTTTTTAAGTAAGACGGCAGCACGTATTATTAACGAAGTTAGAGGGATTAATCGTGTTGTATATGATGTAACCTCAAAGCCTCCTAGTACTATTGAATGGGAATAATTAAAGATGAAGGGTAAGTCTTTTTAAGAATAAAATATGACTGAGTATTTGATATTCGAAAAGTGTAGAAAAAATCATTTAAAAATGATTGTGTATTTTCATATGATATAAGCCGGTATCTGGCAATCTGTACGTCAATATCGTTTAAAATTGAGAAGTGTGGAATTTTGCATGTCTGAGAAAAAAATTGTTGCACACCGTGGTGGAGCTCATCTTTATTCTGAAAATACCCTTTCGGCATTTAATAATGCTATAGCGTTAGGTGTCGATGAAGTTGAATGTGATGTTCATTTGCTGAAAAGCGGTGAAGTGGTTGTCTTTCACGATTTTCGTCTAGACCAATTGGTTGGAAAAAAGGGGTATATTCACGACATTGATAATGAAACACGCAAACAGCTCTGCGTAAAAGGAAGCCAAGAAGCCCCCCCTTTATTAGAAGAGGTGCTTGATCTTTTAGCACCAACGAATGTTGCATTGCATCTTGAAATCAAGACATGTGGTGAAGTGGAGCGTGAAACAATATTATCCCAAAAAGCGCTTGCGCTAATAAAAAACCGAAATTTATCAGAACGGGTTTCTGCAATTAGTTTTGATCCTTTTATCCTCCGTCCTTTTATTGAAGCGGGAATACCATCTGGTCCATGTGTTGATAATTTTAAAGGTGATATGTACCGTCATTTTTCTGAATGGAAGCAATTAGGTTATTCTGATCTAAGTTTAGATGGCTCTATTGTTTCACGGAACTTTATTGAATCAGCTCTTGAGGCTGGTTTTACTGTAGGGGTATGGACAATTAATGGAAAAGCTCGGTTATCACATTGGCTTGATATGCCTGTACATTACATTACGACAGATCAACCTGATCTCGCATTGCAATTGCGTGCACAAAGGTAAAAAATACAACAACACAAAAGGAACTATATATCCTCATAAAGCTAGCGTAATGAAAGAAGAAAAATTACCTAATATATAACAATAATACATTGATTTATAATGATAATTAATAGTTTTTTCATGCGAAAAAGAGACATTAATACGTAAGATTCTCTTATTTTAGATCTTTTTCCAATGAATCAATCAAAATCATTCGTTTGCACATTATAAGCAGGGTTGGTGTGTGGATAAAAATTATTGAGAAAAGAATAAAAATATTCATTTAACGTATTTTAAATGCAAGACTTGTTGAAGCATTTGGGTCTCATGTGATGGTGTTGTTTTGCACTTTTATGAAGTGTAAAAATGATGGTATACAAAAAGTCTTATATACTTTAGTGGAGAGGCTTTATGGCTTATTTTATAGGTGTTATCATGAAATGTAGATGTATTAAAAGGTTTTTTAACAGCATGGAAATTGGTAATACAGAGTCATTTTGTTTTGCGTGATGGGTGTGATCTCGCTACAGGGAAGGAGCTTATTAAGCGCTTAAAAACGATTTTCTTAATTTTAAGAAAAATACTATTTATCTCTTCGTTAAATTCAGTAGCAACATCGTGTTAAAGTTATAAGCCGAAGATTATAAAATAAATAACAAAAGAATAAACAATTCTTTTTAAAAAAGTAAATTCAGATATTAAAATAGTCATTGAATGACATTTATGATCTATATCTTTTCACCAATTGACTTTGCTTATTAAAGCCATTTCACTTTTTTCAGATAGTTACAAACGCGTATCTCGTTAATACATTAAGAAAGCTTATAAAAGAAAATGAATAAATTTAAACAAATTCATTTGACCTTTTGGTGGTTCCTGTTTAAATGAGAAAATGTATTATCTGTGAAATAAAACTTTCATAGCATGTTCGTGTGTAATACTATAAATTTAGGGGTAGTTTGTATTCCATCACTTCAGAAAGGGTGAACCATGAGTCGTTTTTATCTTTCCATAGCGGCCACGGTTGCTATCATAATGTCCACAGCGGGAATAACAGCAAGTTTTGCGCAGACAAAAATCAGCTTTTGGCATTCTATGAGTGGTGAATTAGGAAAGCAAACAGAAAGTCTTATTAACGATTTTAATGCAAGTCAATCTGAGTATAAAGTTATTTCTTCATTTCGCGGCGAATATGAAGAGGGGTTGATTTCACTCATTGCAGCATTTCGTGGAAAGAAACAGCCAGTGCTTGCTCAAATTTATGACGTTGGTACTGGAACTCTGATGGCTGCAAAAGGCGCAATCTACCCATTTTATCAACTTATGGCTGATACAAAACAAGAATTTGATCCTAAAGATTATTTCCCTGCTATTAGTGGTTATTACTCCGATGAACAGGGACGTATCGTCTCTATGCCATTCAATATTTCAACACCCATCCTTTATTATAACAAAGATATCTTTAAAAAAGCCGGGCTTGATCCAGAACAGCCTCCTAAAACGTGGCAAGATATAGAAGACTTTTCCAAAAAAATTCTTGAGACTAAAGCGGCAACTTGTGGTTTTACAATGGCTTATGCCGCTCAATGGATTGGTATAGAAAATTTTTCAGCGTTGCATAATGTTCCTTTTGGAACGAAGGAAAATGGCTTTAAAGGACTTGATTCAGAACTTACATTTAATGGACCTTTACAAGTGCGTATGTGGACTGACCTAAAAAAGTGGTCTGATCAAGGTATTTTCCGTTATGGTGGTCCAGCAGGTGCATTAGATTCAACACCAATGTTTATGGCACAAAATTGTGCAATTTTTATGCAATCTTCGGGATCACATGCTGGAATTGTTTCTGAAGCTCAGTTTAATGTGGGGGTTGGTATGCTACCGTACTATAAGGATACAGAAGGAACACCACAAAACTCAGTTATTGGGGGCGCTTCTATTTGGGCGTTTAAGGGCCATACCCCGAAGGAATATGCAGGGGCAGCTGCTTTTCTTAAGTTTCTTTCAAAAACAGAAAATCAAGCAAAATGGCATCAGGAAACAGGTTATCTTCCAACCACAAAAACGACTTATGAATTGAGCAAAAAACAACATTTCTATGAAAAAACGCCAGGTGCGGATATAGCTATCAAACAGATTAATCTTAATCCACCAACAGTTAACTCGAAGGGGATAAGATTTGGTAATTTACCACAAATCCGAGCCATTCTTGATCAAGAGTTGGAAGCTGTTCTTAGTGGTTCAAAAACACCGAAAGATGGTTTAGATGAGACCGTTGAACGTGGAAATAAACTCTTGCGTGAATTTGAAAAGTCTAATCATTAATTTCGTTTTATTGTTAAACATTAAAGACTCAACAAAAACAGTTGAGTCCTTTTTGTTTACCTTTTTAAAGTCTCTACATTTAAAGAGCCCTACGAATGCAAGAAAAACAAGCATATTTTAAAAATAGTCTACTTTCTTACGGACTGCTTTTTCCTCAGCTTCTTGTGACTTTTTTGTTTTTCTTTTGGCCTGCTGCTCAGGCAATAAAATCATCTTTTGAGCGTGAAGACCCCTTTGGTTTTACAACAACCTTTATTGGTTTTGAAAATTATCTAACCGTTCTTTCTGATCCTACTTATCGGCAATCACTTCTTACAACCGCAGTATTTTCCATCTCCGTTACTGTCGCTTCAATGACAATATCACTTCTCTTAGCTGTCTGTGTTGATCGTGTCATCCGTGCAAAAAAGGCGTATACAATGCTTTTGCTCTGGCCCTATGCTGTTGCTCCAGTATTGGCAGGTATATTGTGGCTGTTTATCTTTCATCCCACCATCGGAATTATCCCTTTTCTTCTCGAGAAAATAGGGGTGCTATGGAATTATCGTATTAATGGCACTCAAGCAATGATTCTTATTGTCATTGCGGCTAGTTGGAAACAAATTTCTTACAATTTTCTCTTTTTTCTTACAGGTCTTCAGTCTGTTCCGC
Source organism: Bartonella sp. AS69XJJH (assembly GCF_042195585.1). Classification (NCBI taxonomy): domain Bacteria; kingdom Pseudomonadati; phylum Pseudomonadota; class Alphaproteobacteria; order Hyphomicrobiales; family Bartonellaceae; genus Bartonella; species Bartonella sp. AS69XJJH. The sequence continues at coordinate 128,214 of NZ_JBHIOO010000003.1, read as the reverse complement.
GTTCTCAAATAGAAGCAGCCGCCATTGATGGTGCTGGTCCCTTTAAACGATTTTGGACAGTGGTCTTCCCGCAAATTTCACCAACGACGTTTTTCCTTCTTATTGTCAATATCAATTATGTTATGTTTGATACTTTTGGTATTATTGATAATACCACTTCTGGAGGTCCTGCGCGTGCAACGAGCATCCTCGTCTATAAAGTATATGATGATGGCTTTAGAAATCAAATAATCGGTGCATCAGCAGCACAATCAACAATATTGATGTTGATGGTTATTGTCTTAACGTTTATCCAGTTTCGCTGGATTGAGCGCCGTGTACAATATTAGGAAACAAATTATGGTTGAAAATCGTCCTGTTTTGAAATTTCTAACCCATATTACTCTCATTGTTGGTATCATCATTATTTGCTTTCCAGTTTATGTTGCTATCATTGCATCAACTCATAGTTCAGCAGCATTTAACTCAGGAACACTTCCTCTTTTGCCTGGGAAATATGCTCTGGAAAATTATAAAACAATCTTTGGTGATGGCCTTGCACAGCTAGGTTTGCCCAACCTCTGGCCACTCTTAATGAATTCATTCATTATGGCTCTTGGGATTAGTATTGGAAAAATTATTATTTCACTTTTGTCTGCTTATGCAATTATTTACATGCGCTTTCCCTTCCGAAAAACTGCTTTTGTTCTTATTTTTGTTACATTGATGCTCCCTGTCGAAGTTCGTATTCTTCCAACCTATGAGATTGTTGCAAAATTGGGGATGGTTAACACCTATAGTGGAATGATTATTCCACTTATTGCATCCGCAACCGCTACATTTTTATTTCGCCAGTTTTTTTTGACTGTTCCAGATGAACTCTTAGAGGCGGCACGTGTTGATGGGGCAGGTCCAGTTAAATTTTTTAAGGATATTCTTCTTCCTCTTAGTAAAAGCAATATCGCTGCTTTATTTATCATTATGTTCATTTATGGATGGATACAATATCTCTGGCCTCTTATCATCACAACGGATCAAAATCATCAAACGATCCTTATTATTTTAAAACAGCTTGTTGTTGAATCTCTTCAACATGATCCTCAATGGAATATACTCATGGCAGTATCGGTTGTTGCTATGGTTCCCCCTGTTCTTGTTGTTATCTTCATGCAGCGGCTTTTTATCAAAGGCCTTATTGAAACGGAGAAGTAATTGTGGCCATAATCCAGTTATCAAATATAAAAAAACAGTATGACAACGGCATTCTGGTCATTGATGATTTAAACTTAACTGTTGCCGATAAAGAACTTCTTGTTCTTGTCGGTCCTTCAGGGTGCGGAAAATCGACCTTATTACGTATTATAGCAGGACTTGAACAAGTTACTTCAGGTGAATTATGCATTGATAACGAATGTATCAATGATCGTGAACCAGCTGATCGTGATATCGCTATGGTTTTTCAAAATTATGCCCTTTATCCCCATATGACAGTTCGTGGAAACTTAGAATATGGTCTTAAAAATCGTAAAACCCCTAAAGAAGAAATTAAAAAACGTATCGCACATGCTGCAAAGCTTTTGGAGATAGAACCATTTCTTGATCGTAAACCACGACAATTATCAGGAGGACAACGTCAGCGTGTTGCAATGGGGCGTGTGATTGTACGTCAACCCCGTGTTTTTCTCTTTGATGAACCTCTTTCAAATCTTGATGCAAAATTACGGGCGCAAATGTGTATTGAAATAAAAACACTACAGCGTTCATTAGGAACAACGAGCCTCTATGTTACCCATGATCAACTAGAAGCTATGACATTAGCTGATAGAATAGTCGTTTTGAATAAAGGAGCTATCGAGCAAATTGGAACACCAATGGAAATTTACGACACTCCAGCAACAACATTTGTTGCTGATTTTATTGGTTCTCCTCCTATGAATTTTCTTAATCGCCATGTCTTAGAACAACATTTAGGGCATTCATTTTCTTATAGCGAAGAAACTGATCTTTTAGCATTCAGACCTGAAATAATCTTATTAGGCGAACATCCAGATAAAGGACCTGTCTTTCACACAAAAATTGAGCTTATCAAGCCTATTGGAACAGGTTGCCATGTTTTAACGCGCTGGAATGATATCATCTTTACGATTGAAATAAAAGAACGCTTGACACACGACTATGATCAAAAACTAAGTTTCACTGTCGCTCATCAGAATTTTCATACTTTTAACAAAAACACTGGAAAGCGCACAAATAATAAATAAGCATTAATTGATGTGACACGACTTTCTTTTATACCGCGTCATGATAATGTTGCGTTTCGATTTTCTCGATTACATTTACAAAATCAGATTATAACCGATGGGATTAAAAATAAAATTTTAAAAGTTTTGGTAATGATCCATTGTCCCATGGCGCTGAGAATGTCAAAACATTTATATGAACAAAATGTGCATTTTCAGGGTCTGTGAGAAGAATATTATTTTCAAACCTCAAACATAATAAAATCATTTTCATTATAAAAAAATATCAATATAAAATAACCATTTATTAACCATATTTTCTCATTTATAATTTTTTTATAAAAAACAATATATTATCATATGTTCCTTGATGTAATAATTTATGTAACTTATAAAAAGTAAATGAGAGAAATAGAGGGAAACAATAATTCACAGATAAGGGAGGATGCGCCCCATATCCTAGCTTTGTTTCCTAACATAAGAAGTCTATTTGAGCCACAAAATACGACGCTGTTCTAAATAGTCTGTACGAGAATAGGCACATTCTATTTTACCGCTGACCATATGATCTAAAATGCTTTCAGAGCTCCTATAAGAAGCATTTGTTTTTTCTACCAATAACATAAATTAGAGAGAAACCTATGTGCGCATACTGCAAGTTTATTTTTTACTCATGTAAATCACTATGCAATTCTCAGCGAGGGTATCCAATCAGTTGCAAAAGAAATCACTGAGAGATAGAAGACGCGCTTGTTTTACAATTTTCATTATTTTTAATGATAAAAGCAAATGAAACACATCTGTAACATTTCATTGATCATTCTATATTTTTGAATTTAAAATTGCCTATAGATCATCCTTAAACAGATCTTTATGAATATAACATAAGGGATTGGTGCGAACACCTATAAGAATCAGCAGGGACAAAGACAGTTATATTGTTGTTTTGCAAAGCATTTTATAAAAGCTGGTATATTTTTTAAATATATTGCCAGTCTATTAATGGTTTTATGATATTGCTTTCTTATAAAGCGCGTGCTTTTTTGTTGCTTATAAATCAACCTAAACTTTATATAGCAGTATGTTTGAGACAAATATGAAGACGGTTCAGTGCTGTATTCAGTTGTGTATGCCAGAGTAGAATAAACTTATCTGCTTGTGTAATTTCTAAAATGAGGGGACTGCTTAATTTAGGGGAATATGAAAGCATCAAGATAAAAAATAGATTCTATCTTTAGCATCATCTTTTAATTTAGTATTGCAATTCTCAAAAACATCTGAGCTAATGTCTCTTACATAATGGAGATTACGCATTGCCGAACACATTTTTTATTACGTTCTTTGAATAGAGTTGCATCTCTCATACAAAACAGAACACCTAAACAGAAGGCTATTAGGTTGCCAATTCACGCACTTGTTTAAAATATCTTGTAAGGTTGTTCCAACTATTTTCTCACGCAGTCGTTTATGAGTAGTATAACATAAAATCCATTGTGTATCTCAATCTTTATACTTATAAAAATCAAGCTTGGGCCATCATCGTACTCTCTGCCAGTTTCCAACATTGCAACAATTATTGTGTTGAGACTCTTCATAAGAGGCATTTTTTTCAAGTGTTTTTTTATTCATACATTAATTCTACTTGCATGTTATAAATGGAGTTGGGTAGATAAAAATACTTTAGGAAAGAGACCCCAAATGCTTCTTATGAATCGTTTCAAGTGTTGAGAGTTATTGTAAAAATTGTAAAAGAAGCGTTGGAAAATAGAATGATGCCGTTGACGATCTGGGCACCATGAGGCAATAAATTCACTTACTTTATCTATCTTAGCATTTATTGAGTATAAATTTCTCTTTAAAAGTAACTTTATTTCATATCAATGTTATCAATTATAGATATTGGGTATCATTAGTAACATAATCATAGACTTAGGATTTTATGAACTCTTTTTTATCTCTTTTGTAGAAGATCTTAATGTTTTGTGATGGCATCAATGATGGTATTCACATTATGTTCCATCATATCGAGATAAGTTGCTGCAGGGCCATTTTTGTTTGACAATGCATCAGAATAAAGTGTCCCACCAATTTTTAAACCTGTTTCTTTTGCAATCTGTTTTATGAGACGGGGATTAGAGATATTTTCAACGAATAGTGCAGCTGCTTTATTCGCTTTAATTTGTTTGATAAGTTTAGCAACATCGGCTGCGGTTGCTTCAGCTTCTGTTGAAGCACTTTGAGGGGCAAGGATAGTAAAACCATATTCCTCGGCAAAATAGCCAAAGGCATCATGAGATGTGATAATGATACGTTTATCTTTAGGAATAGTAGCAATTTTTGTTTTCAGGGTATCTTGTGCTATTTCAAGTTTTTTGATGTAGGTTTCGGCATTTTTTTTGTAGCTGGTGCAGGATTGTGGATCGATTTTACAAAAAGCAGCAGCGATATTCTTTACATAGATTTTGACATTGGGAATTGTTTGCCAAGCGTGTGGATCAATAACGCTATGGTGGTGAGAGGCATTATGTTCTTGATTTTTCATTTTAAGGGAGGGAATGTTAGCGCTAACTTCGACAAGAAGTGCTTTTGTACCGCTTGCTGTAATGAGGCGATCAATGAATCCTTCTAAATGAAGTCCGTTGATGAAAATAATTTGAGCATTTCTAAGAGCTTGAGCATCATGGGGGGTAGGTTCATAAGTGTGGGTATTCGCATTGGGACCGACAAAAGTGGTCATAGAGATATGGTTATCTCCTACATTTTTTACGAGATCTGCAAGAATAGAAAAGCTCGCAACAACTTTGATTTTATTGTGTGCAGAAGCAGAAAATGGAGAAAGGGCAAGCAATAAAGCTCCAAGAAAAACAATTGTTTGAGCAAACTTAGGCACATTTTTTTCCTTAAAGTGAGGAGGTATAAAAGAGGTGGGGAAACCATGTTACAATAAAGCCACGTGGACTTATTAAGCAGGAAACAAGATAAATAAATCCTGCAGCAATGATGATAGCAGGGCCGGAGGGAAGTGAAAGATGAAAAGAAAGCAGGAGACCACATACGCTAGAAATGATTCCAAAAAGAGTGGAAAGCGCGCAAATAGGGCCTAGCCGTGAAAACCAAAAACGGGCTGTAATAGCTGGAATCATCATAATGCCAACGGAAAGTAATGTTCCTAGTGACTGAAAGCCTCCAACCAGATTCAACACCACAAGTCCAAGCAATGAAATATGAATATATTTACTCAATGGAGAGAGTGATTTAAAAAAGAGGGGGTCAAAGCTTTCTAAAACGAGTGCACGCCAAAAAATACAAAGACTGCATAGTGTAATCAGCATTATAGTAGTGATTAACCAGAGGGCTTGTGCATCAAGTGCAAGAACCGATCCGAATAAGAGATGAAGCAGCTCAATTGTTGAATCTTTTAGTGAGATAATAATGACACCTGCCGCGAGTGCAATAAGATAAAAGACAGTCATGGATGCATCTTCTTTCTGAAAGCTATTTCGTGAAATTAAAATGGTTGCTAAAGCAACAATAATACCAGCGAAGATGCCACCAAGTGTCATAGATATGAGGGAAAAGCCACAAATCAGAAAAGCAGTTGCAACACCAGGAAGAATGGCATGAGAGATAGCATCTCCTGTCAAGCTCATTCCACGGAGCATTAAAAATACACCAACAGGACAAGCGCTAATAGACAGAAAAATAGAACCGATAAGGGCGTTTTGCATAAATTGGAAATCAACAAAGGGGGCAAGAAAAAATGCATACACGTCTTATAACCTAAGAAAGAGAGGATCATTGATGGGAAGATTTTGTTTTTGTGCGCTAATAGGGAAAGAATTGGATGTGAGAAGTGGCATAACGTGATGAATGGCGTTGTTTAAAAACTGTGTTGTTTCTCCATAAAAGGCGTTTTGTTGATCAATTTGAATCATTTGGGGGAAAAATTCTTGCACGATGAGAGGGTTATGGAGTGCGGTGAGAACTGTGCGTCCTTGCTGTTGCCAGTATGTGATCAGTGCAAGAAGGTCTTTTTGGGTATTATTATCTACACCATTGAAAGGTTCATCAAGCAAAATAATATTGGCATCTTGCACAATGATACGTGCAAAAAGAGCGCGTTGTAATTGCCCGCCTGATAATGTTTCAAGCGAACGGGGTGCGAGTTCTGTAAGTCCAACCATTTTAAGCGCATTTTGAATCTTAGAATCATAAGGGCGCTGGTTTTTCCATAATCCACAAAAAGACCACAGTCCTGTTTTTACAAGCGTTTTCACATCAATTGGAAATGTTTTATCTACATCACATTGCTGAGCAAGATAAGCAATGCGGCTTTTTTTTGGTTTTGTAATTTTTCCCTTGAGAGGTTTAATCAATCCAGCGATGGCTTTTAGCAGTGTCGATTTTCCAGCGCCATTATCACCTGTTATTGCGACCAATGAACCAGCTTTTAGCTTTGCTGAAAAATTCTTTATTGCTATCCTATTCCCATAGCCTAATGTTGTCTTATTGAAGTGCAGATCCATATTCTTTACCATCGTTGCTTATTATTTTGGAAACTATGTAATAACATAACGTTTGTCAATAAAATGTTATATTATTACATAGTTTTGAGGACTGAAAATTTTAGTGGGAAGATCGTGGAAAATTAAAAATAATAATTGAATTCACCTTGACGAAAGAGAGAGAGTATATACTATATATAGTATCAAAATGATTGGTGATTCTAAATAAGCACAAGAGAGGGTGTTAGTGTGTTTCGTTTGGTATCTAAGTTATTTCCATTATTGTAAAGAGTTTACTGGCCAAAGGCATAGCAGTATTTTTACTGAAGGATCTCTTTTGGAAGGATTTCCTTTCGTTTTTGTAATTGATTTTTGCCGTAAAAGAGCAAACAGAGCTCTTGAAAAACGGTAGTTTAGAACGTGAGTTTTTTAGACAGCAGGAGGGAATTGTTTGCCAAGCAAAAGATTGTTTATAACTAGGGGGCTTTGCCATTTAAGTTGTAGAATAATCGCTTATTCTCATCATAGTCTTTGACGTTATTTGATGAGGAATTTTGTTATGTTCAGGAAGTTGCGTACTATTTGAAAATAACCACATGTTTTGCGTACAATTTCTGTTTTTTTGTTATTCTTGAGTACCTATAAAATTATTAGATTAACCGTGTAGGGTTGATTGTTTGGAATTGTGAAAGTTGAAGAAAATGTCGATCACTATTTATAGTAAACCATCTTGTGTCCAATGTGATGCTACACGCCGCGCTTTTGATGCAAAAGGCATTCATTATCGTGTTGTTGATATTTCTTGTGATGAACAAGCATACAGTTTTGTTCAATCTCTGGGGTATCGTCAGGTTCCTGTCGTTGTTTGTGGTGAAAATCATTGGTCTGGTTTTAGACCAGATATGATTAGTGGTCTTTGTGCTTAATGGGGCTTATTGTTTATTATTCGAGTGCAACGGGTAATACAGAACATTTTGTCTCGCAACTTGGTCAACGACTCTTCAAAATTGATAAAAGAAAGCCTTCTGCATTGGTTGGTGAACCTTATGTACTGGTTGTTCCTACATATGCAGATGGTGAGGGAAGAGGGGCAGTGCCGAAAGCTGTTATCCATTTTCTTAATGAAGCTGAGAATCGAAAATTAATTCGTGGTGTCATTGGTGGTGGGAATCGTAATTTTGGTTGCTATTATAATTTAGCAAGTAAAATCATTGCTGAAAAATGTTGTGTACCTTGCCTTTATCGTTTTGAGCTGCGTGGAACTGATGAAGACGTTATTTATGTAAAAAAGGGATTGGAAAGATTTTGGAAACAATTGGTATAGGACAATCGCAGAAACCGGATCAGATTACTGATTATCATGCGCTGAATGCAATGCTTAATCTTTATGATGAAAATGGTCATATTCAATTTGATATGGATCGGCTTGCCGCACGGCAGTATTTCCTTCAGCATGTTAATCAAAATACAGTTTTTTTTCATAACCTGAAGGAAAAAATAGATTACTTAATAGAAGAAGGTTATTATGAAAAAGCTTTATTTGAGCTTTATGATTTTTCTTTTATAAAAAAACTTTTTAAACGTGCTTATGCATTTAAGTTTCGTTTTCCTACCTTTTTAGGCGCATTTAAGTATTATACCAGCTATACACTGAAGACTTTTGATGGGAAACGTTATCTTGAACGTTATGAAGATCGCGTCTGTCTTGTAGCTTTATATTTGGCACAAGGGAATAAAGCTCTTGCTGAAAATTTTGTGGATGAAATTATTACAGGACGTTTTCAACCGGCAACCCCGACATTTTTAAATGCTGGGAAAAAACAACGTGGTGAATTGGTTTCGTGTTTTTTGCTACGTGTTGAAGATAATATGGAATCGATAGGTCGTGCGGTTAATTCGGCTTTGCAGCTTTCAAAACGTGGTGGAGGTGTGGCGCTTTGTTTAACCAATTTGCGGGAAGCTGGGGCACCAATTAAGCAAATAGAAAATCAGTCCTCAGGTGTCTTACCGGTGATGAAACTCTTAGAAGATTCTTTTTCTTACGCCAATCAGCTTGGGGCACGGCAGGGGGCTGGGGCTGTTTATTTGCATGCCCATCATTTAGATATTATGAAGTTTTTGGATACAAAGCGTGAAAATGCTGATGAAAAAGTTAGAATCAAAACGCTTTCCCTTGGTGTCGTCATTCCTGATATTACTTTTGAGCTTGCACGGAATAATGAGGATATGTACCTCTTCTCGTCTTATGATATCGAGCGTGTGACAGGTAAGCCCTTTAGCGATATTTCTTTAACGGAGCATTATCGTTCTTTTGTTGATAATGCAAAAATTCGTAAAAAGAAAATAAGTGCACGCGTTTTTTTTCAGACATTAGCGGAAATTCAATTTGAGTCGGGTTATCCCTATATTTTATTTGAGGATACTGCTAATCGATCGAATCCGATAGCTGGGCGCATAAGTATGAGCAATTTATGTTCAGAAATTTTGCAGGTGAGTGAGGCGAGTGAACTGGAGACAGATTTAACTTATCGCACGATTGGAAGTGATATATCTTGTAATCTTGGATCCATGAATATTGCCAAAGCAATGGAAAGTCCTGATTTCGGACAGACCGTGGAATCTGCTGTTCGTGCTCTTACTGCGGTTTCAGATATGAGCAATATTGCCTGTGTGCCTTCCATTGCGAAAGGCAATGCTGAAAGTCATGCGATTGGTTTGGGACAAATGAATTTGCATGGGTTTCTAGCACGTGAGCAAATCTATTATGGGTCTCCAGAAGCGATTGATTTTACTAATATCTATTTTTATATTGTGACATATCACGCTATACGGGCTTCCAATTTGATTGCACGTGAACGTCAAGAAATGTTTGCAGGGTTTGAAAAATCAGCTTATGCAGATGGATGTTTTTTCGAAAAATATATTGAAAAAGAATGGAAACCACAATTTGCGCTTGTGCAAGAGCTTTTTGCACGGAACAATATTGTTATCCCAGATCAAAAGGATTGGCAGGAACTCAAAAAATTAGTTATTGAGTATGGGCTTTATAACCGCAATTTGCAGGCAGTTCCACCTACGGGATCTATTTCCTATATTAATCATGCTACTTCTTCTATTCATCCAATTGCTTCAAAAATTGAAATTCGCAAAGAGGGAAAAATTGGGCGGGTTTATTATCCCGCTCCTTATATGGATAATACGAATTTGAATTTTTACCAAGATGCTTATGAGATTGGTCCTGAAAAAATTATAGATACCTATGCTGCTGCAACACAGCATGTTGATCAAGGTCTTTCATTAACATTATTTTTTCCTGATACCGCTACCACACGTGATATTAACCGCGCACAAATTTATGCCTGGAAAAAGGGTATAAAGAGTATTTACTATGTACGATTACGGCAAGTAGCATTAAGTGGAACAGAAGTTGATGGCTGTGTTTCGTGTAGTTTATAGGAGATCATCATATGACAAAGATTACAACCAAAAATCCTGTTGTGTGCGCTGTTAATTGGAATAGATTACATGATGAGAAAGATCTTGAAGTATGGAACCGCTTAACTGGGAATTTTTGGTTACCTGAGAAGGTACCACTTTCCAATGATATTCCTTCATGGTCAAGCTTAACGGATGAAGAACGTAAACTCACAATTCGTGTTTTTACAGGATTAACGCTTCTAGATACAATTCAAAACACCGTAGGAGCCATTTCGCTTCTGGCTGATGCGATAACAGAGCATGAGGAGGCAGTTTTGACGAATATTGCCTTCATGGAAGCGGTTCATGCACGTTCTTATTCCTCTATTTTTTCAACCCTTTGTTCGACGGTAGAAGTTGATGATGCGTTTAGATGGTCAGAAGAAAATATTCATTTGCAGAAAAAGGCTAGATTAGTACTTGAGCGTTATGAAGCAAATGATCCACTGAAGAAAAAAATTGCTTCGACTTTGCTGGAAAGCTTTTTATTTTATTCTGGTTTTTATTTGCCCATGTATTGGGCCAGTCGCGCTAAGTTGACCAATACAGCAGATCTCATTCGATTAATCATTCGTGATGAAGCAGTCCATGGTTATTATATAGGTTATAAATTCCAATTGGGCTTTGCAAAGCTTGATGAAGCCAAAAGACAAGAAATTAAAGATTTTGCTTTTAACCTGCTCTTTGACCTTTATAACATCGAATGCAAATATACTGAAGATCTTTATGATGCGCTTGGATTAACAGAAGATGTTAAAATTTTTCTTCATTATAATGCTAATAAGGCTTTAATGAATTTAGGTTTTGAAGCTCTTTTCCCCCCTGAGGTTTGTCGTGTTAATCCTGCTATTTTGGCAGCGTTATCACCAAACTCTGATGAAAACCATGACTTTTTTTCAGGGGCAGGTTCTTCTTATGTCATTGGCAAGGCAGTTGCTACCACGGATGATGATTGGGAATTTTAATGTTTGCATGCAAATAGAAGTGCGCGGGGTATTCCACTCAGATCTTTGCGCATTTCTAAACATTGAAAACCATTTTTTTCAAACAAATTACAGACTTCATTTTCTTGAGAGAAACCAATTTCAACAGCGACATAGCCGTTTTCTTTTAAGTAGTCGGCTGCTTCATGGGCGAGTTTTCGATAAAAATCAAGTCCATCTTCCCCTCCTATCAGAGCGCGCAATGGGTCATGTAAGCGCACTTCTTTTGCAAGTTTTTTGATATCTTTTGCGGGAATATAAGGTGGATTGGAAACAATGAAATCAAAGGGACCTGTGACAGAATCAAACCAATCGCTAAGAAGAGGTGTGAAGCGGTGTTCTACTTCAGCATTTTTTGCATTTTTTTTCGCTGTATTAAGGGCATCTTCAGAAATATCGACCGCCACCGCATAGGATTGGGGAATTTGTTTAAGGAGTGCAATGGCAATGGCACCACTTCCTGTCCCCATATCAAGGAATGTTGTTTTTCTCGAATTTTCGACCTGTTTTTTGAGAAAAGGGAGAACAAGATCGATGAGCGTTTCTGTATCCTGACGGGGTTCTAACGTCTCTTGAGACAATGCGAAAGATATGCCATAAAATTCTCGTGCTCCTATAATACGGTAGACGGGTTCGCCTGCAATACGCCGTTGTACAGCCTGTTCTATTTGTATAATATGCTCAGAAGACAGATGCATATCTGGTTTAGAAATTCGTTCAGCAGCATTTATTCCTGTTATCCATTCAACAAGTATTTTCGCATCGAGATCGGCTTCCAAAATTCCTTTCGTACGCAATTTTTCTCGCGTTTGTTGGATGACGTTCTTGAAAGAATATTTGCTCAATTATTATCCATTTCCATCAGCTGGGTTGTTTGATAATCTGAGATGAGAGCATGAAGAAGCTCATCAAGATCTCCCTCTAGAATGCGATCAAGCTTATACAAGGTTAGATTAATACGGTGATCCGTGACGCGTCCTTGTGGAAAATTATAGGTACGAATACGTTCTGAACGATCGCCAGAACCAACTTGGCTTTTACGAGAAGCTGAACGTTCACTTTCCGCTTTTTGTCGTTCGATATCGAATAAGCGTGCTCGTAAAATTTGAAGGGCTCGCGCTCGGTTTTGATGTTGTGATTTTTCTGCTTGTACGACCATAATTCCTGTTGGAATATGCGTGATACGAACAGCTGAATCTGTTGTATTAACATGCTGTCCTCCTGCTCCAGATGCACGCATTGTGTCAATACGAATATCCTCAGGACGAATATCAATATCAATTTCTTCAGCCTCTGGAAGCACAGCAACGGTAGAAGCAGATGTATGGATACGTCCACCTGTCTCTGTTTCAGGGATGCGTTGCACACGATGAACCCCTGATTCATATTTCAATTTAGAAAAGACACCTTTTCCTGAGATGGTAGCAATAATCTCTTTATATCCGCCAACTTCCCCCTCACTGAGTGAAATAACTTCTACTTTCCAATTGTGAGCATGGGCATAACGTTCATACATGCGGAAAAGATCACCGGAAAAAAGTGCTGCTTCTGATCCACCCGTTCCTGCTCGAATTTCAACAATAGCGTTTTTTTCATCAGCAACATTTTTAGGCAAAAGCAAAATCTGGAGTTCTTTTTCAAATTGCTCTACTTTTTTATATAACGATGGTAGCTCTTCTTGGGCAAGATTACGCATCTCTATATCTGTTTGTTTATCGTTGATAATCGTTTCTAATTCTGTAATCTCTCTGTAAAGAGCATTTAATGCGCGTATAGAGGCAATAACAGGTTGTAGTTCTGCATATTCAGAAGCTAATTTGACATATGTTTCAGCATTTGGATTAGTCGTCATTTGGCTTTCAATTATTTCAAAGCGCTTTTCAAGCTGTCTCATACGATCTTGTGGCAAAGAAACCATGATAATATTAGCCTAATTTTTCATAATACAATTTTTATAATATTTTGTTGCAATGATTTTTTGTTATAATATTGGCAATGAATTACCGTATAGCATCATACAAAAAGGGGTGATAAAGCAATTCTTTTTTTTTGCCAATGAAAACTATTATATTTTAAAGGTAAATTTTTATAAAATTTGATTTGCCTGAGGTGTTTTATCTCATAATATATGGTCAATTTTTTAAGAGTTTTTTTTTCCGTAAAGTTCAAGGCGGTGATGAATAATATCATAACCAAGAGATTTTGCAATTTCCTCTTGCAGCTTTTCAATAACATCAGAATGAAATTCGATAACTTGTCCTGTTTCTATATCAATGAGATGATCATGATGTTGCCCATCTGCTTGCTCAAAACGAGATGGACCACCGCTAAAGCTATGGCGATGAATTGTTCCATTTCCTTCTAATATTTTCATGGTTCGATAAACAGTTGAGAGTGAAATATTCGAATCTATTTTGTTTGCACGCTGAAAAATTTCAAATGCATTGGGATGGTCATTTGTATCAGTCAAAATATCAAGAATAACTCGTCGTTGACGTGTTACTCTTAAACCAGCTGTGCGCAATTCTTGCTCATAATTTCGCTTTTTATTCATTTTCATAGTTTGCTTTTCAAACAAAGGCTCCATGACAGTGTTTGTATTTTTTCTCTGAACCGCAAGGACAACGCTCATTACGTCCAACTTTTCCCCATGTCGTTATATCGTTAGGGTCACGATCTTGTGGATTAACAAATCTATTTTCTTGTGATCGTGCCCATAAAGTGGGAGCATTTTCTTGACTTTGATCATTAAAGACAGAAGAAGAAGCATCAGTTTGCTCAGGCATGGTCGGTTCTGTTGGTTGTTGAATGATTTCAAAGCGCATAAGCTTAGAAGTGACAATTCGGCGCAAATTTTTCAACATACTTTGAAAGAGTTCAAATGATTCTGTCTTATATTCATTGAGTGGATCTCGCTGCGCATAACCACGAAAACCAACAACAGAACGTAAATGGTCTAAACTTACCAGATGTTCACGCCATAACGTGTCAATAGTTTCGAGCAATACTGCTTTGTGAAAATAAGCCATAACTTCTGGGGAATAGCGCTCAGTACGCTCATTTTCAAGTTTTGTAACAGCATCTGATACACGCTCTAAAATTTGCTCCTCGGCAATTCCATCTTCTTTTGCCCATTCTTCCACTGGAAGCTCAAGATTAAAGAGTTGTCGAAGCTCTTCTTCGAGAGTTTTTACATCCCATTTTTCAGAATATGTCCCTGATGGGATATAAGCCTCTACGAGATCCTCTACGACTTCATTGCGCATTTCAAGGATCATTTCTGACAAATCATCTGCGTTCATGACCTCCATACGCTGTTCAAAAATAACCTTGCGTTGATCATTCATGACATCATCATATTTTAGCAGATTTTTACGAATTTCAAAGTTTCGTGCTTCGACCTTTTTTTGTGCTTTTTCAAGGGCTTTATTAATCCATGGATGGATAATAGCTTCATTTTCTTTCAATCCAAGTTTTTGCAGCATACTATCCATACGGTTGGAGCCAAAGATACGCATAAGATCATCTTGAAGAGAGAGAAAGAATTTTGAGCGACCCGGATCGCCTTGGCGACCAGAGCGTCCACGAAGCTGGTTATCAATACGACGGCTTTCATGACGTTCAGTAGCGATAACGTAAAGCCCTCCAGCCGCTAAAGCTTTGTCTTTAAGCTTCTGAACATCTTTTTTTATTTCTTCAATTTTAGCTGTCCGCTCTGGACCTTCGGGGATATCCTGTAACTCTTGTCGGATGCGCATTTCAACGTTACCACCAAGCTGTATATCCGTACCGCGTCCTGCCATGTTGGTTGCGATGGTGAGAGCTCTAGGAACTCCTGCTTGCGCAATGATGTATGCTTCTTGTTCGTGATAGCGAGCATTTAAGACTCTAAAATCGGTAATGCCTTCTTTTCGCAAACGCTCTGCCAATTGTTCTGACTTCTCAATAGAGGTTGTTCCAACAAGAATAGGCTGTTCTTTTTCGTGTGCTTGACGGATATCACGCACAATCGCCCGATATTTCTCTTCTGCTGTTCGATAAATCTCATCATCTTCATCAATACGTTGTATTGGCAAATTTGTAGGGACTTCAACAACGTCAAGACCATAAATATTTCTGAATTCTTCGGCTTCTGTTGTTGCAGTTCCAGTCATGCCAGATAATTTTCTATACATACGGAAATAATTTTGGAAAGTGATGGAAGCAAGTGTCTGGTTTTCTGGTTGAATAGCAACATGCTCTTTAGCTTCTAACGCTTGATGAAGTCCTTCAGAATAACGCCGCCCAGGCATCATTCGCCCTGTAAATTCGTCAATGATAACGATTTCATCATTGCGAACAATGTAATCTTTATCGCGAGCAAACAGTTTATGAGCTTTTAGAGCATTATTGACATGATGAACGATAGCGACATTTTCTATGTCATAAAGACTTTCACCTTTAAGATGCCCAGCTTGTTCGAGCATTTTTTCAATTTTTTCAGTACCAACTTCGGTAAAGGTCGTTGTTTTTTGTTTTTCGTCTATTTCATAGTCTTCTGGAGTTAAGGCAGGAATAAATGTATCAATAAGGTTATAGAAGTCAGTACGATCTTCTAGAGGACCAGAAATAATAAGGGGTGTACGGGCTTCATCAATAAGAATCGAATCAACTTCATCAACAATTGCGTAATGATGTCCACGTTGGACCATTTGACTATGATCGAAGGCCATATTATCACGCAAATAATCAAAACCTAGTTCATTATTTGTGGCATAGGTGATGTCGCATGCATAGGCCTCTCGGCGGGCATCACTATCAAGATCATGAAGAATCACGCCTGTTGTAAGCCCTAGAAAACTAAAAATTTTTCCCATGGTTTCAGCATCACGACTGGCGAGATAATCGTTTACTGTCACAACATGAACGCCTTTACCTTCCAGTGCATTGAGATAAATTGGCAGAGTTGCCATTAATGTTTTACCTTCACCAGTACGCATTTCAGCTATACCACAGTCGTGAAGGACCATTCCACCAATAAGTTGTACGTCAAAAGGACGCATGTCATAAACACGTTTTGCAGCTTCACGAACAGTTGCGAAAGCTTCTGGTAAGAGCAAATCAACACTTTCACCTTCACTAAGACGTTTACGAAAGGCATCTGTTTTTTGGCAAAGCTGCTCATCACTTAATTTTACGAATTGTTCTTCCAAAGCATTAATTTGTGCAACTTTTTGGCGGAGTGCTTTGAGACGTCGCTCATGAGCTGAACCAAAAAACTTACGGGCAAAAACACCTAAACTGACCATCTCTGGCCCTTTCTTTTAATTGTTGTCACTCTTGTTGGGTAATTCATACGCTCTCCCCATACTCTACATTTTCTTCAAGTTATCTAATATCATTAGAGATATCATGAAATCACGAAATGCAGATGGTATCATTATACTTGCTGGTGTGCAATTTTTTCACGTTAATTGTAAAGTAGAGATAAGAGGCTAAGCGCCTTATGTCAACTTTAGGTATGCTATTTAACTGGTACAATACAAAGTAATTTAAGATACAATACGTCATTTTTTTCTATTATTATGTTTTTCATCTGCATTAGATAGGATTGGAGAGACTGAGATAAAAGGACAATTTTATGCTTTTTTAAAATAAATTACTAATTTATTTCTCTATGTTTAAAGATTAAAGTGTTATGGTAAAGAAAATTGGAATCTTGAACCTGCCTTCATTTTTAAGGAGTATATTTATGAAATTTAACTTTATTACGCTTTTTTTAGCATCAACTTTATTGGCAAGTACAAGTTTAGGGGTGAGAGCCCAAGAAGGTTTGAATTCATCGTCGAATGATTTAAAGACTTTGGAGAAAGCTTCTGAAAAAGCCGTTTCTCCTTCTCATGTTATGGCGGTCATTGATGGAAAAAATATTACAGCAGGCCAATTGGATGATTTAGCGCTTGAAATAAATCCTAATTTAGCACGTTTCCCTGATGAGCAACGCCGTATGATGGTTCTAAAAGCTTATTTAGATATGCAGGCACTTGCAAAAGCAGCAAGAAGCAAAGGTCTTGATAAGACAGAAGCTTACGATAAGCGTATGGCAGTCATGCGTGACAATGTTCTTCAACAGCTTTATTTTAAACAGGCAATTGTTGACAAAATATCGGATACTGATTTGGAAGCCCTTTATAAGCAAGAAGTTGCTGCTTTACCTAAAGAGGATGAGGTTAAAGCGCGTCATATTTTGGTCAAAACGAGAAAAGAAGCAGAAGCTATCATTAAGCATTTAAATAAAGGCGAAAATTTTGAAGAGATTGCAAAGAAAAGTTCAACAGATGGTTCTGCTGCCGTTGGGGGTGATCTTGGTTATTTTAGCCATGGTCAAATGGTCAAGCCTTTTGAAGATGCTGCATTTGGTTTGAAAATTGGCGAATACACTAAACAACCCGTTGAAAGTCCTTTTGGTTGGCATATTATTAAATTAGAAGATCGTCGTGTAAAACAACCGCCTGCATTTGATGATGTTAAAGAGATGTTGCGTACACAGCTTATAAAAAAGCGCTATCAAGAACTGATTGTTGATTTGCGTAGCAAGATAGATGTGAAATATCCTGATCCTAATGTTGCAAAAATCATGGAGTCACTTCATCAAAATGGAACGCTACTTCCCGATGAGACATCTGATGAAGAAGATACGGAATAGCTAGGAAAAATAAGTGGATAGCCTCTTTAATAGATAATTTGTTAGGTTAGGTTTGTTCAAAAAGCCTAGCAGTTTTCTATGAGAGGTTATTGATCTGCAGTCATTTCATTTGTTTTTATAGAAAGCATATTGTGGTTTTAAAAATCTCTCCTTTGGCGCCTCAAAAGATCCAGGCGCTTTCTCCCTTATCTGGTGTACGGATAGCGACAGCTGAAGCTGGGATTAAATACAAAGATCGTACAGATCTTCTTTTCATCATATTCGATAAGCCAGTGAGTGTGGCCGGTGTTTTTACTCGTTCAAAATGTCCATCTGCCCCTGTAGAGCATTGTCGTGCATCGCTTCCTCATGGGGTTGCGAGGGGTGTTGTTGTGAATTCTGGAAATGCAAATGCTTTTACAGGAAGCAAAGGAAAGCACACAACCAATGCAATCATCTGTGCAGCAGCGAACGCTTTAAAGGTTAGAGAAGATGAAATTTTTATAGCCTCTACGGGTGTTATTGGTGAGCCAATGGATGCATCGGGTATTGTCAATCTTTTACCAAGTATGGTAGAGACAGCAGAAGAGGGAAATTGGTTGGAGGCTGCAAAAGCCATAATGACAACGGACACATTTCCAAAACTTGCGACGCGCACTTTTGACTGTGGGGGAGAGTGTGTTACCATTAATGGAATTGCAAAAGGTGCTGGTATGATTGCACCCGATATGGCGACGATGCTATCGTTTGTGGTTAGTGATGCTGCTATTTCTTCGGATGCACTCCAATCTATGTTATCAGAGGCAGTTGAGGGGTCTTTTAATTCAATTACTGTTGATAGTGATACCTCAACTTCAGATACGCTTATGTTGTTTGCGACAGGAAAAGAACATTTTCCATGTCTTACAAGTAAATCTGATCCGCGTTATGGGGTTTTTGTGAAACAATTGAGTGCACTTCTACATGAACTTGCACTACAAATTGTTTGCGATGGTGAAGGTGCTCGTCATTTAATTGAGGTTAATGTGATGGGCGCTACAACAAACAATGCAGCGAAAACGATTGCTTTATCAATTGCAAATTCACCGCTTGTAAAAACAGCTATTGCTGGTGAAGATGCGAATTGGGGGCGGGTCGTTATGGCAGTTGGGAAGGCTGGTGTTGAAGTCGATCGTGATCTATTGACGATTTGGTTTGGTGAGCATCGTGTGGCTGTAAATGGCGTACGAGATCCTGAATATTGTGAAGAGGCAATAGGGACTTATATGCAAGGTAAACACATCACAATTCGTGTTGATATCGGTTTGGGTAAGGGCACGGCGACGGTTTGGTCTTGCGATTTAACAAAAGAGTACGTTATGATCAATAGCGATTACAGAAGTTAATGGATGCACTTTATATTTAACAGCTTATTATTTTTCAGAGAAAATAGGGTATGTGAGCTCTTTTAGGAGCAGAGGGGATATGATAGAAAAGACAGTTATCTTTATGTTCCCTATTGGGGAGTGATATGTGTATAAAAAGTTCCATTCTTCTTGTTGTTTCATGCGCATTGTTCGATCAGAATAATCGTGTTTTGCTTACACAGCGTCCTGCAGGAAAATCACTGGCTGGTTTATGGGAGTTTCCTGGTGGCAAGGTTGAGCAAGGTGAAACTCCGGAAGAATCATTGATTCGTGAACTAGAGGAAGAGCTTGGTATTTATGTTCAACCAAATAATTTACACCCTTTAACATTTGCAAGTCATAGCTATAAAACATTTCATCTCTTAATGCCATTGTATCTTTGTGACCATTATGAGGGCGTTGCGCAAGGGCGGGAAGGGCAAAACTTAGAATGGGTTTTTATTGGTTATCTTGATAAATATCCGATGCCTGATGCTGATAAACCATTGGTTCAGGTATTGAAAAATCATCTTCTTTAATGTGTTATAAGTAGGAAATATTGTTTAAATAAAATTCAAGATATTGATTTGAAATGATAATTTATAATTTTTATGTTGAATGGAAAAGCCTAAAGTCGTAAATTTTTTTTCATTTCAAATGTGTTTTATGTTAAATTAATCAAGACCATTCTTTTGCACGTTCCAAGCGGGGAAAGTTATGTGGATAAAAATTATTTAAGAAAGAAATAAAATACGTGCTGAAAGAACGCTTTCTAATAGTCAAGGGGCATCGTAACATTGAGAATTGGCAAAGTGTGTAATGATGTCTTTGCACGATTCATAAGCATAAAGATAATGGTAGGTAATGTATGTTATACTTTCCACGCGTATCATTGTGAGATAGGTTTGGATGCACTGAGAGATATCAGGAGTATTTATTTCATGAGATATCGATAATAGGAAAAATTTCAAAAAATGCTTTGTGTTTGCTGTTAGAGATTGTTTTACATGATCAAAGGTTCAATCATCATTGTAATACATGATTATATAATAACATATTGTTTTATAATTATAAATTTCCTTTTATTTTTCTTGATGCTATACGATTTGTCAATCAAAAAAATGTTCAATAACGTGCGAATAAAAGAGTGGTATGTAATTTAAACAACAATTTTAAAACAAATAAAACATACGGTTAATGAATTATTAAATATAAAAGAAAAACATGAACAGAAGGCTTCTTCAGGGAATTATATATTATACATTCTATGGTATGAGAGATGAAGAAAAAAGCTACCTAAGTAAGTATATAAAAGAGAAATATATTATTTTTTATATTAAAAAAACATAAAACTGAATGGAAAAGAAATGATAAAGCTGCGTAATAATTTCTATTTCTATTTTTTTTTGAAAAGAATACGCTTATTTCTCTATTGGTTTGTAATAAAGGTATTTGAAACAGTGAAATATGATAATATCAAGAATTCTGATTCAAATTATGTAATACGATTTATGATTGCTATATGATATTTTAGAATGTTATTGAGTAAGCCGGTTGAAGAGTTTTCTCAGTATTTAAAGGTAGGCGAATATTAATAAAGATTTCTAAATGAATATGAACTTTACGAGAAAAGATCAAAAAATGTCGCTTTTGATTGAGAGAGGTACGTTCTTTACGTAATATAGAACGGCATTGTGTTGCATATTCATGAGCTTATTTAAAAGAGGCATCTCGAAACGCTCCAAAGTCCATTTCGTGCCGGTACTAGTGAATAGTATAACGTTAAAGCCCCCATGGAAATAATGTAAAATCTATTGAGAGCCCTGTCTTTACGCTTATGAAGGAGTAAGCCGGTCGCAATGTTACGATAGTTCTTGGCATTTGAGAGCATTCAGATGGGATATTTTTTTTCGTAATCATTTTTACTTATACATCAATTCCGTTTGTGATGAACAAGCAAGAAAATTTGATTGCTTCAACATAAAAACAGATTTGAAATGAGAGAATTTTAAGATATTTAGAATGCTTGACACAGAATGAATAATGGATAATTATCCTTATAAATCAATTTATTATATAACAAAAATATTCAATTAATTATTTTTTATAGGAGGCATGTATTAAGTTTCTTGAATTGGACGGCGTTTTGCGATGGGATATTGATTTTTTTTAGCGATACGGGTAATTGCTTCTTCCAAGGGCTCGATCATAACGTCCATAGAAAAACCATTTGCGTGAATAATATTTGCGTGATCAACCATAATAGCAACATGATCTTTCCAAAAAATTAAATCGCCTCGTTGAAGTTTATCAGTATCTGTAAGAGGACTGCCTATAGTTTCTTGCTGCATATCTGTGTCACGTAAAACTATTTGATCGGTCATCATCATAGAGAGCTGAATGAGTCCCGAACAATCAATTCCAAAACCGCTGACACCACCCCAAAGATAAGGTGTACGGATAAAGGTTTCTGCAACTGTGACATAATCTTCATATACACGTCCAATGGGGCTGAGATGGCTCGTAATAATTGCTGTTCCATTTTCAAGAATAGAATACATTGTGTCACGGACTTCAATTTCATCAACAACACTGACTTTGCTTCCCATAGATAACGGAGACACTATTGGTCCACGTAAGTCGGCGTGTAAATATTTAAATGTACGTGGTACTGAAACTACATGCGTTTGTTTTACAGTTGATGTACAAAGGGCTGTTGTATCAATATAACCAACATAACCATCTTTGAGTGATTGCCCCCACGACATCGTTTCGCCTTCTTCAAAAATGAGAAGTTCTTCTCCCAATAAGCATTCTGTTTGTCTTTCACTTTTTTTGCTACTTTCTTTAAAAAGTCCAGCAATCGCTGTATTAACACGTCTTTTTTCACCTTGAACAAAGCGCTGAGCTATAACTTCTGTTTCAAGGCGTTGGTCCGCTAGATCATCTCTGAATGCGTAAAGCCTTGGGTCTTTAGAGATCATCTTTTTTCTTTTCATTTTGTTACTTCTTACCTTTTAACCAAACTTATGAAAATTGTATTAGTAAGGTTTTTATTATCAAATAAAACTAAGAACACCGTTTCAGACGATAGCAATTGTTCTTTAAGCTGCAAAATTGTTTATCTTTGTGGATATTGTGTGTCAAACTTCATTTTTAAAAATATTATAAAGGGCACGAATAGTTTGTGCTGATCCACCAATAGGATATCCTGGTTTTTCTTTTGGAACCCATCCATAAAGGTCAAAATGTGCAAAATGTTCAGCTTTTTCAACAAAAGAATTAAGAAATAAAGCAGCCGTTATAGAGCCAGCAAAGCTATTTCCAGTTACATTGTTAAGATCAGCAATTGGTGATGATAACATCTCTTGATAAGGTTTCCAAAGGGGCATTTGCCAAAGAGGATCAAAAACAGTGTGAGCAGATTCAGAAATTTTTTGTGCCCATATTGAATCATTACAATAAAATGCGGGAAGATCTGGTCCTAATGCTATACGCGCTGCCCCTGTTAAAGTAGCCATACAAAGCATGAATTGTGGACTTTCTTCATCACCATAGGCGAGCGCATCGGCAAGGACAAGTCGCCCTTCAGCATCTGTATTACCTACTTCAACACTTAAGCCTTTACGACTTTTGAGAATATCACTTGGTCGGTAAGCATTGGCAGAAATTGCATTTTCTACAGCTGGAATCAAAACACGTAGACGGAAAGGCAATTTGGCATCCATGATAAGCTTAGCTAATCCCAAAACGTTTGCTCCACCCCCCATGTCTTTTTTCATAAGCAACATGTTATTGGCTGATTTAATATCGAGTCCTCCCGTATCAAAAGTTACTCCTTTGCCTACCAACGTTATTTTAGGATGATGTTCTTGCCCCCAATGTAATTCAATCAGTCGTGGTGAAGTACTGCCTGCTCGTCCTACGGCATGAATCATTGGAAAGTTATGGGTTAAGAGAGCATCTCCACAAATACTTTGGACATGAGCACCATAAGTTTTTCCTAGTTTTCGTGCTTCTTTTTCGAGAGCATCAGGGGTCATATCATTGGCTGGAATATTGATGAGATCACGGACGAAAAAGACAGCTTCATAAATTCGTTGGAGTTCATTAAGATCAACGGCCTCATTGACATGGATGGATAATGATTTGAAAGAAGAATTTTGACGATAGCGATTAAATTGATAGCTACCGAATGCTAATCCAAGATAAGCATTTATTTCATCAGAGGTTGTACCTTCTAAATGCCATTGACCAGCAGGAAGTTTTTGAGCAAGCAGTCCTGTAATAAAGGGATCGTTACCATTGCCAACTCCAAATAAAACTTTTTTTAAATGCCCAGTTTCATGAGGAACAAAGAGTATTTGTCCTGCTTTACCAGTAAAGTCATTAACTTTTATCCATGCTGTTGTTGACGCATCAAGTGATAGGTTGGCAAGAGTTCTTTGGTTTACCAAGATGATAGGGCAACTGTTATCGATACGCGTTGAGGTAAAATGAACGTGATAGTGCTGCATAGTTATGAGTTCCTTATAGTCGTCTAAGTGCGACATACTCGACCAAATGATTTTTTCCTTTTCGTAGAATGAGATTGGATCGTGGTCGTGTTGGCAATATATTTTCTTGTAAATTTTTTAAATTGATTGTTTGCCAAAGATCCTCAGCGATTTTTGAGGCTTCTTTTTCACTGAGCAGAGCATAACGATGAAAATAGGATTCAGGATTTTGAAAAGCTGTTTTACGCAAACGTTTAAAGCGCTCCAAATACCAGTGACGAATGACTTCTGTTTCAGCATCGACATAGATTGAAAAATCAAAAAAATCTGATACGAAAGGAATAGCTTTCCCATCTTTAGGAAGATCACTGACCTGTAATACATTAATACCTTCAATAATTAAAATATCAGGACGATCAATGGTAATTGTCTGATTTTCTAGAACATCATAGGTCATATGTGAGTAAAGCGGTGCACGAACATTTCCGATACCTGCTTTTATAGCCGAAAGAAAGCACAGCAATTTTTTAATGTCATAGGAATCAGGAAATCCTTTACGATTCATACGATTTTTTTGCTGTAAGATTGTGTTAGGGTAGAGAAAACCATCCGTTGTGATCAGATCAACTTTAAGGCTGGATGTCCATCTTTTCAATAGTTCTTGAAGAATGCGAGCTGTGGTTGATTTTCCTACTGCTACAGAACCAGCAATTCCAATAATAAAGGGCGTTTTTCTACTCTCTTCTTGATGGAGAAACTGCTGACGTTTGTGAAAAAGTTCCTGTACTGCTTCAACATGGCATGATAACAGACGCGATAAAGAAAGATAAATCCGTTGGACTTCTTTAAGATCGATAGGATCATCAATAGAGCGTAAACGCTTAATTTCATCAAAAGTCAAAGTAAGAGGTGTGTCTGCACGAAACTCTGACCATTCTTGTGCAGTAAAAACACGATAGGGCGAATATCGGTCAGAAACGGATTTAACCAGATTATCTTCCTGATTAATTTTTTGTATAGTCGTATCAATCATTTGTATTGGTCGAGAATTTTTTGCCGCAGCAATCGATTAAAAGTAGACAGATGAGCGGCTTGATTTTCAAATAAGTTTTGTTTTGCATGCTCTCTTCTTTAAGATAATAGATCATTTTTCATTAACTTATAGTCCAGTCATTCCAGTCCGCACGGATTTGTGCTAATGAGTGCCCTTGTGCTAAAAAAGCCCATAAAAGTAGACGCGCTTTTACGGCTGACAAATAACCAGACATGAGAGCACCGGAAGCAATCATATCGATTTCTGAGCCTTTATAGCCATAAGTTATACGAGTTGTTGATCCATTACAACAACGACTAGCAATAATGATTGGTATTTTTTGTGCATATTGTTGTACAAGGTCTGCTTCTTGAAAACTACAGTGTCCTGCACCAAAACCAGCAATAACAACTCCAGCATAATACCCACTTTCGAGGCATAGTTTCATTAATTGTGCACCAGATGATAAAGAGGAATAGAGGAGTGCAATTTGATGATCGTGGTTTTGGGGAAGATCAAACGTTGTCGGAAAAAGTTTTTGATCATTGAAATAAATAAGTTTTCCCTCTAAAATAGTTCCTAAAATACCTGCAAGACCTGATTGAAATGTTTCGACTTTGACGGTATGGCTTTTATAGAGCCAATAAGGTGAATGAATTGCATCATTTATAACAACGAGAACGCCCCTGTTACGACTTTGTGTGGCTGCTGCGACACGAGTGGCTGCTAAAATGTTAGCGGGGCCGTCCGCACCTGCTTCATGAGGCATGCGCATAGCGCCGGTTATGATGAGTGGTTCAGCTTCCTTCCAATAAAGAGAAAGAAAAAAAGCTGTTTCTTCTAGAGTATCAGTCCCTTGTGTTAAAACAATACCTTCTGCACCAGCTTTTATTTGTTGTTTTGCCCACTCGATTATTTCAAAAAGAATTTGAAACGATAAAGATCCACTTGGTATTTGCGTTAATGTTTGTGCATGAATATCAGCAACGTTATTTAAATCAGGAACACTTTTTATGAGGTTATCTGAAGTTAAAGTCGGTTGCATGTGACCAAAACGATCAGCAGTCATTGCAATTGTTCCACCTAAGGTTCCTATGGCTATTTTTTTCATAATTTTCCTCTAAAAGGCACAAACTGTTTATATAAAGCTATTTAGCAGTAATTTACATTGACAACAATGATATCATTTTTCCATTTTCAACAAATTGAGTTATGCTGAATCATTGTGTTTTGTTGTATATGTTCTTAAATAGGACAATAGTAATTGAGTTTTACATTGTATGAAAAGAAATCAATATTAAAAAGTAAAGTTAATATTAAGGAGTTTCCTTATGACAGAACATAAGCCAGACATAATGTATGGTACAACAATTATTACGGTACGAAAAGGTGGCAAAGTCGTGATGGCCGGTGATGGTCAGGTCTCTCTTGGACAGA
This sequence comes from Bartonella sp. AS69XJJH, assembly GCF_042195585.1. Lineage (NCBI taxonomy): Bacteria > Pseudomonadati > Pseudomonadota > Alphaproteobacteria > Hyphomicrobiales > Bartonellaceae > Bartonella > Bartonella sp. AS69XJJH. The sequence goes on along the minus strand of NZ_JBHIOO010000003.1, from coordinate 102,015 downwards.
CAATTATGAAAGGCAATGCACGTAAAGTGCGTCGTCTTGGAAAGAACGGAGTGGTTATTGCTGGTTTTGCAGGTGCTACGGCAGATGCTTTCACATTACTGGAAAGATTGGAAACAAAGCTTGAGCAGTATCCTGATCAGCTTATGCGTGCATGTGTCGAACTTGCAAAAGATTGGCGAACAGATCGCTATTTGCGTCGTCTCGAAGCAATGATGCTCGTGGCTGATAAGAAAGTAACTTTGGCTCTAACAGGGCTTGGTGATGTTTTAGAACCAGAAGATGGGGTTATGGCAATTGGCTCTGGAGGAAATTTTGCTCTTTCAGCAGCACGTGCACTTATGGATTTAGATTTGGATGCAGAAACTATTGCTCGTAAAGCTATGGCTATTGCCGCTAAAATTTGTGTTTACACCAATGATCATTTTACGATTGAAACATTGGATACAGAATTATCTTCTTTAGAGAAAGCTATTTAAATGTGTGTTGTATTTTCCCCTCGTGAGACTGTTTCTGAACTTGATCGTTTTATTATTGGCCAAAATGATGCCAAACGCTCTGTAGCTATTGCACTGCGCAATCGGTGGCGTAGACAACAACTTGATGAGCCGATGCGTGAAGAAGTTATGCCAAAAAATATTTTAATGATAGGGCCAACAGGTGTTGGTAAAACTGGTATTGCACGTCGCTTAGCAAAACTTTCTGGAGCACCCTTCGTTAAAGTAGAAGCGACTAAATTTACTGAAGTTGGTTATGTGGGACGTGATGTTGAGCAAATTATTCGAGACCTTGTTGAAATTTCTATTTCTCTTGTGCGTGAAAAGAAACGGGATGAAATAAAAGAAAAGGCTCACGTGAATGCTGAAGAGCGCGTTTTAGACTCCCTTGTTGGTAAAACAGCCAGCCCCGCTACCCGTGATAGTTTTCGCAAAAAATTGCGTGAAGGTGAATTGGATGAGAAAGAGATTGAAATTGAAGTCGCCGATAATAATAGCAATAGTGCTTCAACCTTTGATATTCCTGGGATGCCTGGGGCACAAATGGGTATTATGAATTTATCAGATATTTTGGGCAAAATGGGCAGTCGTACAAAAGTCCGTAAGACAACAGTAAGGGATGCTTTTAAGCCGCTCATTGATGATGAATCTGAAAAACTCCTTGATCAGGAGCAAATTATTCAAGAAGCGCTTCGTGTTGCTGAAAATGACGGTATTGTTTTTATCGACGAGATTGATAAAATTGCAACTAGGGATGGTGGAGTTGGTGCTGCGGTTTCGCGTGAGGGCGTTCAACGTGATCTTTTGCCTTTGGTTGAAGGAACAACGGTTAGTACGAAATATGGGCAAATCAAAACAGATCATATTCTTTTTATTGCCTCAGGTGCATTTCATGTTTCTAAGCCATCTGATTTATTACCGGAACTTCAAGGACGTTTGCCCATCCGTGTGGAGCTCAACCCTTTAACAAGAGAAGATTTACGGCGCATTCTAACAGAACCAGAAGCTAGTTTGATTAAGCAATATATTGCTCTTATGGCAACAGAAGAGGTTCATTTGGAAATTACTGATGATGCAATTGATGCTTTAGCAGATATTGCTGTAGATTTAAATGCAAGGATTGAAAATATAGGGGCACGTCGTTTGCAAACAGTGATGGAGCGCGTTTTGGATGAAATTTCTTTCACGGCACCTGATAAAGCTGGAACATCGTTTACAATTGATGCCGATTATGTGAGAAAATCTATTGGCGAGCTTGCTGCTGATATCGATCTTTCACGTTTTATTCTTTGAAAGTTATCGCTTGTTTTCTTTATCTACGCGCTTCAATAATTTTGAAACCATGGGCTTGTTCATGTATCAACACTGTGCGGAAAATGTTTTTTAATAATGTTTCATAAGGCAGGTGGCGGTTTGCAACAAAAAGCAGACGTCCGCCTGGTTTTAAGCACTTTGCAGCATTTATAATAAAATTTTTTCCTAATGAAACATCTGTCGTTTGTTGTGTGTGAAACGGTGGATTTGAAATGATTGTGTCATACAGATTTGTGATAGGTTCATGCACAAGGTCATGCCAATAAAAATGAATTGAAAAAGGAGCTGTTATGGATTTCAGGTGCTGTTTTGCTGCTGTCAAAGCGTTGTAGTCTGCTTCATAAAGGTCGAGAGTGGTGAGTTTTTCACTTCTTTCAAGTGCAACGTGAGAAAGATAGCCCCATCCAGCACCAAAATCAGCCGTTTTTCCAGAAATAACTTTGAGCATATAAGAAGCAAGCGCAGCAGATCCTGGATCAATACGTCCGTGTGAGAACATACCAGAAGTGGTTTGAAATTTACCAAAATTGAGCGGTGGTGAGCGTAATTGCGCAATGTTATGTCTCTCAATTTGTTGAGGAACTTGCAACCAAAATACAAGACCATGATTTTTAGATAATTTATTGGTGATGGGCACAATTGTTTTGACCCATTTCATCATTGAAGCAGCACCAGCAGTTTTATTCCCACTGATTACAATCCATCCATTGGGTTTAACGCATTCTAATAAATCAAGAAAACAATTTTGGTTAAAACCACGATATTTGCTCAAATGTAAAAATGCACCATCATAGCTGAAGGTTTTGTCTATTTGAGGAGAGCAGTGAAATTGAGTATCGACAAATTTTAAAAAATCTGGTCGCCAAGGCGTAATAACTTTTAAATTTTGTGCCCATTCTGGAGCGGGAATTTCTGTTAAACCGAAACTTAGCCAACATTGGTTTGGATCAGGATACGGGAGTTCATGATTTTCAAAAGGCAAAAATAATAACACATATGACTCTTTCAAAGAAAAATGCCACTCCAATGTTGGGATGGCATTTCATGATACGATAAGAGGAAAAACTTACTCTTCTTTTTTCTTACGGCGGCGCTTATTTTCAGGTTGTTTTTTTTCATCAACGCACTTTTCTTCATTCATCGTTTTATCACCGGTGATTTCCTTTCCGGTTGTTTGATCAACGACCTTCATGGATAACCGAACTTTTCCACGCTCATCAAAGCCCATTAATTTAACCCAAACTTTGTCACCTTCTTTTACAATATCGGTTGTTTTGGTGACGCGTTCTGATGCAAGCTGAGAGATATGAACGAGTCCATCACGAGAACCAAAGAAGTTTATAAATGCACCAAATTCTGCGGTTTTTACAACTGTTCCTTGGTAGATAGCACCAACTTCAGGCTCATCAACAATAGAATGGATCCAGCGCTTTGCTGCTTCAATGGTTTTAGCATCAGCAGAAGCAATTTTAATGGTACCATCATCTTCAATATTAATTTTTGCTCCAGTTTGTTCCACGATTTCCCGAATAACTTTACCACCAGAGCCGATAACATCACGGATTTTATCGACAGAAATATTCATAACTTCGATTCGTGGAGAAAATTCACTCAGCTCAGCACGTGCACTGGTTAAAGCTTTCGCCATCTCATTAAGGATATGGATTCGGCCACCTTTGGCTTGTTCAAGCGCGATTTCCATAATCTCTTCGGTAATACCATCAATTTTGATATCCATTTGCAAGGCAGTAATACCATTTTCTGTTCCTGCGACTTTAAAATCCATATCTCCAAGATGATCTTCATCCCCTAAAATATCAGAAAGAACAGCAAAGCGTTCTCCTTCTTTAATCAAGCCCATAGCAATACCAGCAACAGGGCGTGCTAAAGGAACACCAGCATCCATAAGAGCAAGTGAGGTTCCACAAACTGTTGCCATAGAAGAAGAGCCATTGGATTCAGTGATTTCTGAGACAGCACGAATGGTATAGGGAAAAGATTCTTTCGTTGGCAACATGGGGTGAATGGCCCGCCATGCTAATTTGCCATGTCCAATTTCACGACGACCAGGAGAACCAAGGCGTCCCGTTTCACCCACTGAAAATGGTGGGAAATTGTAATGGAGAAGGAATGTTTCCTTATACATCCCTGTCAAGGAATCAACATATTGTTCATCTTCACCAGTTCCTAGTGTTGCAACGACAATAGCTTGTGTTTCTCCGCGGGTAAAGAGTGCTGATCCATGTGTGCGGGGTAAAATACTTACTTCTGATTGGATAGGGCGTACGGTAGAAAGATTGCGTCCATCAATCCGCTTTTGGGTATCAAGAATGTTCCCGCGAACAATGTTTGCTTGCAACTGTTTAAATACGGTTGCAATTTGATCAGCACTAAACTTACAGTCTTCTTCTGTTTCTGGCATAAATTTATTGAGGATTTCTGTCTTTAGTGCATCAATTGCAGCATAACGTTCTTGCTTATCAGTAATTGTGTAAGCTTTTCGTATATCCTTTTCTGCCATTTTTTGCATTGCTTTTTCAAGTTCAGAAAGATCTTCAGGAACAAAATCACGGGGATCTTTTGCAGCAACTTCAGCAAGCTTTATAATGGCATCAAGGACGGGTTGAAGGCCTTTGTGACCAAACATTACGGCCCCCAACATGATATCTTCCGGTAATTCTTGTGCTTCTGATTCAACCATCAAAACAGCACTTTCTGTTCCAGCAACAACAAGATCAAGTTTTGATTCAGGCATTTCATCGATATGAGGATTGAGAACATATTGTCCATTACAATAGCCAACGCGAGCACCAGCTATAGGCCCCATGAAAGGAACACCTGACAGGGTTAATGCGGCAGAAGATGCAATCATCGCAAGGATATCGGGATTATTTTCGAGATCATGCTGTATAACGGAAACAATGACTTGTGTATCATTTTTATATCCCTCAACGAAAAGGGGACGAATTGGGCGATCAATCAAACGTGAAACCAAAGTTTCATTTTCACTTGGTCGACTTTCACGTTTTAAATAGCCCCCAGGTATTCTACCAACAGCATAGGATTTTTCTTGATAATTAACAGTGAGTGGAAAAAAATCTTGGTCTGGTTTTGGACTTCTGGCTGATACAACGGTTGCTAAGACAATAGTTTCTCCATAGGTAGCAATCACTGCACCATCAGCTTGACGTGCTATTTTCCCTGTCTCAAGGGTGAGAGGACGCCCGGCCCATTCAATTTCTATCTTGTGCGTTTTGAACATTTTTTATCCTTAATGACCAGTGTTTAAATCTTTGATTGCTCACATTCTGGTTTTGCGTAGCATATTTCCAAGCTCTGTAGTGGACAACATACTTTTTATCTTTGTTGCGAGAAAAGAGAAGTAAACTGCCTTAAATGCGAAACGATGATGAGCAGTCCTATCCCATAATAACTTGTCAGTTTTTAAAATTCTTAATTAAAAGCAACACGTCGAAAAAAAATGGGTGTTTTTTTTAAAACACCACCTCCATTTTTCTTTTAGCGACGCAAACCTAACTTCTTGATAAGTGTTTGATAACGATTTTGGTCAACTCCTTTAAGATAATCAAGAAGGCGCCGGCGTTGAGACACCATCTTCAAAAGACCACGACGAGAATGATTATCCTTTTTGTGAGATTTAAAGTGGTTTGTTAAATTAGAAATACGTTCAGAAAGTACAGCAATCTGTACTTCTGGTGATCCTGTATCACCGGCTTTGTTTGCGTATTCTGCGACAAGAGCTTGTTTACGTTCAGCTGTAATCGACATCGTATTATCCTTTCTAAAAACGAAGAAACATAAAGTCACCCATAGCCAAGATGTCGTTCAGCAAGGGTCTGTGAGGAAACAAGAAAAGTCTAAGACTCTTACCTGTTTTCGTCCTTATATAGGAAAGAAGGTTAAAATACTAGCCCTTGACAGCATTTTGAAGTCTTTCTTTAAATAAAAGCTTTTGTTTTGAAATATTGATTTAAATAGAGTTTTATGAGAAGTTTTTTAAAGAATTATGCATCCTTTTGATACAAAGATTATGAGCGCGTGCGTGGTAATAAAAGTGATAAATACCGATTTGGAGGAAAAAGATGCAGAGCATTTCAACATTAAAACTTTTTCGTAATTCGGTATTTCGAAATTTATGGTCATCTACTCTTATTTCTAATTTAGGGGGACTGATACAGGCTGTTGGAGCAGGATGGTTAATGGCGTTGATTAGTTCTTCGCATTCCATGGTTGGGCTTGTTCAAAGTGCCACAACATTACCACTTGTTATGTTTTCTTTGATGGCAGGGGCATTAGCTGATAATTTTAATCGGCGTCAAATTATGTTGTGTGCGCAGATTATGATGATGCTCATATCCATGAGTTTATCTGTTTTAGCCTATATGGGATTTCTAACACCTTGGCTTTTGTTATGTTTTACGTTTTTGATTGGATGTGGCACAGCTTTTTATAATCCTTCTTGGCAAGCAACGATAGGAGATATTGTGAGCAGGGAAAATATTCCTGCTGCTGTTAGTTTGAATAGTGTCGGCTTTAATTTGATGCGGAGTGTTGGCCCTGCTATTGGTGGTGCTATTATTGCAACTTTGGGGGCATCGGCTGCTTTTTTGTTTAATGCTATAAGCTATATTCCTCTTATCGGTGCGTTATTTTTCTGGAAGTCGAATTATAAAAACAATCCATTGCCACGAGAAAGGCTATTAGGAGCTGTCTCAGATGGTTTGCGTTATGTTGCGATGTCACCTAATCTCCTAAGTATTATGGTTCGAGCGTTCCTTTTTGGTGTAGGAGCAATTTCGATTTTAGCACTTTTGCCAATTGTTGCGCATAAAGTTCTTGGAGGAAATGCCCTTCTTTATGGTACACTGCTCGGTTGTTTTGGGTTAGGAGCCATGACAGCAGGTATTATTAATGCAGTTGTACGGCATCATTTTCGTTCAGAAACAATTATTGCAAGTGCATTTATTGGTTTCGCCTTTTCTTGCTTTTTATTGGGAATCAGCCGTTCACTGATTATAAGCCATATTGCTTTATTTCCTGCAGGTTTATGTTGGGTTTTGGCGTTATCATTGTTTAATACATCTGTACAACTCTCTACACCACGTTGGGTTGTTGCACGTTCTTTAGCACTTTATCAAACGGCGTCTTATGGGGGGATGGCTATTGGAAGTGCAATCTGGGGAGGTTTAGCTGATGGTTATTCTCCAACAATTGCTTTAAGTGTTTGTTCTCTATTCTTGATTTTTGGTGCTCTTGCGGGAGTAAAATTTAGAATTCAAGAAATTCCTCAAATAGATTTAAATCCTCTTGATCATTTTAGAGAGCCGGAATTATTACTCGACCTCAAAGCAAGGAGTGGCCCGATCATGATAATGATTGATTATCAAATTCATGAAAATGATCTCGAAGAGTTTCTCAAAGTGATGACGCGTCGACGCCATATTCGGTTACGTGATGGTGCACGTCAGTGGGTCCTTTTACGAGATCTTGAAAGACCTGAATATTGGACAGAGGCTTATCATATGCCAACATGGGTAGATTATTTACGCCATAATCATCGTCGTACAAAAGCGGATGCAGAAGTCAATAAGCGTTTGCGTCATTTAAATTGTGCTCCTAACGGCATAAGAGTGCACCGTATGATTGAACGCCAAACAATACCCCAAGCCAATGAGATGCTTTTAAAAGTCTCCTCTGATCATCTCCCTTAGGGTTAAAACAGTTTTTGTAAAATATTAAATATGTTAATATTATTTCGTTCAATTTGTTAGCATAATCATAACAAAAAACTACGGCTTAAATAGTTAATAAATTGATTTATAATGATTATTTTTCATATTGAACGATAGTTCTGAAAATCTTAAGTTTTTCTCGTTTCAAATCTATTTAGAGTAAATCAGTTCAAATCTTCGCTTGCACATTACAAACGAGGGCTAAAGTGTGAGTAAAAAACGATTGAAAAAGAAATAAAAAGCCTCTTATGAATCCTTTCAAATGCAAGGATTGTTGCGACGTTAAGAGGAAAAAGTGTGTAGTGGTGTTAGCTTATAGCACGGACTTAAATTTTGATATGAATACGGTAAATATAGACAATGAAAAGCACCATATTTTTCTTAATTGATAGAGAAAAATATTTTTCCGCAAAAGGTGGTGGTGGAAAAGAATCGATTAAATTGTGAAAATCCGCTTCGGTTTAAATAAACTTTTGTCGAGGGTGCCAATGGCAAGAAGTTGTTCTTTATAGAGGACAAAAATCTCATCTTCATCAAGCGGTACTTTGTGATGACTCAAGAGGATAGAATGACCCCTTATAACTCTCTGCGCTTGAGTTTCATTAAGGATATAGTGAGGGAGGCAATCCAATGCGGCGCTTGTTTCAATTAAGAGCTCATCAAGTGTTGTGAAGTTTTTTTCAAAAGAACGATTATTTTCATCTGTAGTGTTTTTATTTAGCGGAATGGCCGCTTTTAGTTCGTCCCATGTAATGAGATCTTCTTCATCAAAAGGTGCGACGGAAACACGTCTTAAGTCAGCAATATACCCATAGCAACCTAGATCACGTCCCATATCGCGTGCTAAAGAGCGCACATAAGTTCCTTTTCCGCAGGTTATCTCAAAGACAGAGTGCTCTTTGGTAGGCATTTCTAATAACTTGAAAGTTTCTATTTCGACTTCACGGGGCGGAATTTCAACAACTTCCCCTTCACGCGCTAAATCATAGGCACGATTTCCGGCAATTTTTATTGCTGAAAATTGTGGAGGCGTTTGCAAAATAATACCTGTATATTGAGGAAGAAGAGCAAGTATTTCTTCTTGTGTTGGACGTTTGAGAGAAGTTTTCGTTATTTCGCCCTCTAGATCATCTGTTGAACGCTCTTGTCCCCAAGCGATATGAAAACGGTAAGTTTTTTTGCCTTGCATCACGTAAGGGACGGTTTTGGTTGCTTCGCCCAATGCGATGGGAAGGAGACCAGAAGCAAGAGGATCAAGTGTGCCCGCATGTCCTGCTTTTTGTGCATGAAAGAGCCATTTGATTTGTGAGACAGCTTCTGTTGATTTCATTCCTTTTGGTTTATCAAATATGACCCAGCCAGAAACAGGACGCCCTTTTTTTTTGTGTTGCCGCGCCATATTTTTAATCCTCATTTTTATCACTATGGTGAAGATCGCGAGCAACCTCAGGCGAGCGAAGGAGGGCATCAATTTTTGAAAAATTATCAAAACTATTATCAAGTCGGAAACGCAGTTCTGGCATATATTTCATTTGTCGCAACGCATGACTGATTTCTCCACGGAGAAAACGACTATGTTTATTGAGGGTATCAACAACATCGGTATGAGAAGCATTTTTAAGAGTGCTGAGAGGTGATACAAAGCAAGTAGCAATTTTTAAATCTGGTGACATGCGTACTTCAGAGATAGAAATAACAATATCTTTCAAAATATCATCAAGCAAAATATCACGCTGTAATATATGCGCTATTGCATGACGCACTTGCTCTGCTACTCTAAGTTGCCGTTGTGATGGCCCTGCATTTTTCATCAAAGTTTTATCCTTGCTACAAGATCTCTTTTTTGACCATTCAGATAAGGAAAAAAAGATATTGTGTATAAAATCTAATAACTTTTCTCATTTTACAACAAAGTAAAGTTGTTGGATTATTTTATAATGTGCGATTAATATGTTCGATACGGAAGGTCTCAATGATGTCTCCTGCGCGCATATCTTCATAATTTTCAAAGGCTATTCCACATTCTTGGCCACTTTGCACTTCATTGACTTCATCCTTAAAGCGTTTGAGTGTTTTCAGCTTTCCTTCGTGAATAACGATATTATCGCGGATAAGGCGAACACCGGCTCCTCGTTCTATTTTACCTTCTGTAACACGACATCCTGCAACTTTTCCAGTTTTTGTAATGTTAAAGACTTCTAGAATTTCAGCATTACCAAGGAAAGTTTCACGCTGTTCTGGTGAGAGTAATCCAGACATGGCAGCCTTTATATCGTCAACAAGATCATAAATGATGTTGTAATAACGAATTTCAATTCCTTGTGTTTTAGCAAAATCACGTGCCTGCTTATTGGCTCGAACATTAAAACCAATTACAGCAGAGTTGGAAGCTTCCGCAAGAGAAATATCACTTTCGGTAATTCCTCCAGCACCAGCATGTACAATACGCGCACGAACCTCATCATTTCCGAGTTTTTCCAATGCTGAAGCGATTGCTTCAATTGATCCTTGCACATCCCCTTTTATAATAAGGGAAAATTCCTTAACACCAGTCGTTTGCAATTTTGTCATCATCTGTTCAAGAGAACCACGCGAACCAGTTTGCCGCGCAACAGCTTTATCGCGCGCTAATCGTTGACGGTATTCAGAAATTTCACGTGCTTTTGCTTCATGTGTGACAACAGCAAAACGGTCTCCGGCTTGTGGTGTTCCTTGCATGCCTAAAATTTCAATCGGTGTAGAGGGAACGGCTTCTTTGACATGGCGTCCATGGTCGTCAATCAAAGCACGCACACGACCCCATTCATTTCCGGCAACTATAATATCAGAAGGGTGTAATGTACCTTTTTGAACAAGAACTGTTGCAACAGATCCACGCCCACGATCCAATTTGGCTTCAATGATAACGCCTTCTGCAGTTCGTTGAGAATCTGCTTTCAGATCAAGCATTTCAGCCTGAAGAAGGATAGCTTCGAGAAGTTTATCAAGGTTTTGACCAGTTTTAGCAGAAACTTCAACGTCCAACGTTTCTCCGCCCATAGTTTCAACAAACACTTCATGTTGTAGAAGTTCTGTACGCACTTTTTGTGCATTTGCAGCTGGTTTATCAATTTTGTTGATAGCAACAATGATAGGTACACCAGCGGCTTTCGCGTGATTGATTGATTCAATCGTTTGAGGCATAACACTATCATCAGCGGCTACAACGAGAACAGCAATATCAGTAACACGAGCTCCACGTGCACGCATAGCCGTAAAAGCAGCATGTCCTGGTGTATCAATAAAAGTAATTTTTTGACCGTTTTGTTCTACTTGATAGGCACCAATATGCTGCGTAATACCTCCTGCTTCGCCAGAAACAACATTTGCTTTACGAATAGCATCCAAAAGAGAAGTTTTTCCGTGGTCAACATGGCCCATAATGGTTACAACAGGGGGGCGCTGCTGCATGTTTTGAGGATTATCTGTTATATTAAAGATACCTTCCTCTACATCAGATTCTAAAACACGTTTAACAGTATGTCCAAATTCAACAGCGATGAGTTCGGCAACATCTGCATCAATGACATCGCCAGGTTTCATCATTTGTCCTTGTTTCATCAAGAATTTAATCACATCAACAGAACGCTCAGTCATACGTTGTGCGAGCTCTTGAATGGTAATCGTTTCAGGAAGAACAACTTCGCGAGAAATTTTTTCTCTTGGTTCTTGATTTTGTGCACGCTTAAACTTTTCTTGTCTACGCCGCATTGCAGCCATTGAGCGCCCACGTGCGCTTCCTTCTTCATCCAGTGCACTATTCAGAGTTAGCTTTCCGCGTCGCCGCTCATCAGCTCCTTTGACAACTTTTGGTACACGTATTTCTGATTTAGCAGGATTAGCACGTCGACTATGCCGTTCTTCCTCTTTATTTTCATCTATTTTGCGTTTTTCAACCACGGTTGTGTTTTTAGGCGCAATAGGAATAGCTGTCTGTTCAATGAGAGGGGGAACAGGTGGAGTCTGTGCTGGTGATATTTCTTCTTCTTGTTGGAGATGTATTTCTTTTTCTTTAATTTCTTGCTGTAAAATTTCTTCACGCTCTTTAGCGCGTCTTGCTTCTTCTTCGGCTTGTTCTCGCGTTATTCTTTCTTGGATATGTGCTTCTTCTAACGCGCGAAGTCTCGCTTCCATTTCAGTCGATGAAAGATTGCTTTTGGCCACAGATTCTTGAGGTTTTTTCCTCTCAAAACGCGGTTTAGAGCGCTGGGCGGCCACGTGCGGCTTTGTAATGGGCTGTGCGGTTTCAGCTTTTTCATCAGGTCGCGTAATTTTACGCCGTTTGGTTTCGACAACGACAGCCTTCGTACGGCCATGACTAAAATTTTGTTTGACCGTGCTTGTTTCCAAGACAGACCTCTTGAGAGTTAGTGTCTTCTTGACGGTTGTTTTGTCGTTGTTATTTTCACTCATTGTACTTCCTTCACGGCTTGTGCCGTCATCTCACTAGGCTTACTATGCTTGTCGTCACGATAGCTGATCAATTTATATGTCGTTTTGAGAAATCCTTCGGCAGCTTTTGTATCCAATAAGGCCGCGTGCATTACAGGATTAGAGCCAAAAGCCACTCGCATTTCATCACTTGTAAATAAAGATATGGTTTTTATAGTCCGATTTGTTTGTTGTTGTATTGAATGAATGGCCTGTGCAATTTTTCGTTTCCCATCTTCTGTTGTTTCTTTAGCATGAAGTACAAGAATAACTTTACCAGAGCGGATAGCAGCATCAACCTTTGTTGCTCCCATAACAATTGCTCCCGCTTTTCGTGCCATGGAAAGGCTTGAAAGAGCGGCTTTTAGTAAAAGCGTATCAACAACATGCACAAGATTTGGCGCAACCTCAACATCTGTTTTAAAATTTCTATGAAAAGCTTTCTGTTTGATTGCTTTCTCAATAACAGCGTGATGGGCAGAAACCCAAACGCCTCGCCCTGGTAACTTCGCTTTAAGATCGGGAACAATTTGGTTATTGGGACCAATAACAAAACGGATCAGCGTTTGTGCTGAAGCATTTTTTCTGGTCACAATGCAAGTCCGTTCATTCATTTAAAGTGTATCCACATCCAAATCATCTGTTTTTTCATTTTCTGTAGAACTTTCATCTTCTACAGGATTTTCTGTAACAAGATCAGCTTGGTCTATCCAGCCTGCTTGTACACGTGCGGCTAAAACCATAGCTTCTGCATCCGCGCGTGTAATGTCAAAAGGGGTTAAAATACCAGAAAAATTCTGTGTTTGACCTTCTTTACGTTCTCTCCAACCTGCTAAATCATCAACGGCATAGCCAGCAAAGTCTTCTATTGTTTTTACACCATCCTCACCTACAGCAACTAACATAGCACTTGTCATTCCAGGAAGTGTTCGCAATTCGTCAGAAACTCCAAGCTTTTTGCGTTTTTCATCAAGTTCTTTTTCTTGATGATCAAGATATTCGCGGGCACGACTTTGGATTTCAGCGGCGGTATCATGGTCAAAACCATCAATAGAAGCGATTTCTTCAAGATCAATATAGGCGATTTCTTCAATAGAAGAAAAACCCTCTGATGCCATAACCTGTCCGATCATTTCGTCAACCTCTAAGGCTTCCATAAACAATTTACTCCGTTCAGTAAATTCTTTTTGACGATTTTCAGATTCTTCCTTTTCCGTTAAAATATCAATGTTCCATCCTGTTAGTTGCGAAGCTAAGCGAACATTTTGTCCACGTCGTCCAATAGCAAGACTAAGTTGATCATCTGGCACAATAACTTCAATCCGTTCAGCATCTTCATCAAGGATGATTTTAGAAACTTCAGCAGGTTGCAGTGCATTAACGACAAATGTTGCCGCATCAGGCGACCAAGGAATAATATCAATTTTTTCGCCTTGTAATTCAGCAACAACAGCTTGTACACGACTTCCTCGCATTCCAACGCATGCTCCAACAGGATCAATGGAGCCATCGCGTGAAACAACGGCGATTTTAGCTCGTGAACCTGGATCACGAGCAACAGATTTGATTTCTATAATACCATCATAAATTTCTGGCACTTCCATAGTGAAAAGTTTTACCATAAATTGGGGATGTGTGCGTGAAAGGAAAATTTGCGGTCCACGCGTTTCACGGTGTACATCATTGACAAAAGCACGAATACGATCTCCATAGCGGAATGATTCACGAGGAATTAATTCGTCACGGCGCACAATAGCTTCACCACGCCCGAGATCAACGATAACGTTACCATATTCCACACGCTTAACTGTACCAGAAATAATTTCACCAACTTTATTTTTGAATTCTTCATATTGCTGATCACGCTCTGCGTCGCGTACTTTTTGTACAATAACCTGTTTAGCAGATTGTGCTGCGATACGTCCAAAATCCATAGGAGGTAAAAGATCAGCAAAAAAATCACCAATTTTTGCTTCTGCTTGATGTTTGAGAGCATCAGACAAAGTAATTTCCGTTGTATAGTCTTCAACGACATCAACGATTTTAAGCAGGCGCTGTAATTTAATTTCACCTGTCTTAGAATTGATTTCAGCACGGATATTGGTTTCTTGACCATAACGAGAACGTGCTGCTTTTTGAATAGCATCAGCCATCGCAGAAATGACAATTTCACGGTCGATTGACTTTTCACGTGCAACAGCATCTGCAATTTGCAGAATCTCAAGCCTGTTAGCGCTTGTAGCCATCAATTTTCTCCTTCTTTGTGCCACACGATGGGTATTCCCCTGTGATATTATTTTTTGAAATTGAGCGTCTGTATAGAGTCGTTAGCTTTCTCTTCGGCAATGAATTGTTGACTTAAATCTTTATTTTTTTTCAATGCGTCGCGAATAAGCTCATCGGTAAGCACTAAATGTGCATTTATGATATCACAATAGGAAATAGGGGTATACATGGCTTCTCCATAAGCAGCTTTATCAGTATTTAAAATAAATCCATCTTGCGTGATATTTGTAAGTGTCCCGCGAAATTTTCGGCGCCCATCAATTGTTATTTTGGTTTCAATTTTTGCAAGATGCCCTTGCCAATGAGAAAAATCAGATTTTCTTACCAATGGACGATCAATTCCAGGTGATGAGATTTCTAAATGATATTTGCGTTCAATAACATTTTGTACATCAAGGAGCGGGGAAACAGTTCGACTAACAGTTTCACAATCTTCTACGGTCATAGAACCATCGGCACGTTCAACCATAATTTGAAGTGTTAAACCATTTTGACCAAGAAGTTTCACACGAACCAAACGAAAACCTAAAGGTTTAAGTAGTGGTATGACAAGAGCAGCAACCTGTGCTTCGATACCATCTTCTTCAAACAGGCGTGGTTCGTCAAGATTGCTTATTTTTTCAGCTTCGTTCATACATTTTATCCAAGTTGTTTTCATCAGTTTATGATATTAAAAAAGAGCGGGTCCAACGGCCCACCCTTCATCATAAGACCAAGAATTTAACTATTGATACTCTTAAATTCAAAATTTTTCAAGTTGTTTATGAGAAAAGCGCTTGATCATTTATTTCTTGATAAAGATAAGATAGGCAGGCGTTCGTCCTTCGCGTAAAGCTTTTGCTTCATAGCGGGTTCCTTTCCATAGTGGATAAGGGAGTTTCCAGTCTTGAGGGCTTTCAGCTTTCCATTCAAAGTGATCATGTTGTGCACAATGGTACAAAGTCCAGTTTACATAACTGTCTATATCACTAGCAAAGCGAAAAATTTTTCCTATTTTAAGAACACGAGCAAAACGGTTAAGATTTTTTATGTTAATGAAACGTCGTTTCCAGTGTTTCTTTTTTGGCCAAGGATCAGGATAGAAGAGATCTATTCCATCAAGAGAGTTATCAGGGAGCCAATCAAGGAGGCGTGTAGCATCATCATTATAGAGGCGAAGACGATTTTGATGGTTTTGATGCTGTTCAAGAGACAACAATATTTTTGCCATGCCATTGATAAAAGGCTCGACGCCGATAAAACCAGTTTTTGGAAAATATTCCATTTCATAAAGTAAATGTTCACCTCCACCAAAGCCGATTTCAAGTCGAATTTCCCTTACTTGACTTGAAAATAAGGATGTAAGGTTTGAGGGAGGAGGGACATTTAAATCAATATTAAAATTGGGAAGAAGCATTTTTATACGTGTAAGCTGACTGTTTCGAAGCTGTTTTCCTTGTCTGCGTCCAAAAAATGCTTCACTCTTGCGTGTATTATGTTTAATCATGGGATTTGGATCATTGTTTGAAGTGTTTTTACGAGATCAGTTTTTTCCCATGAAAACGAACCATCGTATTTTGGTTTACGTCCAAAGTGACCATAGGCAGCTGTTTTCGCATAAATAGGTTTATTGAGGTCGAGATGTTTTCGAATGCCGGTAGGTGAAAGGTCCATTATTTTGCGAATGGCTTCTTCAATAACTTTTTCATCGACTTTTCCTGTTCCATGAAGATTAAGATAAATAGATAAAGGTTGTGCAATACCAATTGCATAAGAGAGTTGAATGGTGCATCGCTCTGCTAAATGAGCAGCAACAATATTTTTAGCCAGATAGCGTGCCGCATAAGCTGCAGAACGATCAACTTTTGTTGTATCTTTTCCTGAGAAAGCACCGCCTCCATGGGGTGCTGCACCTCCATAAGTATCCACAATAATTTTGCGTCCTGTTAATCCGGCATCGCTTTGAGGACCACCAATGACAAATTTTCCTGTTGGGTTAATATACCAACTGCATTGAGCCGCAATGGGAATATCATGTAAAGCTTGGCGAATGTAAGGTTCAACCACTGTACGTACCTTGTTAGAATCCCAGCTTTCATCGAGGTGTTGCGTTGAAAGAACAATCGATGTGACCTCTATCGGTTTTCCATTTTTATAGCGTATGGTTATTTGGCTTTTAGCATCAGGTCCTAATTTTCCAGCTTCTCCCTCTCCTTTATGACGGGCTGCGGCAAGAAGTTTGAGAATTTTATGCGCATAATAAATTGGCGCAGGCATGAAATCAGGTGTTTCACGGCAGGCATATCCAAACATGATGCCTTGATCACCTGCTCCTTCTTCACCATGCCGATCCGTAGCATTATCAACCCCTCTTGCTATGTCAGCTGATTGAGGGCGCAAAAGAACATCAATTTTAACAGTTTTCCAATGGAATCCTGCTTGTTCATAGCCAATGGTACGAATAGCACGGCGCGCTGCTGTACGAAAACGCGTAGGATTAATGAGTGGAAAGCCAGTTTCATCATAGATAAATTCTTTATTTTTATCTTTTTTTAATAGCGTATCGGGAACACGCACTTCACCAGCGATAACAACACGGTTGACACTGACGAGAGTTTCACAGGCAACGCGTATTAACCATGGATCAGTACCAGTCTTTTCAGCTTCTTTATAGACCATATCAACGATTTCATCAGAAATACGATCACAAATTTTATCAGGATGTCCTTCCGATACCGATTCGCTCGTAAAAAGATAATCTTGATGCGGCATAGGAACTCCTTCAAAAAAGAAAATCAACGATTTAATTAATTGCTTACTAAAGTTGTCACGATTGGCTAATTCTACAGCAAATCGTCAATGCAAATTTATATGAATAAAGGGGACAGATATAATTTTGATTTATAGCTTATTTGTCAAATCTTCCTCAGAAAGCGCTTTTGCCAAGTCAATAATTTTTCGACGCACTTTAGCATCAGATATATTTGTAAAAGCGCGCATGAGCTGAATCCCTTCGCTGCTAGAACAAAAGTCTATAAAATTGTGATCACTTTCAGCAAAACCCTCTACTTGTTGGGAGGTAATACCTTTATCAAAAAAGTAAGAAACAGGAACATCCATAATTTCCGCTATCGCTTGAAGACGACTGGCACCAATACGGTTTGTTCCTTTTTCATATTTTTGGATTTGCTGAAAAGTAATTCCTAATTTTTCGCCTAGTTTCTCTTGAGTGAGTCCTAAAATATTACGACGTAAACGGATACGAGTTCCAACATAGATATCTATAGGGTCAGGTTTTTTTTTAGTTTCGGTCATAATGCAACTCTTTATTTCCAGCACTTTTCTTCTAAACCAACATCATATTTATACGAAGCTGATTTATCATATAATTAAAATAATATGTAATATTTTTTCCCAATATTACTGGTACACGCAACATAATACCGTACAAGGAGCACTTGAATCACTTAAGCTGTTTTGTAAAACCAAAACCAACACGACACAATAGCATAAGGATGAATAAGATAAAAGTAGAGAAAGTTCTGTATTCATTGCTTCCTATAGGGGTAATGGATGATGGAACTTGCGAATCAATAATGCCCACAGCATTTTGTTGAAGAGCTACAACGATTCGTCCATAAGAATCAATAACAGCTGATATTCCATTATTGGCTGCCCGTATGAGGGGGATTCCCAGTTCAACTGCACGAAGCTGTGCTTGTTGAAGATGTTGATAGGGGCCCGGTGTTACACCAAACCATGCATCATTTGTAATATTAATAATTGCTTGAGGCGGGGATCCTTTAAAAGTCATTTCATGGGGAAATATTGCTTCATAACAAATCAAGGGTAGATAAGAAAATCCGTTTGGCATTGTAACAATTTTGCGCACACTTGCAGCACTATATCCACCAATATTATCGGCAAGGGTACGCAATCCAATTTTTTTCAATAGATTCTGATAAGGAAGATACTCACCAAAAGGAACCAAATGAAGCTTATCGGAAGTGTTTAAAATATTACCTTGAGCATTAATGAGTGCAATTGTATTAAAATATTGTGTTTGGGAATGAGGTATATCATTGCTGGCGCGTATTGCTCCGACAATAGCCCATTGCTTAGGTTTTAAAAGAGAGGCAATGCGCATTGTGATAGATGAGTTATCATAGAGAAGGTAAGGAACGGAAGCTTCGGGCCATACGATAAAATCGGGTTCTGAGTTTTGATCGGTTGTTGGCATTGCACTTAGATTCAGATGTGCTTCCAACATAGCTTCTCGTGTATTATCACGCAATTTTATATTTTGTTGGATAGAAGGTTGAACAATGCGCACCCAATAAGATTTTTTTTGATTTTCAGCTGTGTTTTCTATAGTATGAAGACGATAAAACCCAAAACCACTATGAATGAATATAAGTGATAAGCAAAGAGAAAGTGCTGCTTTCTTTTTTTCATCCGTTAATAAAACAGTTGGCAAACTGTAGGCTAATACAGCAAGAATATTTATTCCGTAAAGTCCTACTATTGCATCAGATTGCATGAACATAGGGGTTGGCATGGCTGTATAGCCAAGAGCATTCCATGGAAATCCTGTGAATAAAAATGCACGCAACCATTCGGCCAATCCTAATGCAAAGGCTAAAACAAAAAAGCGTGCTATTCCTTTTGTCCATAATAAACCGACAATGAAACCAGAAAAAAACCAATAAAGAGAAAGGTAGAGTGGGGGGCCTAAAATGGCTAATGGGACTGCCCAACCAAAAGAATCTGGATCTGTTAATAAAGCATTGCATAGCCACCAAAGTCCGCAAATAAAATAACTAAAACCAAAGGTTCCACAGCTTAAAGCGTAAGTAAAAAAATGTTTTTTATTGTTTTTAGTGTCCCGTATTGAGTCAAGTAAAACAATAAAGAGAGGGAAAGTTAAAAAGCAAAGAGGTGTCAAATAAAAGGGTGGAAGTGCAAAAGAAGTAAGAGCACCGCACAGAAATATCCATGCTTGGCGCTTCCAACCGGTAACAGAGGACAAAAAAACGATGAAATTGTTTAAAAACGCTGGACTATTCTTTAGGGATGGCATTGTTCTCAAGATTCTCATTTTGGGGAATGCGAAAAATACGCAATCGCTTAATCCGGCGTTTATCAGCTTCTAAAATACGAAATCTATAGCCAGGTACAGCTTCGACAATTTCACCTTTGGCAGGAATGCGATCAAGAATGGAGACGATCAAACCACCAATAGTATCAACTTCATCACCATATTCCCCTACAATAAAATCAGGACCAAGAGCTTTCTCCACATCTTCTAGTTCAGTTCTTGCATCAACGAGCCATTTATTATTTGGTTCACGTACGATAGCATTGTCAACATTATCATGTTCATCTTCGATATCCCCAACGACTAACTCAACAATATCTTCCATTGAAACGAGACCATCTGTTCCCCCATGTTCATCAATAACTAAAGCCATTTGTGTTCGTGTAGTTTGCATCCGTGTTAATAATTTGCTTGCAAGCATGGAACTTGGAACAAAAAGAACTGTTCGGATCAAATCCAATTCACCGATTGGGGTATGTAAGTCTGTATGGTTTAATTGAAGCAAATCGGATTTCTGGTCAGTTTTTGTTGGGCTGACAATAAAGCGAGTCATATAGTTAAGAACATCGCGGATATGAATCATGCCGCGCGGATCATCTAAAGTTTCAGCATAAACAGGTATGCGAGAATGACCAATTTTTGCAAAACATTTAAGGGTTTCTCCAAGTGAAGTGTTTATTTCCAGTGCTTCGATTTCAGAACGTGGTATCATAACATCATCCACGCGTGCTTCACGTAAGCGTAAAATATTATGCAGCATAGTACGTTCTTCAGGTGAGAAGAGGTCGGTATCTTTTTCATTGTTAGTCGTGAGTGCAACGGTAAGATCGTCGCGCAGTGATGTCGATGCACAATTACGGCCACGTAAGAATGAAAATAAATGATTCATCAGGGAATATTTTTCTGTATGATTCGTCTGTTGAGAGGGGTCTTTTTCATTATTAGAAGATGCTTGACTATTATTTTGTGCATTTATTTTGTTTGCCATGGTTTTGAGATCTTCTAGACTTTCTTTTTATAATAGATAAATAAGAGGCTTTAAATGGTATGCTGGTAATATTGATTTTAAAAGTTAAATTTTATCATTGATAGACAATTCTGCGTAAGGATCTTTTATAGAAAGCTTTTGAAGAATTTCTCTTTCGAGCTTTTCCATTTTATATGCTTCATCATCAGTTTCATGGTCATAACCAAGCAGATGCAAGATACCATGAACAATCATATGCGTTAAATGATCTTGAAATGTTTTTCCTTCTTTCTCTGCTTCGAAAACAACAGTTTCTCGGGCAATAATAATATCACCGAGTATGGGACCAGGTCGATTTCCAGCTTTAAGTGGAAAAGCAGGAAAGGATAATACATTAGTAGATTTGTTTTTGTTGCGCCATTGTGCATTGATTTGTGCCATATGTTCATCATCCGTAAAAAGCAGGCTAATCTCGCTTACAACATCTTCCAATGAAACATGATGCATAGTCGTCATTAATGCTTTTTCAGTAATATTATAAAGCATTTTCTCATCATTCCACCCTGCGCTTTTAACCATTATATCAATAATAATCATGATGAATCAAACTCATTTTTTAATGCATCATGTTCATCATCGCATGTGAATGATTTTTTTTTATTTTTTATCTCGGAATCACGATCATAAGCACGAACGATAGCAGCAACAAGTGGATGGCGTATAACATCTTTTTCATCAAAATGTACAATTGCAATATTTTCTACATTTGAAAGAATGCGAATTGCTTCAATGAGACCTGACTTTTGCCCTGTAGGCAAATCAATTTGGCTTACGTCACCGGTAATAATCATACGTGTTCCTTCTCCAAGACGTGTGAGGAACATCTTCATTTGCATGGGCGTAGTATTTTGTGCCTCATCAAGAATAACAGCAGCATGGGCAAGTGTTCGTCCGCGCATAAAGGCAAGAGGAGCAATTTCGATGACACCAGAAGCTAAAATGCGCTCGACTTTTTCAGCAGGCATCATATCATAAAGAGCATCATAAAGTGGTCGTAAATATGGGTCGACTTTTTCTTTGAGATCACCGGGAAGAAAACCAAGATGTTCTCCAGCTTCAACAGCCGGACGCGAGAGAATAATTCGCTCAATGATACCACGTTCTAGAAGCATAGCAGCATGAGCAACAGCAAGATAAGTTTTACCTGTTCCTGCTGGTCCTACACCAAACACAAGTTCAGTATGCTCCATAGCGCGTATGTAAGCATCTTGTGTTGGAGTTCTTGCATGAATTATTTTTTTATGGGTACTTAGCCGTGCTGGTATACGTTTCGTTGCAGATTTGTGAGTTATTGTGTCTTCTTTCTGCTTCTTTGGTATATTTGCCATAGCAAGCGCTCCTTTTATATCTGATAAAGTGAGCTCTTGATGTGTTTTGGCACGTTCATAAAGTTGCTGCAATACATATTGCGCACGTTTTATAACCGAAATATTTCCACGGATTAATACTTCATTACCACGCGGATGAATACTAAGTTCGAGTTTTTTTTCGATATAAGCGAGATTTTCGTCAAATTTACCAAAAACTGCTTTTGCATATTTATTATTTTCGAAAATCAAAACAACTTGGCTCAGATCTGAAGCGCTTGTTTGTTTTAAGGTATCAGCCTTTTCAAGGGACATATTTACTTTTTCTTTAATACGCTTTATTTTTTCGGTTGAAGCTTTCAGCCTATTCTCCATATCTACATAAAGATTGCACATTTTGTTAAGTAAACTTTATAAAAGACAATTTTTTACAAAAGTGCACGCTTTAGATGTAATCATTTTCTTTTAAAATAAAAGAGTTTTCCAAAATATTTATTGTGAACAAGGTTTTAGAGGCATATTTATCTATTTGTCACTTCACCAACAAAACTGTTTGAGCTTGCATTTTTAATATTAACTTCTATTACGCTACCTGTAGAGGCTTCTGTATCGACGACAACAGGTAAAAGCCAAGGGGAACGTCCTACCATTTGTCCAGAGTGACGTCCAGGTTTTTCGATGAGAACGTTCGTTTTTTGACCAATTTTAGAACGCAAAAACGCATTTTGTTGCTCAAGGAGAAGGACTTGTAAATGTTGAAGGCGGGCATCTTTTACAGATTCATCAACATGATTTTTCATTGTGGCTCCCACTGTTCCAGGACGGGGGGAATATTTAAAAGAATAAGCTGAACTGTACTGTACTTGTTGAATAAGTTTAATGGTTTCTTCAAAGTCTTCATCTGTTTCTCCTGGAAAACCTACAATGAAATCGCCTGAAAAGGCAATATCTGGCCGTGCGGTTCGAATTTTTTCGATAAGATGAAGATAATGAGAGCTTTTATGTTGGCGGTTCATAGCTTTTAAGATGCGATCTGAGCCTGATTGAACAGGAAGATGGAGGTAAGGCATTAACATATCAAGATCTCGATGCGCGGCAATAAGGCTATCATCCATATCACGTGGGTGGCTGGTTGTGTAACGCAAACGCTTTAAACCATCGAGTTTTGCAAGATGATAAAGCAGATCGCCAAGACGCCAAGTTTTGCCATCAACATTTTGTCCATGCCAACCATTGACATTTTGTCCAAGCAGCGTAATTTCTTTGACACCCGCTTCGATGAGTTGAAGGGCTTCTTCAGTAATTTGCTCAACGGATCGTGATATTTCAGCACCGCGTGTATAGGGCACAACACAAAAAGTGCAAAATTTATCGCAACCTTCCTGTACTGTTAAAAATGCGCTAACACCTCGTTTTCTTACTGCATGTTTATTATGGGGCGGCAAATGAGCAAATTTATCTTCAACAGCATAGTCTGTTTCGATAATTTTTTTTCCGTGTTTGGCTTTCTCTAACAATTCTGGCAAGCGATGATACATTTGCGGACCAATAACAAGATCCACTGTTGGAGCACGGCGCAAGATTTCACTTCCCTCAGCTTGTGCAACACAACCCGTTACACCAACCATCAGGGGTTTATCAGGTGTGCGCTCTTGACGCATAACGCGCAAACGACCGAGATCAGAATAAAGTTTTTCTGCTGCTTTTTCACGAATATGACAGGTATTAACAAGAATAAGATCGGCATCACTGGGAATTTGTGTTGTCACATAGCCTTGCGAACTGAGACTATCAGTCATCCGTTGGCTATCATAAACATTCATTTGGCATCCATAGGTTTTGATAAAAACCTTTTTCGGAGCAACAGGAGGTGTATTTTTAGGATTTACTTTATTCATGGCACATGTGTAAATGTTTTTTACACAAATCTCAATCTATTTACTTAAAAGTTTTTTGCATGATAATTGCATCACCACGACCATTTTTTGACGGGTAGTAGGCAAGACGTTCAGAAATTTTTTGAAATTCAAAGCGTTGATAAAGGTTCAAAGCAGAAAGGTTTGTGGCTTCTACTTCCAAGAATAATTTTATAGCGCCTTTGTTGTGAAGATGCTGAACTGTGCTTTCGATAAGAAAGGTACCAATTCCTTGTTGACGATAATGAGGGTGAACAGCAATTGTGATGATTTCTGCTTCATCAAGGATGAGACGGCATAGGCAAAAGCCTAAAATTTGATCAGAGCGATCAATGAGAAAAACTTTGTATCCGAAGATAGAGTGATCTGTTAAGAAATTATCAAAAGCTTGTTTCCCCCAAGAAGGGGTAAAACAATGTTGATGAATTTGATGAAGAGGAGCACTATCATTAATTTGTAGCGGAGCAATTCTAAAAATCTTTTTTGTCAATGAAAATTTGGGCATTATTTTTTTTGTGGTAAAGCAAAATTGGTTTGTTGCTTTGCATCAGCGCTGCGTAGATAGAGTGGGCGAGGCGAATTTTTTGATTGTTTGTTTGCAGCAAGATAAGCATAGTTTACAATATCAGCCGCTTCGCAGGGGATTTTTTCTAGGACAATTTTTTCGTTTATTTTATGGTTTTTAATATGTTCCACAATGACATCAGCAGCTGGGCCAGTCAGACGGGTTTTTTTTGGCAAATCGTCGAGGATATTTTCAATTGTTTTTAATCCCGGCGCTCCCAAAGGTGTGAGATCTTTATGGAAATTTTGATGGTAAAACATCTCTCTCCCTGCTTCAATGACAACAGTAATTGCTGATGCTGTACTTTTACTGTTTATTACTTGTGCTGCTAACGCTTCAAAAGCACTCACTCCAATAGCTGGTATCTCAAGTGCTAATGCCAAAGCGCGCGCTGTTGCAACACCGACACGTACACCAGTAAATGACCCAGGTCCAATATTGACAGCAATACGCTCAACTTGATCAAGAGTCATATTGGCTTGTGTCATTATTTGTGTAATTTGCCCAATAAGTTTTTCAGCATGCCCTTTGTTCATGCGCTCATTGATACGCGCAATAACAGATTTATGACGAATAAGCGCAACAGCGCAATAGATTGAAGCAGTGTCTATGGCAAGGATAAGCATGAAAATATTGTAGTTGAATAATATGATAAACAAAAGGCCTGCTGTATTTTTTTACTCTTTTTTATTTTATTGTACATTTTGCAATAGTTAAAGTCACTTATAAAACAAATAGATAACACTGTTTTTTTGAAGTTTTTTATTATGTTTAATCAATATTTAATATTCTTTTCCTTATTGAATGTGGGGGAGATTTAATTTTCATTATGCTTTGTTGTATAACAGAGCAAATAACAACCATTTGAAGGGAAGAAATCGTGAGATCACATTTGTTTTTCCCAATAAGAGCACATTCATTAGCCTTTTGTAAAAACTTGATTTTGGTTAGAGTAGAGTTTTTAATGAATGATGTATTTCAGTACTATGATACTCAGTTATAAGCAATTTGATAGCTTTCTGCACTATATTAAAGCGCATGAAATTTTTTGTATAGAATGATAGAGAATTCTTTGAAATGTTAGCTTAGTTTGGTGAAAAGGCTACCCTAATACTAGCAAATATTGGGGTTTATTGTGTGCTACATTGAAAAAAGCAAAAGTATTTAAGGGCTATTTCAAAATATTATCTGATTTAAATCGATTAATTTTATCATGATCAGACTACAAGCTCCAAGGGTGAGTATGGAGCAGGTTGAAGCTAAGATAACACGCCATCCTGCTTTTTTCAATGAACGAATATCAACGCCTAGTCCTAATGCTGCCATTGAAATGACGGTCAATAACTGAGCAATTAGTTTGATGGGATTAAGTACTTTTTCAGGGATAAAACCACTTGAGCGAACAAGCATCATAAGAATAAAGCCAATAATAAACCATGGGACAAGGGTATGTAGACGCAGGCGTGTTTGTGCTGATCGATGATAGATAATGGATAGGATACAAATAACAGGGCCTAACATGAGAACACGTACTAATTTGACAATTGTTGCAATTTGAACGCTCACGAAAGATATTGGCGCTGTTGCTGCTAAGACCTGTGGTACGGCATAAACTACCATGCCAGCAAGCACACCATATTGACTAAATGACAAGTTCAAAAATAGATATAAAAAAGGGAGAAGTAAAATAATAACAACTCCTAAAAGAGCAGTAAAAGCAATTGATGCAGCTACTTCTTCGTGTTTAGCTTTAATGATAGGTGCAACGGCAACGATAGCTGAGTTACCACAAATAGCATTTCCGCAAGCAACGAGCATTGCTAAATGTTTAGAGAGCCCGCAGATTCGACCAATGGCAAAGCTAAGGATAATCATTACGAATATAACGAATATGATGCTAGAAAGTAAATTCCAACCGGCTGAAAGCACTGCGTTAATGCTAATGCTTGCTCCTAGAAGTACGATAGCAATTTCAAGAAGTGTTTTGGCACAAAAAGTTATACCTTTTTGAAAATATGTTGGCAAAGTAAAACAACTACGGGTAACAGATCCTAAGAGAATTGCTAAAACAAGACTTTCAAGCCATGCTTGCCCAAAAAGCTGCTTTTCCACGACTTCTAAACCATACGCTAAAGCTGATATGAATAAACATACTAAAATACCAGGACCAAGGTCGTTGAAAAATAAGAGTTTTTTCTTTAGCATTTGAATATTTCCCCGTCATTAAAGAGCTAAAGGTTAAGAAGAAAAAGTTTTAAAGATTTGTTCGTGCTTGTACAGCTGCTGCTAAAGTTCCATCATCAAGATAATCAAGTTCGCCTCCTACAGGAACACCATGAGCAAGTCGCGTAATTTTAACTGAAAAATTGGAAAGCTGATCTGTGATATAGTGAGCAGTTGTTTGACCTTCGACGGTTGCATTGACAGCAAGAATAATTTCTGTAATGGGATTTTGTACAACACGTTGTATTAAGGCGGCAATGTTGAGTTCGTCAGGACCTATTCCATCTAAGGGGGAGAGTCGTCCACCCAATACATGGTAACGTGCGGCTAAAGTTTTTGCACGCTCAAGAGCCCACAGATCAGCAATATCCTCAACAACAATAATTGTTGTATCATCGCGGCGAGGATCTGTACAAATTGAACAAGGATCAATGGTATCGACATTTCCACAAACAGAACAAATGCCGACTTTTTCTATAGCTGCTTGTATAGCTGCTCCTAAAGGCTCCAGCAATGTCTCTTTTTTTTTGATAAGATGAAGTGCAGCACGACGCGCTGAACGTGGACCAAGACCTGGTATACGTGATAAAATCTGAATGAGACGTTCAATCTCAGGTCCTGCAATGTATTTAGACATATTTTTGTCCCACGGAAAAATCCGTTTCATTAAAATGGAAGCTTTAAACCTGATGGGAGCGGTAGTCCTGCCGTTATACTTTTGGTTTTTTCTTCTATTGCGACTTCGATTTTTGCTCTGGCTTCATTATAAGCTGCCATAATGAGATCTTCAAGAATTTCAGCTTCCTCAGGTTTGAGTAATGAAGGATCAATTTGAATTGCTGTTATAATATTTTTGCCACTTAAAGTGATATTGACAAGACCACCCCCTGCAGTGCCGGTAGCTTGCAGATTAGCTATTTCTTCCTGAATCTTCTGCATTTTTTCTTGCATTTCTTTGGCTTTTTTCATCATGCTCATCATTTCACGCATAGGAATAGGTATCCTTATTCATCATTGATATCATTTTTATTTTTAAAAATATCAGCATTTTTAGAGGTATTGGGGAGTAAATCAAGATCATTTTCTTCTTTATTGAGTCGAATATCGACAATTTTTGCTTCTGGGAAATGGTTGAGGATTTTCGCGATATCAGGATCTGTTTCTGCATTGGAAAAAAGAGTCTTTTGAATCGCTATACTTTCCTCCTGTAAGGTTGGTCCACCTCCTTCATTAACAAAAGTTATCGTCCAGCGTTTCTCAGTCCATTGAGATATCTTTTTTTCTATATCATGAGCAAGAAATTGAGGGGTATTTTCAGAAAGTCTTAAGGTAATATGCCCAGCTTCAAAAGAAACAGGATGAATAAATTCTTTAACAAGGAGTTTGAAAGGAGTGTCATTATGCTGTTCGGCTAATTGAACAATATCGTGCAAAGAATTAATCACTAGAGTTTCAGGTTGAGTAATCTTTTCCGTTGTTTGCGTGACAGAATGCGATAAATTTGCAATCTTTTCAGAAAGATCAATAGATTGAGAAGTTTCAAGAGTTTCTGCTACTTCTTGGGTTTTTGTGTTGTCAGGGTTTTGATTTTTAACAAATTTTTCCGGTTGTAAGGAATGATCTAATTGATTTTTTAAATCTGATTGATCTGGTAATGTATTTGAAATGCTCGAGGAAGCATGGGCTTCGACCATTGTTTCTTTTGTTATATTATTTGCATTTGCAGATTCTTGATGAGAAGAGTTTTTAACCAGTGTGAGAGGTGTTTTTTCTTGTGAAAGCTTTTTTAAAGCTTCATCAAGAGTTGGTAAGTCAGCTGTGTGAGCAAGACGAATTAAAAGCATTTCAGCGGCTTGAAGCGGACGTGCAGTTTGATTAACTTCCTGCAAACCTTTGAGTAACATTTGCCAGTTTCGGGATAAAACAGGAACGGAAAGTTTTTTTGAAAAATTTAAGCTTCTTAAACGTTGTTCTTCAGTCAGCGAGGAATCTTCCACTATTTCTGGTGTAAAACGTAAACGTGTAACCAGATGATTAAAATCGGCTAGTTCTGTCAATACAGTAAGAGGATCAGCACCTGCCTCATATTGACTGCGTAATTCATGTAATGCATTGACAACATCGCCCTTCATGATAAATTCAAAAAGATCAATAATACGCGCTTGATCCGCTAATCCTAACATTGTACGCACCGCAATGGCATTAACATTGCCATTGCCATGGGCAATCGCTTGATCAAAAATGGATAATGCATCACGTGCAGATCCTTCTGCAGCACGGGCAATCATAGAGAGTGCTTGATCTTCTACTTCTACCTTTTCATATTTCGCAATTTGGCGCAAATGTGCACTCAAAGCTTTTGATTCAATACGTCGCAAATCAAAACGTTGGCAACGCGAAAGAATTGTAATAGGAACTTTGCGAATTTCTGTTGTGGCAAAAATAAATTTCACATGGGACGGTGGTTCTTCAAGAGTTTTCAATAAACCATTAAAGGCTTGTGTTGAGAGCATATGTACTTCATCGATAATATAAACCTTATAACGTGCAGAAACAGGACGATAGCGTATTTGTTCAATAATTTCACGAATATCATCAATGCCCGTATGAGAAGCGGCATCCATTTCTATAACATCAATATGGCGTCCTTCGATAATTTGTGTGCAATGTTCACCAAGAGAGTCCAATACGGTTGTTGGTTGGTCAATATCTTTTGTTTTATAATTAAGCGCGCGTGCCAAAATACGTGCTGTTGTGGTTTTACCTACGCCACGAATCCCTGTTAACATCCACGCCTGTGCAATACGACCTTTTTCGAAGGCGTTGGTGAGAGTACGCACCATAGCTTCCTGACCAATGAGGTCAGAGAAGTTTTGAGGTCGATATTTACGAGCAAGAACACGATAGGCTGTTTCTACCGGTACATTTTCCATGAATATTTCCAACTTCGAAGTTTTTTATGCGTACATTTTGATATACAAAAGCATAGATCAATACTGTAGTCTCATATAAAAGGATTTTTTTTTAATCAAATTATTTATAGGATAATTTGTTTAAAAATAATCAAATCCCTTCATTTGCTGCATACAAATGCCGCTCTGAAGATTAAAAATACCTCGCTAAAAGACAGCATAAAAAATAATTTCTTCAGCAAAATAGGAGGCTGGAACGATGACCCGTACCAGAACTCGTTGGGGCTGCTTCTTTCCAGACCTGACCCAGTTGGCGAGTAGTTCGTCCACCACCAACCTCCCAAGTTCATATTGTCGATTTGGAATGAAAAATCAAGCTCAGAAACGAAAAATATCCTAAGAACGATGAAGAATTTTCTTTTGTGTTTAATTTATTGACATATAAACAACAAAGAGACTGTGGATTTATCAGTTTTCATAACAGTAGCTCTTTATATTTATTTGGTATGAAAATATTTTTTCGCTTAGGATAATTTGAATGTATAATTATTCTCATTCGCTGAAATATGTAAGAGTTTTAAGGTAGATACGTTTGTTCTAAAACTTACGAAATTGAACCATCAAAAATTTACAACAGTCAAAGAAGCAAATAAAGCAGATAGATCATGTAATTGGCTAACATTCGAAAATTAGGGGGAAGAGTGCTATTTAAATAATTATAAAATATTGCTTTAATGGTGTTGCTTCTCTCACACAAAACAGAACATCTCAAACAGAATAACTTAATGTTGTACATTCACAGGCTTTTTAAAGAGCTATTGCTCAATACTCTATTTCAAACCCCGCTCGTAATAGTATACATGGTTTCTTTGAGGTATAAATCCCTTCCATTGAGGTATAAATCCATTGTGCACTACTCTCTTTACACTTAATAAAAGCATGCATTTGAGCCCTCATACTATTTAACAAATCCCAATGTTGCGATCCCTTGCACCTGAGAGGCTTTATAAGAAGCATTTTTATTCCTTTTTTTTAATTGTTTTTACTCACACACCACTCCTATTTGTAACTTTCAAGGAAACGATTTTAATTGATTCAATATGCAGATTTAAGCTAGGAGGATCGTACTTTATTTGCGGTTGTAATTCAGTATCAAAAAATCAAAGTCTTATAATGATAAGTCAATATCTTAAATATCTTATAAGGTCAGCACCTCATTTCTATAATGAATGAGAATATCAAATACGTAATATTTTTTCTTTTAACATATACGAATATAAATACTGAGTAGATGTTATCGCTCTTTTTTTGAGTGCTTGTTCTTTTAATTAAAAAACATTGATGTTCATCACAAGACGGATCAATATATAAATTTTCATTATTTGAGAAAAGATTTCATATATTTTTCAAGGGGCTGTACTCATGCAAGAGAAGAGGCGACATTAAACGCTATAGAAATAAGGCGGTGCTAATTTTATAAGCATAAAAAGATTCTTATTCTATATAAACGACATTTTATATTTTCAAATAATTATATCCTTTAACAAGGAGGGAAAAGCAAGATGAATTTTTACAAAAGCTGAATGAGTATGATTTAAAATGCAGCAAGGAATGCATCTATAGAGCAAATTTTACTTTTCTGTTTATCTAAGTGATTTGGGCACGATGTGCTTTATAGTGCTTAAAATGAAGCAATTGCGAAGATAAAAGTTATATTATTATTTTAAAAATAGCTCTGATAGTAGAAAATACAGAGCAATTGAATTTTAGTCTTTTAGTTTTTGCAAAAGTCCTTCAATACCTAATGTTCTGAGCAGCTTAAGGTTCTTCCATATTAGTATAAAACACCTCTTCAGCAATTAGTTTTAATAGCCTATCATGCCGTATTTTGAAAAAACACCTGAAAAAAGAATAACTCTACTCAAGTTTAGATGTTATAGAAATATTATTAATCATAATCTCCTGTGTCACAATTTGTTCCAACAACTTTTTTCTTCGTAATATTTTTAAAAATATAATGTCCTGACGAAGGAAAACTTATGTGAAGAGATTTTATATTTTTTAGTGTAAAGACCTTCTTTTCTTTATCATGGGTTATTTTCTTTTCATCATCAACAACAATTCTCAATTTGTTTAGATCAGAAGGAGTAGAGTACGATAAAGTGAAGGATACTTTATTCGGTTTAAAGGTACTACAAGAGTATTCAACTCCTTGATGGACAATATCGGATGGGGTTATCACAACACTTTCATCCAGCGAAAAATTCCACTTTCTCTCACCAAAGCCAGCAAATGCAACACTAGAGTAGGCGAGAATATTTGCGGCTAATAATCCTTGCGCGAAGATTTTTTTCATTATCCTTTCCTTTTTTCTAAAGTGAGATGAATCATAAATCAGTTTTTATAAAAATGAAAGTTCAAACTTAATGCTAAAAGCAGGACTAAGTTGCATTTTCTAGCTTTAAACCATGTTCAGAATGATATCAGTCTAAGAGATTTGAATGCTCTATTATGTATAATAATTTGAATTGTTTTGAGAGCCAATTTAGAAATTCGTTATCTTTATTGGAATAAATTATCAGAGGAAATGACTTTTCTCAAGAACCTCCCTTTAATATATAAAGGGAAATATATGGTACAAGTTTTTTTATTTGTGGTTACTGTGTTTTTTACATTTGTTTTGATGCAAGTTGAATTGCTTTTTATCATGATATAATTTGTGAAAAAATATTATGAAAATAATTTATATATTCTGTTACGAGCTGTTTTTTCTTCTTCAGTGTTTATGAAGGGTGTTGA
The DNA here is from genome assembly GCF_042195585.1 of Bartonella sp. AS69XJJH. Taxonomy (NCBI): domain Bacteria; kingdom Pseudomonadati; phylum Pseudomonadota; class Alphaproteobacteria; order Hyphomicrobiales; family Bartonellaceae; genus Bartonella; species Bartonella sp. AS69XJJH. Next base: position 69,872 of record NZ_JBHIOO010000003.1, on the reverse strand, counting down.
GTAGAAAAAACGAGCTCTTCCAAGATGCGTCGCATCATGAAATTTTTACGATGCTCTTTGATATCAGCAAAGAATGATGGCAGTTTAATTGCTTTTATATATACGATGCTCGATCGTTTTGTGCTGGATAAGTACCGATAATACGCAGTTCTGCAGAAAAGAAAGATAATTCTTCTAAGGCAAGTTTCATCATCGGGTCTTCAGGATGTCCTTCAATATCAACAAAAAATTGTGTTGCGTTGAAATTTCCACCAATTTGATAGCTTTCTAATTTTGTCATATTGATACCATTCGTTGCAAATCCTCCCATAGCTTTATAGAGAGCAGCGGGGACATTGCGCACTCGAAAAAGAAGACTGGTGATGATTTTTTCGCCATTTTGAGGTTTGGGAACATGTCGTTTGGAGCGTGAGAGGATGACAAAACGGGTAATATTATGAGGGTTATCTTCAACATCTCTTTCAAGAATATCAAGTCCATAGAGTTCTGCTGCGATCAGAGGAGCTAAGGCAGCCTGTGAACGTTTAGCATTTTTTTTAATAAATTTTGCAGCTCCAGCAGTGTCTGTAGAAACAACAGGTTTCCAACCGTTGTTTCGTATGATTTTTCGGCATTGTGCAAGGGCATGCGTATGGCTGTGGACGGTTTTAATTTCGTTATATGTAACGCCGGGCAAAACCATTAATTGAAAATGGATAGGTAAAAAATATTCATCAATAATATAAAGAGATGATTGCGGTAAAAGATGATGAATGTCTGCAACGCGTCCCGCAAGAGTATTTTCAATAGGGATCATAGCAAGATCAGCTTTCCCACTTTCCACTAAATTAAGGGCGTCTTCAAAAGTAGCAGAGGGAACAGCATCCATATTGGGGAACATATTGGAGCAAGCAATATGGGAATTAGCGCCGTATTCTCCTTGGAAAGAAATTTTATTGGTTTTTTGAAGTATTTTCATGCTAAAATCTCACGAACTCTATTGAGATCATGTTGTGTGTCTACGCCTAAGGGAATTGTATCGACTATTTCCACATCGATACGCATATTGTTTTCTAATGCACGTAATTGTTCAAGTTTTTCACGCATCTCAAGTGTAGAGGGTTTGAATGATACAAATTTCTCAAGTGCTTCGCGCCGATAAGCGTATATTCCAATATGGTGATAAAGAGGACCATCTCCATAAGGTGCTGTGGTGCGCGTAAAATAAAGAGCACGAAGGCGATTTTGAGAAAGCGGTGTACCAACGATTTTGACGATATTGGGATCTCTTTTTTCATTTTCTTCAATGATTTGAGCACCCAAGGTTGCAATATCAGTAAAGCTATTTTCTAAAGGGCGTAAAGCATGAATGATTTCACGAGGCATTATTGTTGGTAAGTCACCTTGTATATTTAAAATGGTATTGTAACGTTGCTCCGGATCAATACGCATCAAAGCTTCATAAATACGATCAGATCCAGATTTATGATCGCCTTGTGTTATGATACATTCATGCCCATAATCTGCAACAGCTTTAGCGATATCATTATGATCTGTTGCAACGATTGTACGCCCTATTGCAGCTTTTTTGGCTTGTTCTGCGACATGAACAATCATCGGTTTTCCGCCAATTTCAGCGAGAGCTTTTTGAGGAAGACGGGTTGAGCCTATACGGGCAGGAATAAGAATAATTGGTTCAAGAGTCATTGTAAGATTCCAAATGTCATCTGTGATGCATTTATGATGTTGTGTGTTATAAAGAAAAAGCTTAAACTAAAAATGGTAATGAAACCGTGAATATTTGAGTTTTTATGAATCGCCTGAGATTTATTTATTTTATTTGTGCTTGTTTATGTGTACTGGTCATTATTGTGGGGATTTTCACACTCAGCAATATCATTTACGACCATCCTACATCAATTCAATATTATCATACAGTTGCCAAGAATGATACATTTAAAGAAAAACAAAAAGCACCTGATATTTCCCTATCACTAAATAGCCGTCTTCAACAAGGAAATTTTGAAAATGGCCGTAAAATTTTTCGCCAATGTGCCATATGCCATACTTCTGGACGCAATGAAGCAGGGCGTGTTGGTCCAGTTCTTTGGGAGATTGTTAACCGCCCTTTGGCATCAGCAGCAGGTTTTGCTTATTCACGGGCATTGCGTGCTCATTCTGATCAAAAATGGGATTTTGTAACGTTAGATCGTTATTTACATTCTCCACGTGAAGCTTTTCCTGGGACCATTATGTCTTTTCGTGGAATTAAAAATGACCAAGATCGTGCCGATCTTTTGCTTTATTTACGCAGTTTATCCGATCATCCTGTTCCTTTACCAATGGATAATAATAAAGCGAAAGAGCCAAATTAACTTATACCATAGATGTTAATTTTAGAAAGAAGTCTGATTTTTTTGTAATTTTAGTTTTACGGTTATCAAAAGAGCTCTTATTGATGTTTTGTTAGGGAAACGCCCCTCGCGCAAAACAGAACACATTTAACGTTGCATATTTACGCGCTTGTTTTAAAGAGATCTTTTATAAAAATGTACTCCTTACGCTATCATCTGCAGATTGGTTTTTAAGATTTGTTTGCTTCACTTTTTCTATAATATGCTTGTCTGTGAAATTATTGTTCAAGGATTATCAATTCATGAGCCGCAGCTTTCTGTTTCTGAACGCAATAATTATGTAATTAAAGCTCTCCATGAGGTTTATCTTAATCCTTCTATACACCATGTATTTTTCTTATGAACAGAGACTATTGATTGTTCTTATACGTGCAATAATCCTAAACTGCATTTTATGATGCTTGATGAATAGACGTTTCCTCTTGAAGTTAGAGGTGTAGATACAAATCATTGACCTTTTATAGTATCGATCACTAAAATATGACTTAGATTAATTATTTATAGGTTATGGCTTGAAGTAAGCACTTTCATGTGAGGCAATTTTGTATGTGTGAATAGTAAAATAGTTGAATAGAGTTCTGCTGATTGTATTTTTATCTACTTCGAAAATTTTTTACACAAGAATACTGATGGCAGCTAAGTTTGCACGAGTCTCTGTCCATTTATAGACGATGACATGAAATTATGCTGATAATCCATTATAGAGAATTACTTTTTCACAAACGGGTTTCCATATTTGTGATAAATAATTTTCATTGGTTACAGTGTTTCGATGACTTATGACAAAACATCAGTATTTCACGTATTGCAAGAGTGCTAAAAATTATTAGGAGAGGGGACATAATCATGATTCTCCAGGCTTCTTAATAACTATGGCATTTTCTTTATAATTTGAGCGTTTATAAGTAATAATATTAAATTGCGCTAATAATCCATTATAGAGAAGAATTTTTCCTACTAATGGCTCTCCGATGTTTGTGATCATTTTAATAACTTCCATTGCTTGTAGGGTTCCAATAACACCAGGTAAAACACCGATGATTCCAGTTTCAGCGCATGTTGGGATAGTTCCGTGAGCCGGAGGGGTGGGAAATAAGTCGCGATAGTGAGGATTATTGTCTTTATACGGCATAAGGACGGTTAATGAGCCATTAAAACGTTCTACAGCACCACTTATTAAAGGTTTTTTGCATTGGGCAGCGTGATCAGCAAGAAGATAGCGTGTCGTAAAATTATCACTTCCATCAACAATGATGTGGTAAGCATTGAGCAGTTTATCCACATTACTTTTATCTAAGCGTAGAGTGTGTTTTTCAACTACAACATGGGGATTTATTGCTTTTATAGTGGTTTCAGCACTGTCTGTTTTGCTTTTGTTTATTGCATTTGTTTTATGAATAACTTGGCGTTGTAAATTGGAAAGTGAAACGATGTCGTTATCGACAATTCCAAGGGTTCCAACCCCTGCGGCAGCCAAATAGATTAAGACAGGAGTACCAAGACCACCAGCGCCTACAACAAGAACACGTGCTTTTTTTAGCTTTTGTTGCCCTGCACCACCAATTTCAGGCAAAATGATGTGGCGTGCATAGCGTTCGATTTCTTTGTTGTTTAATTTTATATCTGTTTCTTGTGTCATAAATTTTCTCTTGTCATAGTTCTTTTATTGTTTACTAAGTTTATGGTGCATAGACTAGTCTGCTTTTAGGATAGGGAGGATTTATTTATGAAAATTGCCATTCAAATGGATCATATTTCAACAGTTCGGATTCAAGGAGATACGACATTTGCACTCGCTTTAGCAGCACAAGAACGTGGACACTCTCTCTTCCATTATACACCAGATCGTTTATCTCTATACGATGGTTGTGTGATTGCACGACTAGAGCCATTGATTGTACATGATAAAGAGGGAAGCCACTATCAATTAGAAAAGTCTGTTCGCACGGAATTAACAGATATGGATGTGGTTCTTTTACGCCAAGATCCACCTTTTGATCTCAATTATATCACAACGACTCATTTGTTAGAACGTATTCATCCTAAAACACTTGTTGTGAATGATCCAGCATGGGTACGCAACAGTCCAGAAAAAATTTTTGTTACTGAATTTTCCGATCTGATGCCAGAAACATTAATTACCAAAGATATTGAAGAAATAACAGCTTTTAGAGAGACATTTGGCGATATTATTGTTAAACCACTTTATGGAAATGGGGGCGCTGGTATTTTTTATTTAAAACAAGATGATCGCAATTTAGCATCATTGTTGGAAATGTTTGCAGAAATTTATCACGAACCTTTTATTGTTCAGCGCTATTTAGAGGCAGTACGAAAAGGGGATAAAAGGATTATTTTGCTTGATGGTACACCTGTTGGAGCTATTAATCGAATTCCGACAGAAACAGATGTGCGCTCTAATATGCATGTTGGAGGTCGTGCGGAAAATGTTGAGTTAACAAAACGTGATTATGAGATTTGTGAACGCATTGGTCCAGCCTTAAAGGAACGTGGTCTTCTTTTTGTGGGGATTGATGTGATCGGAGATTATATAACAGAAATTAATGTGACATCTCCTACGGGAATTCGTGAAATTAAACGCTTCTGCGGTACAGATGTTGCTCATTTGTTTTGGGATGTTATTGAGTTCAAGTGTTCAAATTAATTTATTTGACAGAGGACCAAAACATGGTTTTAAAAAAATGATCCATGTTGCTTTTTTATATTTGTTATGTTGCAAATGTGAACTACAATGACTGTATGATATGAATTAAGAGGCTTTGTCCTCAATTTTTAGGGAGTTTATAGATGAACAGAGTATTATCAATTGGAGTGGGATTGATTTTTGCGCTACTGCTGTCAGCAAATGGAGGCAATGCGCGCGATCAAATACAGATTACTGGTTCATCTACAGTTTTACCTTATCAAAAGATTGTTGCTGAGACATTTGGAGAGATTTATCCCAATTTTAAGGTTCCTGTTATCGAATCGGGTGGAACAGGAGCTGGTATTAAGGAATTCTGCCGTGGTATTGGGGAGAACACCGTTGATATTGTTAATGCTTCGCGAGCAATGAAACCGAGTGAATTACAGTCTTGTTTTGATGCTGGTGTAAAAGATGTTGAGGAAATACGTATTGGGTATGATGGCATTGTTTTTGCAACAGATATTAAGGGTCCTGATTGGAAATTACAGCCAGTAGATGTTTATAAAGCTCTTGCTGCTCGAATTATTATAGACGGAAAATTGCAACCAAATAATGTTTTGAAATGGAGTGCAGTTAATAGTGCTCTTCCTAATTGGACGATAGCAGCGTATATTCCTGGAGAGAAGCATGGGACGCGTGAAGTTTTTGAGGAAAAATTACTTACTGAAGGGTGTAAAGAGAGTGGGGCAGTTGAGGTGATGAAGTCTTTAGGAATGGATGATAAGGAGATACACACTGCTTGTATTGCGGTACGTAAGGATGGAAAAGCGGTTGATATTGATGGTGATTATTCTGAAACATTTGCGCGTCTAACTTCTAATAAAACAGGGGTTGGTATTTTTGGTTTGTCTTTTTATCAAAATAATGCTGATAGGCTAAAGGTTGCCGATATTAACGGTTTTGCGCCAACGGTTGAGACGATTTCTAGTGGACAATATCCAGTTTCTCGTCCGCTTTTTTTCTATATTAAGAAAGCACATTTAGGTATTGTTGCAGGTTTGCGAGAGTATGTTGACTTTTTTCTTTCTGATCAAATGATTGGTCCAGAGGGTCCTTTGGCTGAATATGGTTTGATTGTTTCTCCTGAAAAGGAGCGTCAAGCACAGCGTTCTGATTTTTCTGCTGGTCGAATAATGACATTGAAATAATTTGCAGGGAATAATTTGTTGGATTTCTGGGATAGGAAATTTTGGTGCTATTTTTTATAAAAACTGAAAGATAAAATGCGCATTTCCTTCATTGTTTTGCTATTATTGATTTTTGGATTTTGTGGCTTTTGTATTTCTTATATGCGAGCACGCACTCTTGAATACAGACAGCATAAAATGCATTCTCGTGCGTATTATTATGGCTGGTGGACATTTTTGATTACTGTTATTCCAGCTTTTATTTTTTTAATTTTTTGGGATGCTGGGAGTACAATTTATTTAGAATATAATGCCTCTCGAGAACTTGGGGCGTATAGTGCGCATGTAACAGGGCCTGTAAATCACGATCTACTTTGGGAGACACTTCGAAGTCTCGTCAAAAAGATTTATCGCTTTGAGGGGAATCTTTCTACCTCTTCCTATAAGGAAGTGCAGGCACAATTACTCGCGAAGGGATTGATTTTACCTCATGAAGCATCGGATGATGTGTTCAAAATAGCACAGTCGTGGGTATTCTCTTCTGAAAAGCTTAAGTTTATAGGTTATGGCTTCCTTTTTGCTATTGCGTCCTTTGGTTTTATCTGTGGAATGATGCAAATTGCGCCTCATCAACGTGCGCGCAATAAGGTTGAATCTTTTATTATTATTGGATTAATTTGTGCATCTATTGTTGCAGTTTTAACAACAATAGCCATTGCGCTTTCTATGCTTTTTCAGGCAGTAAGCTTTTTTCAGTCTGTATCCTTTTCAAATTTCTTTTTAGGGACAGTTTGGGATCCGCGTTTTTCCGCGAGCGGTTCAAGCGATGAAATAGGACAATTTGGTTTAATACCGCTTCTTGCTGGTACGCTTTATATTGCATTTGTCGCTATGCTTTTTGCTGTACCGATAGGACTATTTTCAGCTCTTTATATGGCTGAGTATGCTTCTGCGCGATTGCGAGCAATTGTAAAACCATTGTTGGAAGTTCTTGCTGGCATCCCAACCATTGTTTATGGTTTTTTTGCTTTAAAGGTTGTCGGACCATTTTTACGTGATCTCTCTGCGTCTCTCTCAGAGGGGGGTGGTTTTATTATGGCACAAAGTGTTTTGACCGCTGGAGTTGTGATGGGAATTATGTTGATACCTTTTGTTTCCTCCTTATCGGATGATGTTATTACGGCTGTACCACGCATTTTACGTGAAGGTTCTTATGGTTTAGGCGCAACGCAATCTGAAACAATTAAAAAAGTTGTTATACCAGCAGCGCTTCCAGGGATTATGGGGGCCATTTTGTTGACGGCATCGCGTGCAATTGGAGAAACAATGATTGTGGTTTTGGCGGCAGGTGTTGCAGCAAACTTAACACTCAATCCTTTCGAAGCAATGACTACGATGACTGTTAAGATTGTTAATCAATTGACCGGTGATTTTGAGTTTAATTCTCCACAAACTCTGGTGGCTTTTGCTTTAGGGATGACGCTCTTTGTTATGACACTTTTGATGAATATTCTAGCTCTTTATATTGTGCGTAAATATCGGGAACAATATGAATGAATGAAGATTTTTTTCCTCGTCGCAATATTAGCCTCAAGCGTCGGTATTGGGCTGAACGTCGTTTTCGCGCCTATGGTTTGATTGCTATTTTTATTGGTTTGTTTTTTTTATTTACGCTTTTATGGTCTATCATTAGTCAAGGCTATACAGCTTTTTTTCAAAGTGAAATGACATTATCGATTTATTTGGATGAAAAGATCATTGATCCAAGTGGTCAACGTAAAACAAAACCGCAAATACTCATGACGGCGAATTATCCACTTCTTGTACGCAATGCTTTAGTAAAGAAACTGAATATAGATCAAAATGATCGAGCCTCTCTTCTGGACATTAATCGTATGTTTTCAAATGGTGTCCGCGTTCAACTGCGTGAAATGGTGACAAAGAATCCAAAACTGATTGGCACAACGCAAAAAATCAAAGTTTTGGCATCTGCGGATATTGATTCTGCTTATAAGGGACAGATTGATTTGCGCGTAGCAGAAAAAAACCGTAAGGTTTCTAATCGACAAGTAGAATGGATAAAGCGTTTAGCGCGTGATGGTACGCTTTATAAAACATTTAATATTGGTTTTTTTACATTTGGCGCTTCAAGTCGTCCTGAGACTGCAGGATTAGGTGTTGCGATCATTGGTTCTCTTTATATGATAGGCATCGTTTTATTAGTTTCACTTCCGATAGGCATAGCAACGGCTCTTTATTTGGAAGAATATGCACGCAAAAATAAATTTACAGATTTTATAGAGGTTAACATCAATAATCTTGCAGCTGTTCCTTCAATTGTGTTTGGTCTTTTAGGACTCTCTTTTTTTGTTAATTTTTTAGGATTACCACGTTCAGCCTCTTTTGTTGGTGGTCTTGTTTTAGCGCTCATGACTCTTCCCACGATCATTATTGCAACACGTTCTGCTTTGCGTGCTGTTCCTCTCTCTATTCGTGCAGCAGCTTTAGGACTGGGAGCATCAAAAACACAAATGATTTTTCATCATGTTGTTCCTTTAGCTGCGCCTGGTATTTTGACAGGCACAATTATTGGAGTCGCACAGGCTTTGGGTGAAACAGCGCCTTTGCTTTTGATTGGAATGGTTGCTTTTGTTGTTAATATTCCTACGACCCCCATGGATCCAGCAACAGCTTTGCCTGTTCAAATTTTTATGTGGGCGGGTGAAGCAGAGCGCGCTTTTGTTGAAAAGACATCAGGTGCTATTATTGTATTAATGATTTTTCTTGCGATCATGAATGTTTCTGCGGTTTTTTTACGTCGACGATTTGAACGCCGCCAGTAATTTTAATAAACAATAGCTTTGATAAGATTTTTGTAAGGTGAATTTTTGTAATGAAGATTAAAATGCGAGGTCAGGATGTGAAGGTTTCTTATGGAGACAAAGAAGCACTCCATGGTATTACACTTGATATTCCTGAACATCAAGTAACAGCTCTGATTGGTCCATCAGGATGCGGAAAGTCGACTTTTTTGCGTTGTTTTAACCGTATGAATGATACGATTGAAGGCGCTAAAACAACCGGTCTTATTACCTTAGATGGGGAGAATATTTATGACCAGAGGATTGATGTTGTAGAATTGCGCGCTCGTGTTGGAATGGTTTTTCAAAAGCCTAGTCCTTTTCCAAAATCCATATTTGAGAATGTTGCGTATGGTCCACGCATTCATGGTTTAGTTAAAACGCGCTCTGAATTGCATGATGTAGTTGAAAAGAGTTTGAGGCAGGCAGGTTTGTTTGAAGAAGTAAAAGACCGTCTTCATGATCTTGGAACAAGTTTATCAGGGGGGCAACAACAGCGTTTGTGTATTGCGCGTGCTATTGCAGTTAGTCCTGAAGTTATTTTGATGGATGAGCCCTGTTCAGCTCTTGATCCCATTGCGACGGCACGGATTGAAGAGCTTATCGATGCATTACGGCAAAATTATACAATTGTTATCGTAACGCATTCCATGCAACAGGCCGCACGTGTTTCTCAATATACGGCTATGTTTCATTTAGGGCATTTAGTAGAAGTTGGTGCGACGGAAATGATCTTTACCTCACCAAAAGAGCAACGGACGCAAGATTATATTACGGGGCGTTTTGGATAGGTGAATTGAGGAGTGTAAGATATGTCTATGAACCATACTGTCCGTTCTTATGATGCAGAACTAAAATATTTAAAAGCAAGGATTACAGAAATGGGGAGCCATGCAGAAAGGATGATTGAACGTTCTGTCGCATCGATTGTGTGTAGTGATCTTCAACTTGCAACGACAGTGATTGCCGATGATGTGTTTTTAGATGAAGCAGAACGTGACATTGATGAAAAAGCGGTTGCTATTATTTGCAAACGCCAACCGATGGCTGTTGATTTGCGTGAAATTATTGGAGCCATTCGTATTTCTTCTGATCTTGAGCGGATTGGGGATATGGCTAAAAACATTGCTAAAAGGACTGTTGCACTTTCAGAAATACGTCAATCTGCTTCTCTTTATCATGGGCTTGAAACAATTACAGCTTTAGCGCTCAATCAATTAAAAGAAGTCTTAAATGCTTATACGAGTCGCCTATTAGAGCGTGTTGACGCTGTGCGTGAGCGTGATGAGAAGATTGACGCTTTGTATACTTCTCTTTTTCGTGAACTTTTGACGTATATGATGGAAGATATGCGCAATATTACGGCTTGTACGCACTTACTGTTTTGTTTAAAGAATATTGAACGAATTGGTGATCATGTTACGAATATTGCTGAAATGCTGCATTATATCATAACGGGTTACCATATGTCTTCTGATCGTCCTCGCGATGACCTTACTTATAAAGTTGGGGTAGGTGAGAAGAAAATAGATTAAAATTTTTCTTATATATATAAAATCAGTTTGTAGATATATGAGTATTTTCTTACAGTGCAGCTATAGAAAGAATAAGATAACCATCTTATGGAAAAGCACAAAGAAGCAACGAAGAGTTTTTTCAGAGAAGCATGGAAGATTGCTAACTCTTAGTTTGACATATTTGTATATTGGATGATATCATTGCTCACATTTTGGACGGAGGGGAGTTTTCTAGGGGAATTTCCTTTCAGATCATTTTGTTAAAATTTTATATTAAAGGGGATATCTGTATTGTTTTTTTCAATATCGATGCAAAGAGTTTTGGTATCCAAATTTTTTCGTATGTAGAAGAAGTGGATAGTGTTACTTTATTGTCATTGGAATGTGTGGGTTATTATGGCCTATATTGGACCATGAAGAATAACAATATTGATCTGTAAATTAAGAGTTTTTTATTTTTTATTTTGCATAAATACTTTTTGATTACCTCTTGTATTAAAATTTTACTAAGTGGTAACAGTTAGCTATGTACTTTATTGAGAGATACAGTTAAAGCTCATTTCAAAATTTGAGTAGCTCAGAGATTATAGGAATGTGTTGCATAAGATGAAAAAAAATCGTTGGAATGTTTTTGTTACCTGTTGTGTAGCGCCGTTAGTTGTTGTGGGATGTGCTTCAAATCATTTAGAGACTGGAAAAGTAAGTAATAATAAGACAAAAACAGTTACGTATCCATTGACAGAGCGTCAATGTCTTATGCGAGCGATGTATTTTGAATCAAATCGCACAAGCCGTGAAGGAATGATTGCTGTTGGGACGGTTGTTATGAATCGTGTTAATTCAACCGCTTATCCTAAGACGATTTGTGGTGTTGTTGGTCAATATAGGCAATTTGCTCCTGGCGTTTTAACGCGTCCTATGACGGAGAAAGCATCTGTTGCTCGTGTAAGAGAGGCGGCTGATGCTGTTTTGCGGGGTGAGCGAGATAAGAAAGTTAGACACGCTAAGTTTTTTCATACCGCTGGTTTGTCTTTTCCGTATAAAAACATGCATTATGTGCAGGTTGCAGGGGGAAATGCTTTTTATGAAAAACGATCACGTGATGGAGAACTTCAAGTTCCTACAAATAATCGCCCTTATGATGTTGCTTATGCTTTTGCTCAAGAACGTTCTGGTCATGCGCCAAGCTTTATAGATGAAGGCTTAGAAAGTAGAGGAGCAAAGGCAGAGAAAAGTGCATCTCCTTCGATAGAAGTAGCACAGTCCAAGACGGCATATCCTGCGTCTTTTGCTATGGTACAGCTTGATAAAGTTCCTATCCCTGCCTATGCACCTCAAAATCTAGCTAGGAAAGAGGAAAATAAAACGATTATGACTTTGCCTTCATCAGATCAGTTAAATGCAATTGTTGCAATGTTAGAAAAACGACGCAGAAACTGGTAAGTTTTTCACGATCAAAGAAGGGTCATACACCCATTGCTGTTTATGAATTAAGTGAACCTTTTAGCAATAATGTACGCATAAATATACGTAGAGAAAGTGAACTCAAAGGATCTGAAAACAATTTATAATATGACGACGTAAAGAACGCATTTTATTTAAAGAAGGGTATTGGTAATGTACTTTGATATTCATGAGACAATTTCGCCTGAAATGCTTAATCGTCTTGCAGAAATTACAGTGAAAGTGGGGTTGAATTTACAAGAGGGGCAGGATCTCGTTTTGACTGCTCCAGTTTCAGCATTACCTTTTGTTCGGCGTATTGCATATCATGCTTATAAGGTTGGTGCTGGTGTCATTACACCAATTTTTAGTGATGATATATTATCGCTTACACGTTTTGAAAATGCTCATACAGCTAGTTTTGATTGTGCCCCTTCTTGGCTTTATGAGGGAATGGCGAAGGCTTTTGAAAATGGGGCAGCGCGTTTAGCGATTGTTGGTGATAATCCTTTGCTCCTTTCCAATCAAGATTTTGATAAGGTTGCGCGTTTGAATAAGGCGACTTCACTAGCTTACCAGCCTGCTCTCAAAAAAATATCGAATTTTGCTATAAATTGGTCCATTGTTGCTTATCCAACAGCAGGATGGGCTGAGGCAATGTTTCCTTCTTTACCACTTAATGAGGCGATTAAAAAATTAGCCGATGCAATTTTTTCTGCTTCACGTGTTACAGAAGAAGATCCGGTACATGCTTGGATTGTTCATAACGAGAATTTAAAGAAACGATCATCTTGGCTTAATGAGCAGCGTTTTTCTGCCTTACACTTTACAGGGCCAGGGACTGATTTAACTGTTGGTTTGGCAGATGATCACGAATGGCATGGTGGTGCATCCGTTGCTCAAAATGGTGTGATTTGCAATCCGAATATTCCGACAGAAGAAGTTTTCACGACTCCTCATGCTCATAAGGTTGAAGGTGTTGTTCGCTCAACAAAGCCACTTTCCTATCAAGGAACACTGGTTGATAATATTGAAGTACGTTTTGAAGCAGGGCGTATTGTTGAATCCCGTGCATCAACGGGTCAGGAAGTTTTGCAACAGGTTTTGCAAAGTGATGAGGGTGCAAGCCGATTGGGCGAAGTCGCTCTTGTGCCCCATTCTTCACCAATTTCTAAGAGTGACCTCCTTTTTTATAATACCTTATTTGATGAAAATGCTGCATGTCATATTGCTTTAGGGCAGTGTTATTCCAAATGCTTTTTAGATGGGGCATCATTGACGTCAGAAGAGATTGCAGCACGTGGTGGTAATAAAAGTGTCATTCATATTGACTGGATGATTGGTTCTGGCGAAATTGATATAGATGGCATTACCCAAGAGGGTGTAAGAGTTCCTGTATTTCGTAAGGGTGAGTGGGCTTAATCCTGCTATGCCCTCAAATATCGTCATTTGAGGTGGGATGGGATGTAAGCCTCATTGATACGTTAAGTATTTTAGAATGCCTAGTGAATATTCAAGGCAGGGCTTGGCCATAAAGCCTTTAGTTAAATGACTCACATGAGTAGGAAGACAAGTGAAAACCACTCATCAAGGATTAGTTTTTTATAGAGCAGATGTAGAGGAAGTTTTCGTTCTTTGAGGGGGGGAAAAGAAGCAATTTATTGGTGATACAATTGGGAAGTATATAATTATTAAGGAAGAGAGATGCCTGAACTTCCTGAAGTAGAGACAGTTCGTCGTGGACTTGAACCTGTTGTAACTGATGCAAAGATAGTATCTGTCAGACTTAATCGTAGAGATTTGCGCTTTCCTTTTCCTGAGGCTTTTTCTGAGCGCCTTATTGGCAGAACAATTATAGAACTTGGTCGGCGTGCGAAATATTTATTATTTCATCTTTCTCAGAATGAAACGATTTTAAGCCATTTAGGAATGTCTGGTTCATGGCGTATAGAGAATGATCTTTTAAGAACGACAAGTAAATTGGTTAAGCATGATCATTTTGTCATGGGTATTCAAACAAGGGATGGTGAAGTTTATCATCTTATTTATAATGATGTGCGTCGCTTTGGATTTATGCTTTTAGTCAATACGGACAAGCTTTATGAACATCCACTTTTAAATAAGCTAGGGCTTGAACCTATGAGTAATGCGTTTTCTGGTCGTTATTTACAAAGGGCGTTTGTTAATAAAAAAATGTCTCTCAAGAGCGTTTTACTTGATCAGTCTATTGTTGCAGGTCTTGGGAATATTTATGTTTGTGAAGCACTTTGGCGGAGTCGTTTGTCTCCACAACGTGGTGCTTTTACATTGGCATCAAAAACGGCACGTGCATGTGAATTTGCAGATTCTTTAGCACAGAATATACGCAATGTGATTTCTGAAGCCATTTTGTCTGGTGGCTCTTCTTTACGTGATTATATGCGTGTAGATGGTTCACTCGGTTATTTTCAACATGCTTTTTCAGTTTATGGACGAGAAGGCAAGCAATGTTTGGAATGTGGCACGCCTATTGTGCGTATTTTACAGGCTGGACGTTCAAGTTTTTACTGTTCACAATGTCAAAAATGAATAAGGTGTCTTGCAAAATCTTACAAGAGGCTTAAAGTCGTCGTATCTATAATATAATTACACAAGGCTTGAGAGGTTTTTTTTATGCTGAATAAAGTGTTAACACATCTTGATGAAAATATAGAAAAGAGCCTTGAACGCCTTTTTTCTCTTTTACGTTTCCAATCGATTTCTACGGATTTGGCTTATAAGGATGAATGTCGTAAAGCAGCTGATTGGTTAGTAGAAGATTTAAAAACAATAGGTTTTGAGGCTTCAAGACGCGATACACCAGGTCATCCAATGGTTGTTGGACATCATCCAGGGCCTTCAGATGATTGTTTGCATGTGTTGTTTTACGGACATTATGATGTTCAGCCTGTTGATCCATTAAATTTATGGGAAGATGATCCGTTTAATCCTTCATTAAAAGAAAAAGATGGAGAACAAGTTATTTGTGCGCGTGGGGCTTCGGATGACAAAGGTCAGCTTATGACCTTTGTTGAGGCATGTCGTGCGTTTAAAAAAGAAACGGGCCAGTTACCCATTAAAGTTACTGTTTTATTTGAGGGAGAAGAAGAAAGTGGCTCTTCTTCTCTTGTTCCTTTTTTAAAAGAAAATAAGGATGAGCTTAAGGCTGATTGTGCATTGGTTTGTGATACAGCGATGTGGAATGCAGATACACCATCTGTTTGTATTGCTCTTCGGGGTATTTTAGGAGAAGAGGTTACGATTACATCAGCCGATCGTGATTTGCATTCTGGTGCTTTTGGAGGGGTAGCAGCCAATCCTATTCATATTTTAACGAAAATCTTAGCAGGGCTTCATGATGACAATGGTCGGGTAACGCTTCCAGGTTTTTATGATGGCGTAGAAGAAACACCTCCACAGATTTTGCAGTCATGGAATGCACTGAATTGTACTGCTGAAAACTTTCTTGGTCCTATAGGACTTTCCATTCCTGTTGGTGAAAAAGGACGAAGCATTTTAGAACTTGTATGGGCGCGTCCTACAGCAGAAGTTAACGGAATTAGTGGTGGTTATGAAGGAGAAGGGATGAAAACGGTCATTGCTTCTCAAGCGAATGCGAAAGTATCTTTTCGCTTAGTGCATAAGCAAGATCCAGAAAAGATACGCCAAGCTTTCCGTCATTATGTGCGCAGTCTAATTCCTGCTGATTGTACTGTTGAATTTAAGGGGCATGGCGGTTCTTCTGCAATTCAAATTCCTTATGATTCACCTTTTATCAAGGCAGCAAAAGAAGCTTTATCGCAAGAATGGAGCAATCCTGCTGTACTCGATGCTATGGGAGGATCAATTCCGGTTGTTGGAGATTTTCAGTCAATTCTTGATATGGAATCTGTGCTGGTTGGATTTGCATTATATAATGATCGTATTCATTCTCCCAATGAAAAGTATAATTTAAAATCGTTTCATAAGGGGCAGCGGTCTTGGGCGCGTATTCTTGCAGCTTTTGCAAATAGGAGGGTAAATGGCTGAGATTCGTGTTCATCAAGGTGATTTACCAAACTTAGACAATTATAAAACTGATGCTGTTGCGATAGATACCGAAACTTTAGGATTACAACCCCATCGTGATCGTTTATGTGTTGTTCAGCTTTCTTCTGGAGATGGTACCGCCGATATTATACAGATTGCTAAAGGACAAAAAAGTGCCCCCAATCTAGTCAAGATTCTTGAAAATAATGCTGTCACCAAAATATTCCATTTTGGGCGTTTTGATCTTGCTATTTTAGCGCATACATTTGGTGTTATGCCAGAGGCTGTTTTTTGTACAAAGATCGCTTCTAAACTCACGCGTACTTATACGGATCGCCATGGCTTGAAAGAAATTTGTAATGAATTGCTAAATGTGAATATTTCTAAACAGCAACAATCTTCGGATTGGGCGGCAGAAACGTTATCACAGGCACAAATTGAATATGCTGCGTCGGATGTGTTATATTTGCATCGTTTAAAAGTTATATTTGAAGGACGCTTAAGACGTGAAGAGCGAGAAAGTGTTGCTAAGGCCTGTTTTCAATTTTTGCCTATGAGAGCTAAGCTTGACCTTTTAGGATGGGCGGAAGTGGATGTTTTTGCGCATAGCTAACTTTAAAAATTGGCTTTTAAATGGGGTTAATTATTCATGTGAGAGGACAAAATGCTTGTACATTATAGGCATTTTATCCTCTCATTTTTTTGATAAGAGTTATAATAAATTCTTAAGTGCTATTTCATTTGAAGTTTAGGTAATAAAAGTGCTTTTGCGAATTCATATTTTTTATTTTTGTAATAGCTTTTATTTGAAAAAAACAATTTTGAGGAGAGGCTGGAAACATACGGTAGGTTAGAAGACTTAAATCTCTGAAACTGGTATGCCACCTAATTGGGAGAGAATATGCAGGCGTAAATGTAAAAACCAAATCTCATCTTTACTATCATTTTTAATTCTGCTTTACGACTTTCAAAAGTATATAAAGCTCAAAAGTATATAAAGCAATGTCTGTTAAATAATAGAGATTATGCATTGCCTCACGCTTTTGTTTCTCACGTTTTTTAATGGATTTACGTTCTTCATGTAAAACAGAACGCCCTAAACGGAGTATATTTGTGTTGCTAATTCATGTGCTTTTTTTTAAAGAAACCGGCATCCAAGCCCATTTCACGGGGGCGCTTATGAATGGTATAACGATAAAGCCCCAAAATATGATATAAAATTCGTTGAGCACTCCCATTTTTACGCTTATGGAGTAATAAGCTGCTACTATCACACAACTGTGCCAACTCCCAATATTGTGTAGTCCTTGGTACTTGAGACGGTTCATAAGAGGCATTTTTAGTTTTTTTTATCCACACTTGTAATGTGGAAACAAATGGTTTTGATTGATTCAACATGAAAAAGATTTTGAATAAGAGGATCATCTTACGGTATTCAGGGTTCTCATTCAATATAAATAACGTTAAACGATCATTATAAATCAATATATTATATGATTAATGTATAAAGATAACTACGATTATACTGAATAATGCAAAGAGCAACTCGTAGAAAAGTGTGCTAGAAACAAGTCAGCAAGAGTTCTCTTTACTAAGTCAAAATGCCGTAATAGCTTTTGCACTTCAACAGATTCGTAAGAAGCTCCCTTTTTTCAAGAGTTTTATCCATATACAAATCTCATTTATGATGTGGAAGCGAATAAATTTTCTTCATATATAATGAATAAGTTTGAAATGAGAGAATATCTGATATTTGAGAGGCTCATTTTGTGTGAGGAAATTAAATTATATTTATAAATCAATATGTTGATGTGAAGTTCTTATAGTTTATTATTTTTAGATGATACTTCGTGCCTTTATTTATTACTCAATAAGTGATTTCTATGTTGGCAGCGCAGGGCAATTTGCTTTTATTTTAAAATAAAAATGCTCCAAAGCTTTATTTTTAAGGATTTTCGCTTTTTATCTATAAACATATTATTTTTCTCTAGAAATTTGCAATGAAGGCACTAGATAAAATCCATTATGGATATTAATGAGGTTAAATTTATGAATATAAAATATTTTATTACAGCTTTTGCTACTTTTGCTTCAATCTCGATCACTCAGGGTACGAGTTTTTTAGCGGCTCAAAACCTTATACAGAGAGCATCTTCAGCTATTCCTTCAAGAGGTCTTTTTTCTGGTGAACAGCTTCACAGGGTCTTATCTGAAGTTTTTCAAATAGAACTTTCTTGCACAAATAACAGCGAATGCATAACAGCAGCTAAGTTAGTACCTGTGTCACATTCTGGTAAAAAAAGAGGATATAATCCTAAAAAAGGACTAGGGAAAAGAGGACGGCCAAACCTATTTTCACGAAGTCCAATGAGTTTTTAAAAAGTGAGAAAACAATATCAAGAAGTATGATATATGCTTTGAAGTTGGAAAATATGGGTGTTTTTTATCAATTGAAAAGAGGGGGGGCCAAAGGGTATTATGATTGTGCACGGAGGGGGTGAAGAGTACTCTTTGAAAAAGATATAGGTAGGTGGATTTCGGTGCAGGAATACTCTGTATAATGGCAATCGCTTGTTACAAAATTCATGGGTTTGGATAAATATAATCTCTGGATTTGGGGTTACGCTGTTATGCTTTAAATACTGTCATTTTAAGCGTGGCTATGTAACGCACATAAAACTCCTTGATAGAGTAGGGCTTGTCCAGGGAGAGCCTTTAGTTAAGTGAATCACATGGGTAAGGAGCTAAGAAAAATCCTCTCGACAAGAAACTGGGCTGTTTGCAGAAAGGATCTGATAGGATGCTTCGTCAAAATCGAGAAAGAAACAAAAATGTTAAACTTTTGATCTTTGATGGTATGTTTCGACTACAGATTTATAATATATTCTATATTTGTCTATAATTCAAAATATTAGATATTTTTTCAGCTTTAAGGAGATTTCTATATAAGTTTTAATGTTTATCATACCGGTTGTCTGTCTTTAGGCATTTTTTCAATTTAGTCTTGTAAAGGGGTATGAAATGATAGCCTAAAAATAAGGCTGAAGCTCTGAAAAAGACTTTACTATAAGGTTGAGAGAAGAAAAAAATAGTAAGTATGTCAAAAAAACGATAGATGCCTAAATTGTAAACAAAGAGCAAGCGTGATGAAATTGCATGTAATCTTGTTGCTGTCCATGGGGTAGTGGAGATCTTGTTCTATGTGGTACAAGCGTTCTTTACAATGATGAAAAAAGAAATACATAGCTTTCACTTTTGGTCATGCTAAGGATAAAGGTAAAAACGTTATTTGTATGAATTTAAATAGAACGGTTACATTAGCTACTCTCAATATTATAACAGTTTTCACTGTTATAATATTGAGAGTATTAATAGGAAGCATTCCAGCTTTTAAGTAGTTTTATTTATCTACACACACTTGCTCGTTTGTGAGATGCAGGGGGCAGTTTTGGTTTCTTTAATTTAAAAAGGCTTAAAGAGCATCTTCAATATTGCAGATGAATGAATATAAAGATATTTTTTCATTATAATATTATATTTTCATGCTAATAGCACACGCTTTACACGGTGATAATGCAGATATTTTTGAAAAATTCATAAAGAAGAGCAAGTGTGACGAGAGAAAATCATTTGTGCATTGGCATAGTTTAATTCTCATTTATTGCAGATATTACAGATCAAGCGATCAAAGGTGCTTTCATTGGTTTTTTGTTTTTTTTGATAAGTGTATCATTTTTGCTACAGATATCTGAAGTTTGGGCTCTATATGGAATGATGTGTTCAAATAAATATTCAGCTATGGAGAGAAAATATGAATATGAAATGGTTAATAACAGCTTCTGCTTTCGCTTTTGTTTCAGCTTCGGCAGCACAAGCAGCAGATGTTATTGTTCCCCCTAGTCCAACACCTGTTGCTCCCGTTATTGTTGCTCCAACTTTTTCTTGGACAGGTTTTTATGTTGGGGGCCAGATTGGTGGTTTTTCTGGTAAAACGAAAATGGATATCCTCAGTAACGGAAAAAAGATTCCAGCGCCTGATGACCTTTTGCCTAAACTCTCTGGTTTCATGGGTGGTCTTTACGCAGGTTCCAACGTTGATCTTGGCAATGGCCTTATTTTAGGTGTTGATACAGATATCGTGTGGTCTAATAAAGATGACACGAAAACAGGAAACACATATGTTATTCTTCCAGATCACATAAATTATATTAAGAAGATATTAACAGAATCTGGAATTAATATTGGTAAAGATGCACTTGTACCTGGTGCTAAACGAACCCACAGTTTCACTTTTAAAGAAAAGTGGGCTGGTGCGACACGTGTACGTATTGGTTTTGCAGCTGAACGCATTATGCCTTATGTTGCTGGTGGTATCGCTTATACACAGCTTCAAGATAGTGCATTGATTTCAATAACAGGGAAAGATTCAGATAAAGTAATAGCTTCTGGTACCTTGTCTGATGAAACAAAGACCCTTGTTGGTTACACTCTTGGTGCTGGTGTTGATTTAGCCATGACCAATAACGTTATTGTCCGTGCAGAATATCGTTACTCTGATTTTGGAAAAAAGAAATTCTCAAATGATAAATATGAGACTTCTTACAAAACCAATGATTTCCGTGTTGGTGTTGCTTACAAATTTTAAAAGATGGTAAGTAAAATAACAGAGCCTCTGTCTTTGACTGAGGCTCTGCTATTCTCTGTTGCCATATTATCACACAACACATAATTTATTATGGATGTGAAAAGATATTGTTCAGATTTTATAAAAAAGACTTTCATCAGCAATAAACAATAATTACATTTAAAATCAATAAGTTATTTATATATACAGTTTGTAATTTCTTGCGCAAAACAAAGCTTTGAAGCGATTTTGTTTGGGATGTGCTTTCCATTTTCTGTGACTGTATCATTTTTACTACAGCTTTTCTTTCTGTAATCTTGTAGCACTGTGCTCATAAATAAATTAGGAGCAAAGTTTATGAATATAAAATCTTTAGTAACAACTTCTGTTATCGCTATAGCGGCAGCTTCTGCGGCACAAGCTGCTGATGTTGTCATCCCTCATGAAACAGCCCCAGCAGTCATCGCAGCCCCTTCATTTTCTTGGACAGGCTTTTATATCGGTGGTCAAGTTGGAAACTTTTCAAGTAAAGTTGATGCATATGATTCAGAAACAAACAGGAAAGTTACAGATAAAGACTGGACACCTAAGCCTTCCGGTTTCATGGGTGGTATTTATGTAGGTTCTAACGTAGATCTTGGAAATGGTCTGATTTTAGGTGTTGAAACCGATGCAGTCTGGGCAGACCGCGAAGATTCAAAAGCGCATTCAGAAGCCATTGGAGCAATTGGCCTTGATGCTTTCAAAGATGAGCTTCTAGCAGCTAAAGCTACACCTGCTACAGGAAAAACTATTGCTGGTATCGCGGCGACTGACAAACGTGTAGAGGGCACCTCTATAAAAGAAAAATGGTCTGGTGCTACACGCGTTCGTGTTGGTTTTGCAGCCGTTGATCGCATTATGCCTTATGTTGCTGGTGGTATTGCTTATACGCAGCTGCAGATAGTCGGTTTTCTTAAGGCGGAAGGAGCTGATGGTGCCGAAATCGCTTCTGCTAAAGTGTTTGATCAATCAAAAACAATGGTTGGTTTCACTGTAGGTGGTGGTGTTGACTTTGCAATGACAGACAATGTTCTGTTGCGTGCAGAATACCGTTACTCAGACTACGGTAAAAAAGCATTTGTAAAGGACGGGGATAAAGTAGCTTACAAAACCAATGATTTCCGTGTAGGTGTAGCTTACAAATTCTAATTTCGTAAAAAACAAAATAAACTTCCAAGAGGCTCTGTCAAAGACAGAGCCTCTGTTATATTATTACATACCCCATATTTGTTGGAGATGTAAAAGATATTCTTCAGATTTCCTTAAAAAGATTTTTATAAACGAGAAACAATAACTACGATGTAAAATCAATATCTTATGAATATGCATATTTATAATTTCTTGCACGAAGTGAAGTTAGTAGCGTTGTAAAGTCATGCAGAGATTTTGTTTTGAGCGCATCCTCCATTTTCTATGACTGTATTATTTTTTACTACAGCTTTTCTCTATGTAATCTTGTAGCATTATCCTCTAAATAAATGAGGAACAAAGTTTATGAATACAAAATCTTTAGTCAAAACGTCTATTATCGCTATGGCTGGAGCTTTTACGACATAAGCTGCAGACATTATTCTTCTTCGTGAAACAATCCCAGCAGTTATCACAGCCCTTTCGTTTTCTTGGATAGATTTTTATCTTGGTGGTCAAGTTAGCAACTTTTTAAGTCAAAGTTGATGTATTTGATTTAGAAGCAAAAGAAAAAACTTCATAAAGATGGACTACCTAAGCCTTCAGGTTTCAGTGGTATTTATTTAGGTTCCAACGTAGATCTTGGAAATGTCCTCATTCTAGGTGTTAAAACCGATGTAGTCTGGATAGACCAAGGAGAGACGAAGACGGTCTCAAAGATTCTTGCGATTGTTAAATTTGAAGATGCTGGTATTACCTTGGATGAAGATGGAAAGTTTCAAAAGGGTAACACAGCAGTGTGTCGCATTGGTTTAAAAGGAAAAAGGTCTGGTGAAACACGAGTTCGTGGTGGCTTTTTCGTCGCTGACCGCATTATGCTTTATGTGTCCGGTGGTATTGCCTGTGCGCAAATACAAGGTGTTGGTAAAGTTTCAGGAACAAAAAAGTCGGCAAATGGTAAATCAAGTAAAGCCGTTTCTGCTACGGTATTTGATAAAACAAAAACAATGGTGGGTTTCACCCTTGGTGGTGGTATAGATTTTTCGATTACAAATCATATTCTGCTTCGTGCGGAATACCGTTATTTAGACTTTGGTAAGAAGGAATTTAAAAAGGGTTATCTTAAACTAGGCTACAAAAGCAATGACTTTCGTGTAGGTATCGCTTACAAGTTTTAATTTAATCAAAATCGCAATTATGAATAAAAAGTATTAATAAAAAGTTAAATTTTAAAGAGATCTTGACTTTGACAAAATCGCTGTTTTCTGGGCTTTATTTGTATAATTGTGACATTTTTACTACAGCTTTTCTATCTATAATCTTGTAAGGTCATTTTATAGTTAATTTAGGAGCAAAATTATGAATATAAAAGCTTTAATAGCAACTTCTGTTGCCGCTTTAATTTCAGCTTCTGCGGCACAAGCTGCTGACATGGTGATCCCTCGTGAAACAGCCCCAGCAGTTATCGCAGCAGCCCCTTCGTTTTCTTGGACAGGTTTTTATCTTGGTGGTCAAATTGGCAACTTTTCGAGTAAAACTAAAGTAACTATTCCAGGAGAAGATAACGAACTTTTCAACAAAGATAACACACCTAGTCCTTCTGGTTTTATGGGTGGTATTTATGCAGGGTCTAATGTAGACCTTGGAAATGGTCTCATTCTCGGTGTTGAAACCGATGCAGTTTGGGCAGACCGTGAAGAATCAAAAAAAGCCCGTGAATTGACTCTTACTAGAAAAGAGGCAGCAGATTTTAATGCTTACCTTGAAAAAGCTAAGGTTGAATTAAAAGGTCAGCAACAGTTTCAAGAAGATGACAAGGTAACAGAAACGCACAGTTACAAAGAAAAATGGTCTGGTGCTACGCGCGTCCGTATCGGTTTTGCTGCTGTTGACCGTATTATGCCTTATGTTGCTGGCGGTATTGCCTATGCGCAGGTACAGGGTATTCAATCCGTTGCAGGAAAAGGAAAGAGAGATAAAGTTGAGCAGAAAGCTGACGGGGGTGAAAATCCACCAATTAAGAAAAATGTAGATTTGACTGGTGGTGCTTGGGCTGATGACACGAAGACAATGGTTGGTTTTACTATTGGCGGCGGTGTTGACTTTGCAATGACAGATAATGTTCTTTTACGTGCAGAATACCGTTACTCCGATTTTGGTAAAAAGAAATTCGCAAACGATACACGTGAATTCAATTACAAAACCAATGACTTCCGTGTAGGTGTCGCTTACAAATTCTAATTTCATAAAAATGAAATTAGAAGCATAAAAAATACTAAGGCCTCGTTAAACGAGGCCTTTATTTTATTCGCTCTCTCTTAATCCCTTCTATTTTTATTTGTATCATTTTGCGCTATAAGACTTTAAAGAAAAAAGTTTTATATTATAGAGGGCGAATTGATGGTATATCTGGATTTTATAGCTACTGATTACATAAAATCTTATATCACTGCTGTCGTTTTACGCCTAAGTGAAAAGTATTCAATTAATCTCAGAAATAGGAAAAGATCGTAACCAGTGACGAACGTTATTCTGCATATACCAGATTAGAGCGAACGTATTACGTATATCTGTTGGAGTAAGTTCTGAAACGGGAATACAGCCTCACTGGGGAAGGATATGAAGTGACAAAGAGAAAAACTAGTTTCCAACTGTATCATCTTCTTTTAATTTAGCTTTACGATTTTCAAAAGCATTTAGAGCAACATTTTTTTAATAATGAAAATGAAGATGACGCATTGTCTTACATTTTTGTTTATTGCATTCTTTTTATAGAATCTACCCTCAATCAGAGATGATTTCATAAGTCCAACCTTGGCTTGCGTAATAAAGCTCGAGAACCTGTTTGTATCGCTCTAAATCGTCTTTTTTATGGCTCGATACACGAGCATAAGCAATAGTTTTTTTGTGACAGTTCTCTTGAATGGAAAAGATCAGGTCTAAGCCTAGATAGGTCATAACGGTGGTGATTTACTACCTTATGCTCAGAAATAATTTCACCTTCCAACGGCGTAAAGTGCTAATCAACTCCCCCAAAGTTTGAGCTGTTCTACCTATCCCAATAAATCTGCCCATAATATATATTATTATACACATATAAATAGATTACAAAAAAAACTGTTAAAGCCCCTTATGCAAAACAGAGAACCCCAAACGGAATACACTTGTTGTTGTGTATTCACACGCTTGTTTTAAAGAAATATTTTTCAAAGTACATCAAGCCCACTTCATGTCAGTATCCGTGAGCGATATAAGACGGTAAAGCCTCCCAATGAAGTAATATAAAATCTATAGAGCACCATTATCTTTACACGCTTAATAAAAAGAGCAAGCTAGCACCATCATGCATTTTGCTAGCCACCAATGTTGTGGTCAAAACCTTGGCTGTTAAAAGTGTTTATAAGAGACATTTAAAATTCTTTCTTTAATATTTTTTATCCATAGACTGTTTCCGCTATCGAGAAACATGGTTTTGATTAATACAACATGGAACAGGTTTTAAAGGATAGAATCCTACAGTATTATTATTTTCATTCAACATGAAAATAATAAGTTATCCTTATAAATCAAACCGATGTTTCAGAATGAAGATGTTTATGAAAAGAATCTAAAAGTTTTTTGCGAGTGTTTGAATAAGTCCTTTGTTTTTCTTAATTTTAGATACAAAATACTATTGCTAAAGCCCCCAAAGTAGATCATGTGATAAATAGATGAAACTTTGATATCGCTTGGTTTTAAAAAAGGCAATATTTGATTTCACTATTTGTTCTGGCATTGATTTTGCAATAACAGATGATAGTTTATTGCATGCAGAATACTGTTATTCAGATTTCGGTAAAAAGAAATTTATAAAGAATATTATCATTAACAGTTATGCAAAAATTTAATGAAAATGAATCCAACTTTAAGATACATAATTCTAGAGTGATTTAGTTTACAAATTTTCATTGAATGCAAAATTAAAAAATTAAGAAGCCTTATTTTCAAAAAAAATCTTTATTTTTTTGTGAGTGTGTCATTTTTGCTACAGATCTTTCAAAAAAGATGCTCTATATACATTTCATTTTGGATATTTGGAGAGATTTTATGAATACAAAACGTTTAATAACAGCGTCTATTTTTTCTTTAATTTCAGCGTCTACAGCGCTAGCTGCTGATGTTATGATTCCTCATCAGCCCGCATCATCGACTTCTTCTACCATTGTTGCGCCTACTTTTTCATGGACAGGTCTTTATTTAGGTGTCCAAGCTGGTGGTTTTTCGAGCAAAGCTGATATGGCTCTTGTTGGTCAAGAAAAGAGTTTGCCACTAGATAAAGAGTTTTCTCCTAAACTTTCAGGTTTTGTAGGTGGTTTTTATGCTGGTTCTAATATTGACCTCGGTGATAACTTTATTTTTGGTATCGATACGGATTTAATGGTATCTGGTAAAAAACACATAAAGACCATTACTATAGGTGCGGCTGATAACACTACAATAGAAAATTCAGTCGTAAGATCCCGCAGATCCACAAAACCACAAACGCTTCCAGCAACACAAGCACAACAAACCGCTTCAGGAGGATCTGCTGTTGCAGGAACACCTACATCAGCAAAACCTGCGTCAGCAACACCTGTTAGTGCAGGAGCTACAGCAGTAGGGACTCCAGTAGCAGGATCCGTGTCAGGAAAATCTGTTACAACGCAATCCAGTCCAGCACAACATAGATCAGTAAATACAGTTCAATCGTCACAAGCAGGAGCGGTACAATCAAATCAAGCAGCAACTGGAAAGTCTAACAATGTTAATGAAACAGCAGGAAAAACAGTGACGGCGGAAGGAGCGTCAGGAGTTCCAAAAACGCCATCTGCATCGCCAGTAGCGCAATCATCTTCCCCTAAAGCAGTGCAAGCGGTATCATCCTCATTGGGAAGATCAGATACAGGAGGGGCAACGGTAGGTCAGGTAGGTAGATCACAGCCAGCTGCACCTAAACCGACATCCCATACAACAGGCGTAGGAACCCCAGAGAAGTCAGCATCGCGATCAGCTACTGTATCAGTAGTGCCTACACCAGTAAAACCTACTGTAACTGCACCAGCAAGCCCGCCAGTAGCAAAAGCACCTACATCGGGACAACCATCAGCAGCAGAAAAAACAGTACCGAGTGCACCACTTTTACTCGCGAGATCAGGATCATCCTCTGAAGCAGCAAAAGCTTCCAATGGAACAAGCGGAGCTCATCATGGTGCCCATGGTAGTGGAAGTACTAATCCGCATGGTGCATCTCATGCAGGTGGGCATGGCTCTGGCGCTCATGCGCATGGCACTAATTCACATGCTTCTCGTTCTCACGGTGCACAAAGTACACAAGCGGTGGATAAGAACAATTCCAGTGTATATGGTATAGAACAAATGAAAAAGATGGCTTCTGAACTTGGTCTTGATCAAGAGGATGAAGTTGAAACTTTAAGTCATACTTTCAAACAAAATTGGGGTGGTGCTACACGGGTACGTATTGGTTTTGCTGCTGATCGCTTTATGCCTTATCTTGCTGGTGGTATTGCTTATGGGCAGTTCCAAGACACTGTATCAATATCCGTTAAGGATGAGGATGGAAGGGTCGTTTCTTCTAAGAACTTAGCTGATGAAACAAAGACCATGATTGGTTACACACTTGGTGGTGGCGTTGATTTCTCGCTTCTGGATAATGTGATTGTACGTGCAGAATATCGTTACTCTGATTTTGGTAAAAAGAAATTTGCAAAGGAAAAACTTGAAGTTAACTACAAAACCAATGATTTCCGCGTTGGTGTAGCTTATAAATTCTAATTTTTAAAAGAGTAAATTTCTAAGAGGCTCCACTGTCGGTGGAGCCTTTATTTTTTAAAAGATCAATTTTTGGTTTCTTTTCTTGTGAATTTCGTGATAAAGCCCATAGAGTGTGATGATATATTTTCCTGATCGCTGCTTAATACGAATAATAAGCTCGGCTTTCCCTATAGATAAAAACCAGAGTTGCAGGGTTCAGGGAAGTTATGCAAAAATGAAATCGTAAAAGTGGACAGGAATATTTCACAATGGCTGTGAAAAATGAAACAATAGATTATTCAAAAACTCTTTATCTCCCACAGACAAATTTTCCTATGCGTGCAGGGCTTCCGCAAAAAGAGCTTGAATTGATGGCGCGTTGGGAAAATATGGGGCTTTATGCGCAATTACGCCAACAAGCAAAAGATCGTCCATTTTATATTCTTCATGATGGCCCACCTTATGCCAATGGTCATATTCATATCGGGCATGCTTTAAACAAAGTTCTAAAGGATGTGGTTGTCCGTTCATTCCAAATGCGCGGTTTTAATGCAAATTATGTACCTGGTTGGGATTGCCATGGGCTTCCAATCGAATGGAAAATTGAAGAAAAATATCGAGCACAAGGAAAAAATAAGGATGAGGTACCTCTTAACGAGTTTCGTCAAGAATGCCGTGAATTTGCACAGCATTGGGTAACCATTCAAAGTGAAGAATTTAAACGCCTTGGTGTCGTGGGAGATTTTAACACGCCTTATACTACAATGGCGTTCCATGCAGAAGCACGCATTGCCAGTGAATTGATAAAATTTGCTATGTCAGATCAGATTTATCGTGGTTCCAAGCCGGTGATGTGGTCTGTTGTGGAGCGTACGGCTTTGGCAGAGGCTGAGATTGAATATCATGATCATGAATCAGAGGTGCTTTGGGTTAAGTTTCCTGTTTTTGAAGCAAATTCTGATGATTTATATGGTGCTTATGTCGTCATTTGGACAACAACGCCGTGGACAATTCCAAGCAATCGTGCAGTGAGTTATTCTTCGCAGATTTCTTATGGTATTTACGAAGTTCAAAATGCTGAAAATGATTTTGGTCCTCAAGTGGGAGAAAAGCTTCTCTTTGCAGATGCTTTAGCGATGAGTTGTGCTGAAAAAGCCAAACTTGTTTTGAAGCGTTTGCGTGTTATTTCTGCTGAAGAATTGAAAGCTCTTGTTCTTTCTCATCCACTCAAAGGTTTAGCTGGGGGGTATAACTTTAAAATTCCATTGCTTGATGGTTCTCACGTAACAGAGAGTGCTGGTACAGGTTTTGTTCATACAGCGCCAAGCCATGGGCGTGAGGACTTTGAAATTTGGAATGATTATAAGTCCTTACTGGAGCAAGCGGGGATTGATTCGTCTATACCGTTTCCTGTTGATGATGCAGGGTTCTATACGAAAGATGTTCCAGGTTTAGGACCAGATCGTGAAGGAGGACCTGCGCGTGTTATTGATGATAATGGAAAAATGGGTGATGCCAATAAAGAGGTCATTAACGCTTTAATTAAAGCAGATCGATTGTTTGCACGGGGGCGTTTAAAGCATTCCTATCCCCATAGTTGGCGTTCAAAAAAACCCGTTATTTTTCGCAATACACCGCAATGGTTTATTTCAATGGATAAAGATTTTGGGGATGGTTCAACTTTACGTAGTCGGGCTTTGGAAGCTGTTTCGAAAACGCGTTTTGTGCCGTCTTCTGGTCAAAACCGCCTAGCTTCTATGATAGAAGATCGTCCTGATTGGGTTCTTTCTCGTCAGCGTTCTTGGGGTGTTCCTATTTGTATTTTTGCGAATGAGGATGGTGTTATTCTAAAAGATGAAGGTGTGAACGAGCGTATTTTACGGGCTTTTGAAGCAGAAGGGGCAGATGCATGGTTTGCTGAAGGAGCACGTGAACGTTTTTTAGGTGAGCGTGCACATGAGCCTTGGGTACAGGTTTATGATATTTTGGATGTTTGGTTTGATTCTGGAGCAAGCCATAGCTTTGTGTTGGAAGATCGGGTTGATTTGAAATGGCCTGCTGATGTTTATTTTGAAGGTTCAGATCAACATCGCGGATGGTTCCAATCTTCTCTTTTGGAAAGCTGTGGTACGCGTGCTTGCTCTCCCTATAAGGCAGTGATCACACACGGTTTTACTTTGGATGAGAATGGTAAGAAAATGTCTAAATCTTTAGGCAATACGGTTGTTCCGCAAGAGATCATTAAAACATCTGGAGCTGATATTTTTCGTCTCTGGGTTATGACAACTGATTATTGGGAAGATCAGCGTTTAGGCAACAAAATTCTTCAAACAAATGTGGATTCGTATCGTAAACTACGCAATGCAATTCGTTGGATGCTCGGAACTTTAGCATATGATGATGGAGAAGAAATATCTTATGGCGCACTGCCGGATCTTGAAAAATTTATATTACATAGGCTTTTTGAACTTGATCAGTTAATTAATCGCGCTTACGACGAATTTGATTTTAAAAAGATTATGCGTGCATTATTGGATTTTTCAATCATTGAGTTATCGGCATTTTATTTTGATATCCGCAAGGATTCCCTTTATTGTGATGCGCCTTCATCAAAAAAACGCAAGGCCTCCTTGCAGGTTGTTCGTGAGATTTTTGAGCGTATGGTAACATGGCTTGCTCCAATGTTGCCTTTTACTATGGAGGAAGCTTGGTTAGAGCGTTACCCAGAAAGCCAATCGGTGCATTTAGAACAATTTCGCTCTGTACCAGAAGAATGGCAAAATCAATCTTTAGCTGAACGTTGGAAAAAAATTCGGCAGGTCCGTAAAGTTGTTACAGGTGCTTTAGAGCTTGAACGCGTTGATAAGCGTATTGGATCCTCGTTAGAAGCCGCTCCTGTTGTTTTTATTTCCAATCCGGTTTTACGGGAAGCATTAGAAAATGTGGACATGGCGGAGATCTGTATTACCAGTGCACTCACAATTACGCAGGATACAATACCTTCTGATGCTTTTACTTTGAGTGATGTTGAAGGTGTTGGTGTATATCCAGAGAAGGCATTAGGAAAAAAATGTGCGCGATCATGGCGTTATACACAAGATGTTGGGAGTGATCCAGCTTATCCGGATGTATCTGCTCGTGATGCAGCTGCTTTGCGGGAATTGCAGATTCTTGGCAAGATTTAAAATTTTAGATTAAAGGAAAGAAATGCAAGTAAATTTCTCATATTGATGAATATAGTTTTTTGTGGTACGAAGAAAATTCCGTTGTTTTATCTGCAGGGGGGGAAATTTGTGTATGGACCGTTCTCTCATAAATAACGGGAATATTAATCAGCCATACACCTAGGAAATGGAATAGGCAGTGAGAAAACGTGAAATAAAAATATTTCCAATAGGAATTTTAGGGATGTGCTTTGTTTTAACGGGATGTAATTTATCCGCTCCTACCTATGGTACCAATAAACCAGTTTCGATACAGTTTTTTGAAGATGTTGCTAATATTACTTCATTAACACCAACAAATAACAGCAGCCAGATTGTTATGAAACCTCATCCAAAACTTGTAATACCAAGCCCTAGTTCGCGCAGATTTTTGCCGGTGCCGCAACAAGATAGATCTGTCAATGAAATGGCAGCATCGAAGAAGAATCAAGGAAATACTTCTTTTCCTCACAAGGGATCGTCAGTTAATGGTGCTGGTTTAGAAAACCCTTCACAATTGAATGCGAAGCAACGACAGGAATATTTACGTCGTCAGAGAGCACAAGTTGGAAGTTCAAAATACCGTCGCTATCTCACTGAACCACCTTTAAGTTATCGCC
Organism: Bartonella sp. AS69XJJH; assembly: GCF_042195585.1. Classification (NCBI taxonomy): domain Bacteria; kingdom Pseudomonadati; phylum Pseudomonadota; class Alphaproteobacteria; order Hyphomicrobiales; family Bartonellaceae; genus Bartonella; species Bartonella sp. AS69XJJH. The sequence continues at coordinate 38,370 of NZ_JBHIOO010000003.1, read as the reverse complement.
AACCGGCAAAAACCGCACCTATTGGTCGATAGAGAAAAGACAAAATATTTAAAAAGTATTTTTCCAATTACTTATGATACCAAGCTCTCATTTACGCACAGTTATAATACTGCTGTAAGATGGGTATTATTCTCATGAAATAGCCATATGACAACAGCATTGAGAGAGTCCTTATGCGTTTTCTAACAAGAAACATTTTTCAAGCTCATTTTACAACATCGTTCATGTGGATAGTATAACGTAAAATCTATTGTGCTCCAGCAGCTTTATGCTTAGGAAGGAGAAAGCTGATACCATCATTTTATTTTCAGACTCCAATGTTGCGACAATTCTTGCATTTGAGAGCCTTCATAAGGGATATTTTTAGTCTTTTCTAAAATGTTCTTTATCTAGACGATAATCCGCTTACGATGTGCAAAAAGTGGTTTTTATTGATTCAATGTAATTTGGAATGAGAGTATATCTACGATATTTTGGACTTTATATTTTATATACAAAATAATAAATTATTCTTATGAATGAATGTATCATCTAATAGAAGAAATATGCAGCATTAAAAGAGAGAAAAATGCTTCGAAATAGCTTTTGCTATATATATCAGAGGAATTAATAGCCTTTTTTTGAGAAATAGGATAGTTTTTAAAGAGTGAAAGTTATGGAAGAAGAAGATTTTTTAGTATCGCTTTTGTACAAAAAAATCTTTAAGTAATTGAGCAGCTTCTTTTTCTTTAAAACCAGAATAAATCTCAGGTTTGTGATGACAGGTTGGTTGCTGATAGAAACGTGGACCATTTTCTATCGCCCCCCCTTTGGGATCATTTGTTGCGTAATAGAGACGTCGTATGCGTGCAAATGAAATGGCAGCAGCACACATAGCACAAGGCTCAAGTGTTACATAAAGATCGCAATCAGGAAGCCTTTCGCTTTGCAATGTTTCGCAAGCCATACGGATTGCGCGCATTTCTGCGTGTCCTGTAGGGTCATATGCAGATTTTATAAAGTTACCAGCACGTGCAATGATAGCTTTTCCACGTGTAATGACAGCGCCTACGGGAACTTCATCTTTTTTTGCAGCCCATTGCGCTTCTAAAAGGGCTATTTCCATGGGCGTCAAAGTCATAATATTCTTTCTACTGAAGGTATAGAAAATCTAAAGGTTATCTCGATAAGAAATGCTATGGAATGAATAATCTATTACGCTTTTATGATGAAAGGAATATCTCTATTTTCTAAAGAATTTAAGACAAACTTGCAAGGCAACAGATACATTATTGTCGTTAAAGGATAGAAAATGATAAATGATTATGCTACTTCCTTTTTTAAGATAAGCGGTATGGTGCATGTGAATAATTTTCTGAACATACTGGCAAAGATTGGTTTGAAACGCAAATGAATGAAAATAATGAGAGTGAACGAATTGCTAAAAGGTTAGCGCGTGCTGGTGTTGCTTCGCGTCGAGATGCAGAAATGATGATTGTTGCAGGTCGTATTTCTGTGAATGGTACAATCGTGACAACGCCTGCTTTTAATGTTAGCCGCTCTGATATTATTAAAGTTGATGGCAAACCTTTACCTCCTATAGAACGAACGCGTTTATGGCTTTACCATAAGCCAGCAGGCCTTGTTACCACGAACCGTGATCCTGAAGGCAGACCTACAGTATTTAGTAACTTACCAAAAGGAATGCCGCGTGTTCTTTCTGTTGGAAGGCTTGACATTAACACGGAAGGGCTTTTGCTTTTAACCAATGATGGTGGCTTAGCGCGTGTATTAGAGCTTCCTGTAACAGGATGGGTCCGCAAATATCGCGTCCGTGCTCATGGAAGAGTAAAGCAGAGCGCGCTGGATAACCTTAAAAATGGTATTGCGATTAATGGTATTTTTTATGGTTCGATTGAAGCATCAATTGAACGTGAACAAGGGTCGAATATATGGCTTTCTGTTGCGTTGCGTGAAGGAAAAAATCGTGAAATAAAGAATGTTTTAGGGGCATTGGGATTATCAGTTAATCGATTAATCCGTGTATCCTATGGTCCATTTCATCTCTCTGATTTAGAAGAAGGAGCCGTGCAAGAGTTAAAAGGGCGAATGTTACGAGATCAGTTGGGTGAGCGTTTGATTATGCAAGCCAATGCAGATTTTGATGCTCCTATTCTGAAACCCTTTTCAAATTCTGCAGTTGTTGCAGAAAAGCAATGCCAGAAAGATCGTTCTGTTGCAAATGATGATTGGGTTTTCTCAAGTGAAAGGGTGATACGGCGCCGACCAAGAGATGGTTCTGTTGAACATAGTCGCGCGCAATTCAGTACAAAGTCTCATGAGAATGTAAAGAAGGAGAAAAGTGAAGAAGGAAAAGCAGAGCGTTTTCTACCGCGTTCTCGCCGTGCTAATGTTTGGATGGCTCCTGGTGCACGTCCGCAGAGTGCACGTAGAAAGCCTTCCTATAGTGAGGAGAAATCGCATGATCATAAGAGCAATTTGGATGGTAGAAAATCCTTTCATCGAGGCAAGGAAAAACTAAAAGAAAGTCCGGCACACAAAGAGAAGAGGGGAGGTTTTGTTCAAAAACATGACAAAACATCTCATGATGAGACGCATCCCTTTGGTAAGAAAGATCGCTTTTTAAAAGATAAAGAGAAAATGATAAAAGGTGGTCATGATGAGCATTTTTTTGAGAAAAAGGAAAAATCGTTTGGTGGTGCTATGAAAAAATCTAAACCACATAGGGATGGTGCAAAAACTTCGAAGCGATTTGGAGGTTCACGTGCGGATCATAGGCGGTAAATTTGCTGGGCGTGTTTTGTTTTCGCCTGTTAATCAGTTGATTCGCCCAACGAGTGATCGTACACGTGAGAGCCTTTTTAATATTCTTTCTAGCCGTGAAGAACAATTTTGGACCAATAAACGCATTCTTGATCTTTTTGCTGGTACTGGTGCTTTAGGCATTGAAGCACTTTCACGTGGAGCAAAGGCGGCTGTTTTTGTTGAAAACTCGGTTGAGGGGCGTGGGGTGCTTCAAAAAAATATAGAAGCTTTTGAATTACAGTCGATAGGACGGATTTTACGTCGTGATGCGACCAAACTTGGCAATATTGGCACAATGCTTCCATTTGATGTTATCTGCGCTGATCCTCCTTATAGCCGTTGTTTAGGTGAACGTGCTTTCGTAGAAGCTTTGCGAGGGGGGTGGGCAAAAGCTGATACACTCTTCATACTTGAAGAAAAGAAAGATACAATGATTCATTTACCTGATGTCTTTTATCTAGATGATGAGCGGTTTTATGGTGAGACAGCAATACGTCTCTATAAATTACGATCGCTTACATCTTGAGAAAGTTCTCGTTTTTATCCGGTAGGGTGAAAAAATGCTTCTTCATAGTTTTCTTCATTTTATATGGTTTTAAAAGGTTAAGCAGAAAGTAAATAAAAGATTCTAATGTTAAAGGAATTGATGAATTTTTATTTCATTATGTTTTTTGTCTCAATCTTTCATTTTTTTGAAGTTTTTTATAGCCCCAAGAGCGAGTCCTTTATAATATACGTCCTTTCATATAGAGAGGTCATCTCTTCTTCTGTCTAGCCAAAAATTGCTTTGAGGTGTAATGCTATTGGACCTAAATTAGCAGTATGTATTGCTGCTAATTTTTGTAAGTTATGTGCTGATTTGTTAATCTTAGCTACATTAAAAGTGTAACACATTGTCAAAGCTGTAGTGTATTATTAGCTTTACTACCGATGAATGTTTTTTTCCAATAGGATATATATTTCACGACAACAGTTATGATACCTTTTTGTCTCATTTCTTTCGGTTGCACATTAATCATCAACATCTCATTAGAAGCTGAAGGCTTTCAACTATGCAGTCTGCATTTATATCCTAAATAGTGCGTAACTTTTATCTTTGTTATTGTATGAACTTAAAACAGATATTTTTTATTTAAGGTAGACAATATTGTTCATTTATCATGAATATTTTTGTGTTTATTTTTTAATATCGCTTAGTGAGTTAATCATTACATATTAAGTAAATCTAAAAGTATTAAGTTTGTTGTTGTTATTACAGTTTTAAGAATAATGTTTATATTATTCTTAAGCAATAAAACATTTCTAAAACAGGGGAAATTATCATGTTTAAATGGATATATCGCGAAGAAATTAACACAGAAGCGAGTGCTGAGCAAATTTGGGCTATGTGGGAAGATGTGGCATCATGGCCTTGCTGGGATAGTGAGCTTGAGTGGGTAGAACTTTCTGGTCCTTTCAAAGAAGGCGCTATAGGACGTATGAAACCTAAAAAGGGACCTACAGTAACTTTTACACTTGATAAAGTTATAAAAAATGTCTGTTTTTCTGATTATGCTAAACTTCCTCTTACTCACATGAGTTTTGATCATGAATATATTTGTTCAAAAAAATCTGATGCTTCAAATAATACAATTCGCCATACTGTAACCATGTCTGGTTTACTTTCTCCTTTCTTTGGAATGATTATTGGGTCAAAAATTAAGTTACACCTTCGTGATGCAATGATTGAAATGAGCAGACGTGCTCTTACTGAAAACCAAATCACCTCGTAAGGGTGTGCATTTATAAAGAAGTTAATACCTTTATAAAGGTTCAGAAATCTTAGCCTTGTTAGAATGCAATTAGTTATGAGTATATAGCAAATCGATGAGCTATGATCTGTTTTTTAGTTAGTCGTTGAAATCGAGTCAAATCATCTGAGAAAATTAATTTTACACCAAAGATCTTATAAAAGTCATTGAATTTTATTCAATATATAAAAGCTTATAAGGTGCGTATTTTTACTGAAAATAAAGAACGTTGTAGAAGCTTATTTCTGCTCTTGTGAATCTGTAGGTCAATATTGTCATGATATTTGCCAGTTTCTAGTATTGAGATAGTTTTTGATTTGAGAGCTTTGATAAAAGGCATTTTGACTTCTTCTTAAATAGTTTTTATCAACATTACTTCTATTCATGATGTGAGAGCGAATAGTTGTGATTTCTTAAACATTAATAAGTTTAAAATGGAGAAAATTTAATGATATTTGATTCTTCTATGCAAATTACAAAACGATCAATTATGATTATAAATCAAAGTGTTTTTTTGATTAAAAGATGATGACTTTCTAAAGAGTATAGCTTTAAAAGGCTCTAGAGGATAAATAAGCACACTCTTAATTTCCGTAAAATTAATTTCGTATCATTGTATATATTGGGTTTAAATGTTTAAAAAAGCGATTTTTTTAAATGCGTACAGATATCCTAGTTTCTGCAAATATTTTTGTATCTGTTAAAACAATGATGAGCGATAAACTTGTCAAAATTAATTGGAAGAATATGCTTATTACAGATTGAATTGAACGATAAATACAACGTTGAGTTTCATATAAAAGTTTTATTGATTATCGTTTTATGACAATATTACGCTTCTTTATTTTTTAATGGAAGGGAAAGAGGAAAGAGTATAGTTCTTAAATCAAAATCTATCCTGTATCTTAGAATTTTTGTTTCAGGAAAAAAAGTCAGTCAAATTATGCCTGTTTAATAACAAAATAACCGATTAGGGATGACACATAAAAAAATGAGATGCTCTCGATTAGACGCATTAGAAACGAAAGAGAATGTTATGATTATGACTTATTTCTGATAAATACAAAAAATGAGTTCTTTATGATATTGCCTCTATGAGAGTAAAGAAGTTTATGACTGCTCATTTTGTTGAAGCCATAATGAAAGGAAATTTTTTTATTCCATTTATGTTTTTTTGTTTACAAGATTGCCATTTTATTATGAGAGAGTTTATAGAAGCAAAGAAGTATATACAAATATAAGGCATTTTCTTGATTCTTGCTTGGAAATTAAAGAGTGCTATAGGAATGAAGGAAGTTATTTGACTATCCAGAGGACATAAGGCTTGTGACTTAAGTCATTTTATGCTTTTCGAATTTTTGAGGATTTTGGCTTAAATTCAAATGTTATTGCTAGGTCCTTTGTTTATTGCCAAATTTTCGGTTGATTTGATTGTCAGTACAGATTGGGCTATCTAAAATGATGAGGGCCCATGAGAAATCTTGAAACTAAAGAGATTTTACGGCATATACGGCATATTACGTCTTTTCATAAAGAAGCTAAAAGGGAAATGATTTAATGCATTAAAAGAAAGAGAATGCATGAAATGTGCATATGAATAAACACACAAGAGTTATATTCTGATTTATATCAATTTGTCAGAATGCTTATCAATGTAAATAATAAAATATTTTAGGGAGTCTATGATGACTGACAAAAACCAGATTGAGAAAGCAGTTTCGCTGGTTGAAGCAGCAAGGCGTTCTGGAGCAGATGCTGCTGATGCTGCTATTGTTCATGCTCATTCTACCAGCGTATCAGTTCGTTTTGGGAAAGTCGAATCGACAGAAGCAGCAGAGAGCAATGATTTTACTCTAAGGGTTTTTGTTGGAAAAAAAGTAGCAAGTGTTTCTGCTAATTTAGGATCTTATCCGCAAGAACTTGCGGAACGTGCTGTTGCGATGGCTAAAGCTTCTCCCGATAGTTTATTTGAAGGTTTGGCAGATAAAGAATGTTTGGTTAAGAATCCTAAAGATCTTGATCTTTTTGATGATTTTGTGCCAAGCAGTCATTTTTTAACAGAAGATGCTTTAAAAACGGAGGCAGCAGCTCTTGATGTTAAAGGTGTAAGCAATTCTGGTGGCGCTGCAACAGCTTATGGCCGTAGTGGGTTTATTCTTGTGACCAGCGATGGTTTTTGTGGAGCCTATCGCTCCAGTTGTTTTTCACGTTCTTGTAGTGCTCTTGCAGGTGAAGGAACACAGATGGAGCGGGATTATGATTATACAACAGCCTTACATTTTTCTGATTTAGAGGCAGCAGAAACTGTTGGAAAGAATGCAGGTTTTGGTGCTGTCCGACGTTTGGGTGCAGTTCGTGCGGCAACTGGGGGCGTTGATGTTATTTTTAATCCGCGTACGGCTCGGGGAATTGCAGGGCATATCGCATCTATGGTCAATGGAGCCTCTGTGGCTCGTAAAACGAGTCTTTTACAGAATTTCCTAGGCAAGGAAGTGATGAAGCCTACTGTTAATGTAACCGATCAACCTTTACGATTACGTGGAAATGCTTCTCATCCTTTTGATGGAGAAGGGGTAGAGGGTAAAACCCTCAATATTATTGAAAATGGTATTTTAAAAAATTGGCTTCTTTCATCATCCACAGCACGTGAATTGGGACTTAAAACAAATGGACACGGTGTGCGTTCGGCATCATTAGTGCAGCCGACAAGTACAAATTTTGCTATTGAACCGGGTTTAGTATCGCCTTGCGATATGATAAAAGATTTGCGAAATGGATTTTATGTGACCGAATTATTCGGTCATGGTATTGATTTTATTACTGGTCAGTATAGTCGTGGGGCTTCCGGTTTTTGGATTGAAAATGGTGAAATTGCTTATCCGGTGAGTGAAGTAACGCTAGGTTCTGATTTGCTTCATATGTTAGCACATTTAACACCTGCCAATGATATTGATCGGCGTTATGGTACAGCAGCTCCAACATTGTTAATTGAAGGGATGACACTTGCAGGAAAATAACACGCATCATTCTTCTGATTTAAATCTTTTGCGTGACGTTTGTCGAGAGGCAGGAGATTTAGCAATGCGGTATTTTGGGTGTACGTTGGATGTTTGGATTAAAGAGGGTAATTCTCCAGTCAGTGAAGCAGATTTTGCTGTTGATCATTTTTTGAAAGAGAAGCTTCTTGGAGCACGTCCAAATTATGGATGGATTTCAGAAGAAACAAAAGATAGTCGAGAACAACAAGATTATGAACGCTCTTTTGTTGTTGATCCTATTGATGGAACACGAGGTTTTCTTTCTGGCAGTCCTTATTGGTGTATTTCGGTTGCCATTATTGAGAATGGGCGTCCTATTGTGGGCGTTCTACAATGTCCGGCTCAAGGAGATGTTTATACAGCTGTCACGGGTGGAGGGGCAACATTAAATGGGATAAAACTTCCTCGTTTAGCCTTTCAGGTTCATCGAAAATATAAAATTTCGCTTGATAAATCGCTCGCAGAAAAATTACCAGATGATTTTCTCAATCGAGTCAATCTTTACCATTATCTTCCTTCTCTTGCTTACCGTATTGTTCTTGTTGCTCAAGATGAAATTGATATCGTATTAGTTCGTCCGAATTGTCATGAATGGGATATTGCCGCTGCTGATCTTATTTTGCAGGAGTGTGGAGGGTGTTTTTTATCGCTTGATGCCCCTTTACTATCTTATGGAATTGAACCTTACCAATACGGACTTTTAATTGCTGGTAAAAATAATTGCTGTCAAGATATGATAGATGTTGTTCGTCAAACAAAGTTAGTTTAATCACGTAAAAGCACGCTAAAATAATCTAAATAATATAGAGGCACATATGACTGAAGCCAACGCAAAAAAACAATATTTACATCTTGTATTTGGTGGGGAATTAAAAAATCTTAACAGTAATCAATTTAAGAATCCTGATGATTTAGATGTGGTTGGTATTTTCTCAGATTATCAATCGGCTAAAGAAGCATGGCAGGCAAAAGCACAAAGCAGTGTAGATAATGCATTACAACGTTATTACATTGTAGACTTGCATTCGTTTCTTGATGCTGAGTTAGGCGATGCAGAGTAAAGCTTGAATATTTGGTCATTATAGCCTGTAGATTGCTTCACGCTTTTGTTTAATCGTTCTTTCCATAGGTACGTTCTTCGGGTAAAATAGAATGCCGTAAAAAACAATATGCTTGCTGTTAAAAATTCATATGTTTTCTTAAGGAAACATTTCTCAAGGCACCCAAGCACATTTCATAATGGTGTCCGTGCAAGGTATAAAATCCATTGTTGCACCACCATTTTTACGTTTAATAAAAATGCAAGACAGTTCTATCAACCTATTTACAACAGCAATATTATCATGACAGCGATTACTCGAAATTTATGATTATATTGTGAATAGTCACTTTGCCTTTGAATGGGGTATGAGACACTAATGCGTTAAGATTAATAAAAAAGTAGCATTATTAATGATACCAATGACTACTCTGTTGAGATTATTAGCACTCCCTACTTATCCATTGGAATTTTTTCAATGGGGTATTACTGTAAGCTTAGAAACCATGAAAGTCGTTAGAAACTTACCAAAATTAAAAACTTAGAGAAACTGAATAGGTTTATGAAGCCAACTTACCTCATAAGAGTTTCTTGAGTATTCGTTTAAAGCTACAATCTATAAATTAGTTATTTTGTGCTGATTATATACAATCTTAAAAGGAATAATATATCATGCTATCTCCTCAAAAGAGAGGATTTAAAATTTTGAAAATTCTTATTTAAATTGCTTTAAGGCTTTTAAGCAATTCTCTCTTAAACAAGATTAGGTTTTTCTGGATTACCTTTAAGAAATTATATCACAATTTAAAATGAAAGCTCTATACCGTTCAAAAGTTTTTTTAAGATTAGTTTTACATATTCATTTTATTGAAATGAAATCATAGAGATTGAAATTCCTTTTAAACATATTTTATGTTGTATTTATATAGATTGTAATGTCTATATGGATTATTTTTTGAAAAATTGACAATACCTAATATACGTAAAAATAAGTTTTTTCACTAAAATATCAACGTACATAATTCAAAGTCTCACTAAAATCATAAGAAGTATTTGTTCAGTGAGCTTAAAAAAATTGATACAATTTATGTCATAGGTTGTATGATATTTATCATTTATATTTTCAAAATTATAATCGACTGAAAAATAGTTTTGTTATTTTTAAAGTAAGATTTTTATAGGGTGCAGAATGAAGTGATAAAATCGATATAAGTGACAAAATTTCATTAAAAGAGATTTAAATAATGTGTATATATTATTCCTATGGGAAAATTTTAAAAAAAATATGGCAATAAATTGCATTTTTTGTCCTTTATGTATTGAATTTTCTTAGTGGTGAAGCGTTTTTATATCAAGATATGGATGATATTAAAAAAATATGGATGCAACCAATAGTGTTGATGAATTTTTTAACAAAATAAGCATATAGATATCTTAAAATAGCTGGATGAGGTGATTTTAAATGGCAGAATTAAAGGCACATACGGCTCTTTTAAGCTATCGGATGATTGGTTTTTGCTTATGTCCTGTTATTCCTTTTTATTTGTTCTTTCGTGCTATTCGTGGAAAAGAAGAGTGGTGTCGCAAAAAAGAGCGTTTAGGTAAAAGTTCTCATGTACGCCCCCAAGGTTCGTTAGTTTGGTTGCATGCAGCAAGTGTTGGAGAAACACTTGCACTTGTTCCACTTATAAATTATATTTTATCATTGAAAATCAATGTGTTAATGACAACTGGGACTGTGACATCTTCTACTCTTGTGAAAAAACATTTTGGTAATAGGTTGATTCATCAATATGCTCCTTTGGATTTAGATTTTGCAGTGCGTCGTTTTATTAGTCATTGGAAGCCTGATCTCGTCCTGATTTGTGAATCAGAAATCTGGCCTCTTCGTATTAAAGAACTTGCAAAAATGCGTATTCCGCAGATTTTGGTTAATGCCCATATGTCTGAACGTTCTTTTAAAGCTTGGCAAAAACGACGCGTTCTTGCCAAACATATTTTTAAGGATATTGATTTGGCGATTGGTCAAAACGAAAGAGATGTAGCTTATTACCATACACTTGGCGTAAAATCTGTTACGTTTTCTGGTAATCTCAAGGCGGATGTTTTTCTGGTTGAAAATCAAGCATTACTTGCACGTTATCGTAATGCTATCGGCAATCGCCCAGTTTGGGCAGCTGTTTCAACACATGAAGGAGAAGAGGAGATTGCTTTTGAGGTCCATAAGATTGTTAAAAATTATTTGCCAGATTTATTAACAATTATTGTGCCTCGTCATCCTGAACGTTCAGAAGATCTTATCAAAAAATGTGACAATAAGGGGTTGCGTTTTATTCGTAGGAGTAGAGATGCTGTTCCAAACATGAATACCGATATTTTGTGGGGAGATACAATTGGAGAAATGGGACTTTTTCTTCGCTTATCGAAAGTTTCTTTCGTTGGTAAATCGTTATGTGGAAAAGGTGGACACAATCCATTGGAATTGGCTTTGCTTGGTTCCGCTATTTTGACAGGACCTCATGTTTCAAATTTTCAAGAGATGTTTGAACAATTTTTAACGCATGATGCGGCATATATGGTTCAAGATACAAAACAGCTTGCTATTCAGGTGTATAAGCTTTTAACAAATGAAACATTGCGACAAGAAATGGTTGATAAGGCTCATGAAGTAGCGACAGGTATGGCAGGTGCACTTGAGCGCACATTAAAGATTTTAGATCCATTTTTGCAACCCCTTGTAATACAAACAGGTTTACGTCAGCGTCAGGGTAGATATGCATATTAGCGCCCCCCATTTTTGGTGGAAAAATAAAAGCTTTTTGCGTTTTGTATTAGCTCCAGTTTCATGGGGGTATGGTTATTTTTCAAGCCGTTTTATGACAAGACAGCCTCCTGTGATTGATCTGCCAGTTTTGTGTATTGGAAATTTTACATGTGGTGGAGCGGGTAAAACGCCGGTTGTTATTGCTTTTACCAAAGTGGCTAAAGAACTTGGTTTCGTACCTGGTATTGTATTACGTGGTTATGGTGGATCAGTTAAAGGGGTACATCTTGTAAATGAGAAATATGATACTGCACATAATGTTGGAGATGAGGCACTTTTACTTGCACGGCATGCTTTTGTAGCTGTATCACCTAATCGTTATGCAGCAGCGCAACGGCTGAAAAAAGAGGGATGTAATCTTATTTTAATGGATGACGGATTTCAAAGTCGCCGTCTTTATATGGATTATGCGTTACTCGTTGTTGATGCGATGCGCGGTTTTGGTAATGGAGCTGTCTTTCCAGCAGGACCTTTGCGCGTACCATTAAAAACGCAGTTTTCTTTTATGGATAGTGTTTTATTGATTGGTCACTCCGATGCATCCGATAATATTGCTTTTCTTGTTTCGCGTACTGGAAAGCCTTTATATCGTGCTCATCTTAAGGCAAGTGCCTCTGATGAGGTTTCAGGAAAATCATTTTTGGCATTTGCCGGTATTGGCAATCCAGATAAATTTTTTAAATCTATTAAAGAATTGTCTGGTCATGTGGTACAAACTTACACATATCCAGACCACTATTTTTTCACAGATAAAAATTTAAAAAGCCTTATACAAAAGGCTAAGATGCACAATTTATGGCTAGCAACAACAGCTAAAGATTATATCCGTATACGGACACTTCACACTCAAAAAGATTTGAAAAACCTTATTGTCTTTGATGTGAATGTCGCTTTTGTTCAAAAAGATTTCTGTCGTATGGTCCTTGAGGAGGTAATGACCCGCTTCAGAAAACGTTCCCTTGAATTTTCTTGTCTAAAAGGCAAAGGCTAAATTTATAGCTTTTAAGGGTCTATTTTTCTTTTGTTTTTAACAATTGCTTGAGATATGGGTTGCACTCAAGTTCGCGCTGATAGGAGATTTCACAACTAGCATATGCTTCTTGGCGGTGATGATTCCAATATTTTAAATCATCTATAGGGATTTTTTGTCCGCTAACAGCACAAATGGTATAGGTACCATACTCTATAATGTCATATCCATTATTAGAATAATGAATTTTTGCTTCGCGTTCACTATCGGAAAACATTATAATTCCTTTTTACTGATACAAGAGATTCAAGAAAAGTGCCATAAGATATATTATAAAGTCGAGAGTTAATTTAAAAATATTTTTCTTGATAAAATGCTTAAGATTTTATTTTCTACCAAAAAGCCGTTCTATATCTGCCAATTTGAGTTCAATATAAGTAGGGCGTCCATGATTACACGTACTTGTATTGGGTATTGCCTCCATTTGTCGTAACAGTGTATTCATTTCTTCGGGGTGTAAAAGGCGCCCTGACCTTATTGAACCGTGACAAGCCATCGTTGCGGCAACATAATCAAGCATTGCTTTTAAATTGTTTGTTGTATCATACTCAGCGGCCTCATCTGCGAGATCTTTAATAAGGGCTTGGACGTTGATCTCTCCTAACATGGAAGGTGTTTCACGCACAACGATTGCTCCTGGTCCAAATGGCTCTATTCCTAATCCAAATTTTTGCAAAGCATCTTTATGCGTTAAAAGGCATGTTGCATCCTCTTCAGAGAGTTCTACAATTTCAGGAATAAGTAATAACTGTGAAGGAAGCGGTTTGGAATAAAGTGCATTTTTGAGTGCTTCATAAACCAATCGTTCGTGAGCTGCATGCTGATCGACAATGATCAAACTATCTTGTGTTTGGGCGATAATATAGTTTTTATGGATTTGTGCTCTGGCCGCTCCTAATGGATAAGATAACTCTTCTGATGAAGATGTAGTGTTTGGAATGTACGCATCTCCACTTGGTATATCTAAGCCCTCCATAATAGGAGTAGCATCTTCTTTTAAACCAAAAGAGCTGGTAATATCCAATGGTTTGTGAACCATTGAAGCGGCGGAAAAATGATGAGGCTGTGGGCTATAAGAAGAGGATTGGTACGTGTTCTTAAAATTGCCTAACGGTTGTTGTGCCAATGGTTTTTGTATTTGAAATGCAGCTAGCGTTGCTTCAGAACGGGTTGAAGAAGGACGAATACCAGATTGCTGCAATGCTTCACGAATAGCTCCAACGATCAGACCACGAATTAATCCTGGATCACGGAATCGTACATCAGCTTTGGCTGGATGTACATTAACATCTACCTCAGCAGGTGGGAGATCAATAAAAAGAATAGCGACAGGATAACGATCTCGTGTCATGACATCAGCATAAGCACCTCGAATAGCGCTCCATAGAAACTTATCACGCACGGGACGCCCATTAACATAAGCAAATTGATGAAGGCTGTTATTTCGGTTGAAAGATGGCAAACAGGCAAAACCCGTTAAGCGCACTGCTTCGCGTTCAGCATTCAGTGCGATGCTATTAGGGGCGAATTCTTTTCCCATAATTTGCGTAATACGTTGTAATTGTCCTTGAATATTATTTTCTGTAGCAGACAGTTCCATAGATGTTCTGTCTAGTCCCGAAAGAGAAAAGCGGATATGTGGAAATGCGATAGCAATTCGCTTAATCATATCGCTAATAGCATTTGTTTCAGCCCGATCAGTTTTCATAAATTTTAATCGTGCCGGCGTGACAAAGAAAAGATCACGAACTTCAACAATTGTTCCAAGATTTGCAGCAGCTGGTTTTGGTCCTACAATTTTTCCTGCAGTAACGGAAATTTCAGCAGCGCTCTCAGCATCTTTTGTTCGTGAAATGAGTTTAAGTTTAGCAACAGAACCAATAGAGGGGAGGGCTTCTCCTCTAAACCCAAGGAAGCAAATATTGTGTACGTCATCGGTAATCTTTGAGGTACAATGGCGAGAAACTGCTAAAGTTAATTGATCTGCAGGAATTCCATGACCATTATCACTCACCTTTATAAAATTTTTTCCACCATTTGCTGTAATAATTTCGATGCGTGTTGCACCAGCATCAATAGCGTTTTCAACAAGTTCTTTGACAACATTTGCTGGTCGTTCAATAACTTCACCAGCGGCGATTTGGTTAATAATATTTTCGCTAAGATGGCGTATAATCATAATAAATTCTAATAGGAATCTTAAGGGTTCTATAGAATAATTATGATAACATCATTTGTGCGACATTCAAGAATAAGAGAGCATGGAAGGTATTATTTTTACAATACCTCCTATTTTATTTTTAAAGAGCTCTTCATCATTCGAAGTATTTTATTTTATGATAACAACTTAGTTGGAAAAAACAGAAAAAATAGTTTTTATCACCTTAAAATAGCTTGCACCAATTTATCATCTAGGTCAAAAAAGAAACAATGTAAAAAGGGAAGGCAATATATATGGCGCGTATAAGCGGTATTTTAGCAGATAGTGATATACAAGCTTTGATTGAGAATAACGTTCTCAAGGCTCAGTATCCATTTGATAGATCTCAAATACAACCAGCAAGTCTTGATCTTCGTTTAGGGGAGAAAGCTTATCGTATACGTGCTTCTTTTATGCCAGGCCCTGATACAAAAGTTTTGGATAAGCTTGAACGGTTAAAGTTGCATGAGTTTGATTTACGAGACGGAGCCGTTTTGGAAACGGGGTGTGTTTATATTGTTTCTCTTTTGGAAAGTTTAGCTTTACCAGAATTTTTATCTGCTGTTGCCAATCCCAAAAGTTCTACAGGCCGATTAGATATTTTTACACGCGTCATTACGGATAATGCTCAGGAGTTTGATAAAATTTGTGCTGGTTATCATGGTCCACTTTATTTGGAAATTAGTCCACGCACATTTCCAATTTTGGTGCATACAGGCTCACATTTATCACAGCTTCGGTTTAGAAAAGGGCAAAGCTATTTAAATGAAATAGAGTTGCACACTTTGCAAAGGCAAGAAACACTGATATCGGAGGATCTTCCTAATATTAGCGCTGGTGGTATTGGTCTTTCCATTAATTTAAAGGGAGATGAAAACGGGCTTATAGGTTATCGTGGTAAACATCATACAAGTGTTATTGATATTGATAAACGTGCTGTTGCCCACGTTTTAGATTTTTGGGAACCTCTTTTTGATCGTGGTCAAAGGGAGTTAGTTCTTGATCCTGACGAATTTTACATTTTAGTTTCACGAGAGTCTGTTCATGTGCCTCCGCTTTATGCCGCAGAAATGACACCCTTTGATCCTTTAGTTGGTGAGTTTAGGGTGCATTATGCAGGCTTTTTTGATCCAGGATTTGGGCATAAGGAGGCGGGTGGAAAAGGAGCAAGAGCGGTTTTAGAAGTGCGGAGTCATGAAGTTCCTTTTATCTTAGAGCATGGTCAAATGATTGGCCGTTTGGTCTATGAGCATATGCTGAATCGACCATCAACCCTTTATGGACATGATGTTGGCTCACATTATCAAGCACAGGGTTTAAAGTTGTCCAAGCATTTTAAATGAGTTGGAAACTAGGAGTTTTGATAACATGTATGCAGAAAGCGTATTTTGGATAAAAGAAAATTATGTGCTTCGCAAAACCGGCGCCATTCCTTCTATTTTTAGTTTCAAAAGTTATCGCATCCCTTACATTTTAGAGGATATGAGAGGCATTTGTACTTCTTTTTTCAAGAGGTTGTATCTATACGAACTCCGTTTATGATGCACAAAAGAATAGCTTTGAGTATTTCATCATGAAAAATCTAAAATGAAAGAATTTTACTATATTCAATATGTTATTCATATTTATTATTATAATAAATCAATAAGTTACTAAAATTCAATATAACAGTAGCGTATTCACTTTTCAAAATAAATATGCGAGACTGGATGCTGCACTTGACTCCATTTTTCTAGAGCTTAAATGATCAGTATATTTTATTTCGTATAAAACTTATCCTTAAGAGCCAATAAATAACTTTCGCACTACAGTTTAGTAACAATTTTTTTAATAAACATTGTTTTACTTTTAGTAACTCATTTATAGTCTCAATATATAATATTGCTAGAAAATTATTCAATTCAATATGGAAATCTTCTATTAGTATGGACATTAAAAAAATTTTATACTTTATCTGAATTAGGCACTGTATATTTTTATAAATTTTCATGAATAAGTAACAGGTCTCAGTTTTGAATATTGATATAAGAAGATTTCTGGATGTATGCGACAGCTTTATTTCCAGTATTAATAAAGGATTTTTTCATCTTTTGGGGGAGATTATGGTTTATACTTAATGACACCCTATATTCTTATAACCGATAATGTAAGGACCTTTGGAGGAAGAAACGACTTTAAATTATAACTAATTAATCTGCGGAGCAATCGCTTTCGAAGAGGTATTCGTTTAAAGAAAGTATAACATTTCAATTGCACATGAATAATATATGAGTAGATACGTTATTAATGATATTTCATACTATGAGATTTAAAATTTGGATAAGAGAAATAAAGACGTTGTTTTTATCAATTAGTTTTTTTAGAAAGTTGCAGTCTCTGTTGCTTCTATCTATTCAATAGAGTGTTTTGGGAGAATATCGAATAGGTAGGGACACGGATTCGCTTTTATGTGTTTTAGGATGTCTTCTCTTTTCATTTAGGAACAATGGTGCCATCAATGATTATTTCTTCAACACTTGATTATCGTAAGGCAGCAAAGCGTCGTCTTCCTCCCTTTCTTTTTCATTATATTGATGGTGGGGCTTATGCTGAAGAAACGATGCGACGTAATTGTACAGATCTTCAAGCACTTGCACTGCGTCAGAGAATTCTAAGGCAAGTTGGTGAAGTTGATCTTTCAATAAAGCTTTTTGATCAGAGACTTAATTTACCAATTGTACTTGCTCCTGTTGGGCTAACGGGCATGTATACACGTCGTGGAGAGGTAAAAGCAGCGCGTGCCGCAGTAGCAAAAGGGATTCCTTTTACTTTATCTTCTGTTTCAGTTTGTCCCATTGCGGAAGTGCAAGAGGCGGTTGGAGGTGCATTTTGGTTTCAACTTTATGTTCTCAAAGATCGCGGTTTCATGCGTGATGCACTAGAACGGGCTTGGTTAGCTGGTGTACGCACATTGGTTTTTACAGTTGATATGCCGGTTCCTGGTGCACGTTATCGTGATGCGCATTCGGGGATGTCTGGTCCTTATGCTGGCTTACGTCGTTTTTTACAAGCTTTGACTCATCCATATTGGGCTTGGAACGTTGGTGTTATGGGGCGCCCTCATGATCTTGGAAATGTCTCCACTTATCTCAAAAAGAAAATTGCATTGGATGATTACGTTGGTTGGCTTGGTGCAAATTTTGATCCATCAATTGGTTGGCATGATCTACAATGGATTCGCGATTTTTGGAAAGGAAAAATGATTTTGAAAGGTATTCTTGATCCAGAAGATGCGCGAGAAGCAGTAAAGTTTGGTGCGGATGGTATTGTTGTTTCTAATCACGGCGGTCGTCAGCTTGATGGTGTATTATCAACAACACGGGCGTTGCCTGCAATTGCAGATGCTGTAAAGGATCATTTGACTATTTTAGCGGACTCAGGTGTTCGTTCTGGTCTTGATGTTGTACGCATGATTGCACAAGGTGCTGATGCTGTTATGATTGGTCGTGCTTTTGTTTATGCGCTTGCAGCAGCAGGTAAGAAAGGTGTTATGCATCTCCTTGATCTTTTTGCCAATGAAATGCGGGTAGCTATGACACTGACCGGTACTCAGATAATCAAAGATATTACACGCAAGAGTTTAGTAAATATAGATATTTTTAAGCAATGAAAGCAATATGTTATACTGCTTTCAGAAAAAGAAAGTCTTTTTATAGAGGAGCATAATTATATACTTTACAAATATATTGACAGTTAAAGTTAAATAGAAAAGATCAAAACGCTCCTCTATAAAATCACAGAAAATACTCAGTAACTACAATAATATTAACGCAAAAATCTTAATAATAATAAACACAAAAAAAACACTAATAACATTGCATACATCTTTTACTTAATTTATTAAAAGCTCATTCTATGGATAAAAAGGAACAAGCGCTGATATTAAAGGTAAAACAACTGTTGATATAGAAAAAATAGATATAAATAATGCTGTGAGCATTTTTCCCTCATATATATAAAAACATTAAAATATAATATGTTAATTACTTATTTTCCACATTAACATAAAACGTAAACTTCATTTAGTTTTATTTTAATATAGAATAATATTAATTATTATATAAATAAAATTATTAAAAATGTCAATATGTATTTATTGTAAGCTATAATTATAATAAAAAATGGATCTAATAAATAATATTTCTATAATCCGTATATTATTTATATTAAGTTTATTGGATAATATATTATATGGATATGATATTGTTTTTATGGAGTATATTTTAAAGCAATGAAAAAAAACACCCATACGATCTTTAAAAAATCTCGTTTACTGAGAGCAAGTCTGCGTGAATTAATGTGCGGTTATTTCTTATTTTCTTGCATCCTCAATGAGTTATGATGTTTTTGAACTGGCGAGCATATTAGGAAGCAGTTGAATATTTTTTGTATAGTATGTCATTACTAACACTATTTATGCTTTCTCGATTGATTTCATGTCTAAGCTTCTCCACTGATATTATTCTCTTTACAGACAACAACAGATTAGTGAGATTGGCATAACTCTAGCACAGATATATTATCTCAAAGTTGAATTGTTGGCACACTTGTAAGCGTTGGGATAACTTCATATTTTTTGAAGCTCTTCAGCAACATCAAGACAAATCTGAACAGTTTATTCAGTAGCAAGTAAGGGAACATTTTTTCCTTTTTTAAACAGAAGTTTTGCTGATATCAATTTTTGAAGCATTTTTATGAATATTCATAACAGCGCGCTTTCCTAAACCTATATAAACGGGTACAAGATTACTCAGAGTAGAAAGAGTTACAGTTTCCATTTGATCAAATTACTACTCATAAGTAATTGGATAATATTTACTTTAATACTGAATAAAAAAGAAAAGTTTTTCTCTCTTTAAATAGAGGATAGATTATCATCTAGTCAATAGGGATAGTTTGCGAACAATTTGTTCGATACAAGATAACTTAACATTGCAGTTACTTTTTATCACTTGAAGCTGTGAAAAGAAGGCTAAGATAGATGAAAGAATGTAAAAAAATGATGGATACATTTTAGGATAAAAAATTATAATCCTGTTAATTCCACACAGTTGCTGCTGATATTGGTGACAAAAGAAATTTGACCGAAAAAATTATCAAAATTATTGAGAACATTTTTCATAGCATATAGAACGCCCCCCTTTGTTGGCATAGGTGTGATTTTCTTTGAGCTGAAATTGATTCTATCCCCTGAAATTAGCAATAATCTTTCAGGTGATGTCGTAAACTTTTTAGGGACATTACAACGCCACTATCGTCCTTTTATGAAAAATATTAGCAGTTCAGATGAGCAGCCGTGAGGAGTTTCAACGTTTAATACAGCAAGATCCAGAAACTCTCACGGATTTAGAACGAGCTTCAAGATTTTTATATTTACAACGATTAAGTTTTAGAGAGAAGGTAAATCGTACGATGAGAGTTGAAACTCATCGTAGCGCGCGGGGGCTTAAGCCCTTCCGATTTGAAGGCGTGCTAAAACTTATTTTTCTCTGTTTAGCAGGTGTTAGCATTGAACATTTAAACTGGTCCGATTTTATTGTGCGTTATGATCGTCTAAAAATCTTGTTTTATCTTCACCACTTTAATTGTGGTTTTGAAGGTTATTAAAGAAAGGATTTTTATAAGCGGAAGGATTATCAGCCGATATCTAAGCTGCTTTCATAAATAAAAGGGAGTTTTTGTCTTTAAACAATATGCTAGAAATTCAAAAAACTTTAGTTAACTTCATAAAAGAGGTTGCACCATCTTATACAGATTACTCTGCAAATAACACAATTGCTGGTAAGGAATGGGGCATCACTAATTTTGATTTCTAAAAAAGAAACAATACGTATTAAATAGTCTTTAATTTTGCAGGCTTTTTGAGAATCTTTTCAGAATCTGTTGAAAAAAGTGAACTGATAGAAGATATTTCTATCAAAATATAGAAACTTTTCTAACAAGTTACGAATAAATCTAAAAATATATATTAAATATAAAAACAGTGGGATATGCAGGCAGTTTAGGCTTTAGCAACAAGAAGCAAAGCATATAAAAATGCATAGAGGTAAGATTGGGACATATTTTTATGATTCAACAAAAAAGTAAGTATTAAAGAAAAAATCTATATGTTCCAGTATGCGCAAGATACAAAATGGTGCCGCATGCCGGATTCGAACCAGCGACCCCATCATTACGAATGATGTGCTCTACCAACTGAGCTAATGCGGCATAGGTTTGTAAGTCAATGAGACAAAACTAATTTGAGGGTAATAGCTAAAAGTACGTATAAAAGCAAGAATGCATTTTTCCAATAATTTATAAATATGATAATAATTTGAAGGAGGAGTATGTAAAAGTCAGGAAAAGTATTCTTTGACCTTAATGCTATAAAATGCTTTCTAATTTACGGTAACACTTAAATTAAGAAGCTGGGAATGTAGATCTTAGGATGAAAAATGGTGTCAAGATAACTTAGTAAAGATAAAAACATTTTCTGATTCTTAAGAAAGAAATTTATTGCATAAGCGATTGGGAAAATAAAGATCATCATAAATCCTTTATAATGTGAAAATAAGATGAGTAGAATTATTTGAAAAGTTACTTCTCATTTTTATGGGAAGAAAAGGGGGAGGGTTAATAAAATTAATCACGTTTTTTATTTAAGATGGAGTAAGAATCATGTCGGATAAAGATCGGCTGATAGAACTAGAAATGAAGCTAGCTTACCAAGAAAAATTCATTGAGGAACTTTCTCAAGAGGTAACTAATCAATGGAAAAGTTTGGATGAGATATCTAAAAAAGTTGATATTTTAGCGAGAAGATTTTCAGACTTTAAAGAACAGAGTGTTACTGAAGCTGTTATCTTAACATCTTCTCAATAAGGAAAAAGGTGCTTAAAAATTTTTTCTAGTAATAGTCTCTTGTTTTTTTTAGATGTAATAGGGTGGATATCACAATGGGAGGAAGGTGCAAAATATTTTTTATCACAATTGCAATTATTTACAGATTAGTTTTTATTTAACGTATTTTGTTAGGCTTGTAGAATAATTTTTATAAGATTCTTAATTAATTTTAATAAGTTCCAATCTTATAAGGAGTGCTGATATTAGAAGACGTTTTTTATATGGAGTTTCTAGTACGAAAATTAAGAAAAGTTTTTTTAGAGTATAAAGAAGCAGCTATAGAAAAATATATGAACTGCAATATGTTAAATTTTTTCTGTACAGAGTTTTTGTATAGAGGGGAGTTAGATTTATTCGCTAATTTTTTAAATTGATACAAATAAAGTGATGTTATCTTTATCTATAGAAATCATAGGTGAGCGCATATATTTATAATAAAGCGTTTTAATCCGTTCTGATGATCAAGTGGTTTTCGGTTGTTTTAATAGAGTGAGGGATTTTAAGCGACATTGGTTGTGTTGTAGTACAGAGAGCTCTAGAAGTTTTTTTCAAGATTAAATGTACTCTTCGTTATATGTATATGATATTTTGTGGAAAGGCTTTTGTTTTTCGTAACTTAAGATACAAAATACTATTGCTAAAGCACCAAAGATAGACCATGCTGGTAAATAAGTGAGAGTAACGCAAATTGAGGACAGAAAATCAGGCATTACCTTGCATAGAGATTGATTAAGTTGATAGATATCTGTTTGCAGAAGGTTTATTAAAATTTTATTAAAGGGGGTTGTTGTCCAATGTGATGTTATTACAGAGTGTGCGTTATCAATGACCAATACTATGATGGTTAGGGTAACGAAAATGAAAGACATTAATTTAAATAAAGGGTGGGGCATATTTTTTCTTAAAACTTCAACGGGACATACGTATAATGCACAAAAAAATAAGGAGTTGCATTATGATAAGAAAATAAGTTTACGTTTGTTTTGTGTTTTTTGAAAGAGGTGCCTAATTTTTCGATAAAAGTTGAGATTAGGTTCAACAGAAGTAGTGAGGCATGATGTCTGAAAAAAAGCACGAGGAATTGAAGCGTAGCCTTCAAAATCGCCATATTCAAATGATTGCTTTGGGTGGCGTTATTGGGACGGGACTTTTTTATGGGTCAACCGAGGCGATTCAATTAGCTGGTCCATCGGTCATTTTATCTTATCTTGTCGGCGGGCTTGTTATGTATTTCATTATGCGAATGCTTGGTGAAATGTCAGTAGAAGAACCGTCGTCAGGAGCATTTAGTTTTTTTGCTTATAAATATTGGGGGAGATTAGCTGGTTTCATAACAGGTTGGAATTATTGGTTTCTTTATATTCTTGTAAGCATGGCTGAACTTACAGTGATAGGGTTTTACCTTGATCATTGGATTTTGATTGATCATTGGAAGACATCTTTCATTGTTCTTTTATTTGTTACATTCGTTAACTTGTTTGATGTTCGTTTTTATGGAGAATTTGAATTTGCTTGTGCTTTGATCAAAGTGGCTGCTGTTATTGGTATGATTATTTTGGGAATTTTTCTCATTGTCACTGGACTAGGAGAAAATCAAGCGAATATTCATTATCTTTGGGATCATGGCGGTTTTTTTCCTTATGGAGCAGTAGGGGTTGTTTTAGCGACTTCTGTAGTAATGTTTTCTTTTGGAGGAACAGAGCTTATTGGTATTGCTGCTGGAGAGGCATCTAATCCACAAAAAACAATTC
Organism: Bartonella sp. AS69XJJH; assembly: GCF_042195585.1. Classification (NCBI taxonomy): domain Bacteria; kingdom Pseudomonadati; phylum Pseudomonadota; class Alphaproteobacteria; order Hyphomicrobiales; family Bartonellaceae; genus Bartonella; species Bartonella sp. AS69XJJH. The sequence goes on along the minus strand of NZ_JBHIOO010000003.1, from coordinate 14,969 downwards.
CAGCGGCTATCCGTCAAGTTATGTGGAGGATTATAATTTTTTATATTGGTTCTATCAGCATTATTATGATAATCAGCCCTTGGAATATGATTGGAAAAAATGGGAGTCCTTTTGTTACAATTTTCGAGACTATAGGAATTCCTGCTGCTGGTCATATTTTGAATTTTGTGGTGATTATGGCTGCTATTTCTGTTTACAATAGTGGTATTTATTCTAATGGCCGTATGCTTTATAGTTTAGCTGTACAAAAAAATGCACCACATATTTTTAGTAAACTGAGTGCTGCTCGTGTTCCTTATATTGCTATCCTTTTTTCATCATTATGTACGGCGTTGATTGTCGTTGTTAATGCTCTTGTTCCTGATAATAGTTTCATGCGGATCATGGCTCTTGCAACTGCAGCAGCAGTGATTACTTGGGCTATTATTGTTATTGTTCATTTGAAATTTCGCAATGCACATAAGAACAGAAAGGACGACTTTACTTATGCGTTTGGTTTATATCCTTATGCCAACTATCTTTGCCTCTGCTTTCTTGCTTTATTATTTTGCATTATGTTTGTCAGTGGTTTTGGGCAAAATGGATTGATGACTCGACTTTTTGATATGATAGGAATAAGCGTGCCTTTTCTTGAAACATATATTCCTGTACAGATGCCTGATATGAGTTTGGCAGTCATTATTATTCCTCTATGGTGCTTGTTATTACTTTTAGGTTATAAACTGAAACGATAGAGAAAGAAGAGCTAATAAAAGGGATTGATTGGAATAAACCTTGGGGATTATAAAATTTGATGAGGTAACACAAGTTTTTGGTGATTTGTGTGTTTTAAGAGATATTACTGTACAGCTTACCGAAAGACGAATTGCTGTTATAGGAGCGAATGGTTCTGGAAAGAGTACATTTGTTCGTCTTATTAATGGACTTCAATTACCATCTCATGGTTTTGTAAGCGTTGATGGGCTTGATACCAAGCGCGATGCAAAAGCAGTAAAGCGTAAAGTTGGATTTGTTTTTCAGAATCCCGATAATCAGATTGTTTTACCATTAGTTGAAGAGGACTTATCCTTTGGTCTCAAAAATTTAAAGCTTAATAAAGATGAAATTAAGGAGCGTGTAGATGAAATTTTACAGCGCTATGAACTTCAAGATTTCAGAAATCACGCTGTCCATTTATTAAGTGGTGGGCAAAAACAACTCGTTGCTATTTCCAGTGTAGTTGCAATGAAACCAGACTATGTTATTTTTGATGAGCCGACGACATTACTTGATTTGCGAAATAAGCATCGCGTTACGCAAGTGATAGAAGAATTACCACAAACGGCAATAGTTGTATCGCATGATTTAGAGTTTTTGAAAAAGTTTGATAGAGTGCTGGTTTTTGATAAGGGGGAGATAGCAATTGATGATGTACCGTCTGTTGCTATCAAGGAGTATATAAGAAGAATGTCATGATCGGTTTATATATTCCAAGCGATACATTTATTCATAGGTTAAGTCCTGGAGTTAAGTTGTTATTTCTTATGGCGTGTGGAACTTTTATAATGATGGTTTCTTCCATAGCGCTTCTTGGTTTATTTTTGTTATTTGTCGTCTTATTCTATAGAGTCGCCAAGATCCCTTTCAAAACTGTGATAAAGCAATTTAAATCGATGGGATTGCTTTTAGTTCTTCTATTTGTATTTCAAACTATTTTTAGCGGTTGGCTTACGGGGGTTGAGGTCATATTACGTCTTGTTATCCTCTTTTCTTTATCATCAGTTATTTCATTCACAACAAAAGTTTCAGATATGGTGGATGCAATTGAAGCAGGACTCCAGCCTTTTCGTTGTTTTGGTATAAATCCATCAAAAGTGAGTATGGTTATCTCTATGGCGATCAGGTTTATTCCTCTTTTGAGTGAAAAGTTTAATGAGGTACATGAAGCACAGCAAGCACGGGGACTTAATACTAACATTGTTGCCCTTGCGATACCTTTAATTATACGGACCATAAGAATGGCTTCAGAAGTGGCTGAAGCATTGGAAGCGCGCTCGTATGATGCTGATACTATTGATACAGCATCTCATAATAAACAGGGTTTTTATAGTAAAAGAATAATCAAATGAATACAAAAGATTTAGTTTATATTGCTTTATTTGCCGCTATTTATGCTATTTTGGGCCTTTTCCCTTCTATTTATCTTCCTTTTCTTCTAGGAGTACCTATTACGGCTCAATCGATGGGACCGATGCTAGCAGGGTCTATACTTGGGGCAAAAAGAGGTGCTTTAGCATCACTCCTTTTTCTTGTTCTTGTTGCGATTGGATTACCTCTGTTGCCTGGTGGTCGTGGTGGAATCAGTGTCTTTTCAGGGATTGCAAGTGGTTATTTAATAGGTTTTCCATTTGCTGCATTTTTTATTGGTTTAATGGTAGAATTGTTATGGAAGCGGTTAAATTTTATAACATTATTTGTGATAAATACTGTGGGTGGCATTGGGATAGTTTATTCTTTTGGTGTTCCATGGACAGCGTATATGACCAAAGTTTCTGTACTGAAGGTTTTAATGGCTTCATCAGGTTTTTTGATAGGCGATTGTTTAAAAGTGTTGATTGCATCCTTTGTTGCTCTCGCGATTAAAAGATCTGTTCCTCTCATTCATTTAAAGCATAATAAGCTAAAATAAATGTATTATTTTGTTATACTGTTATTATATAATATTGATATACAACAATAATTTTATTGAATTTAACTATATGAATTTATGACATAATTAAACATTGTAGAATCTAATATGATTTATATAAGTAATATTATTAAAATAAGTTATTATAGTATTTCTCTCTATATCTACGGCATTTTTTAAATTGTAATTTTATAAATCTGATACTTTTTATTAATTGTGTAACAATAACGAAAGCTTTTCCATAGTGAAGGAATAATTCAGTGAACACAAAAGATTTAGTTTATATTGCTTTATTTGCCGCTATTTACGCTGTTTTGAGTCTTTTTCCTCCTATTTATCTTCCTTTTTTGTTGGGGGTCCCTATTACAGCTCAGTCTATGGCTCCGATGTTAGCAGGCTCTGTACTTGGAGCGAAAAGGGGAGCTTTAGCATCACTTCTTTTCCTTGTTCTTATTGCGATTGGGTTACCTCTATTGCCTGGTGGTCGTGGTGGAATTAGTGTTTTTTCAGGAGTTACGAGTGGTTATCTGATTAGTTTTCCATTTGCTGCATTTTTGATTGGCTTTATGGTAGAGTTGTTTTGGAAGCGGTTAAATTTTATAATATTATTTGTGATAAATACTGTGGGTGGCATTGGGATAGTCTATTCTTTTGGAATGCCATGGGTAGCTTATATGACACAGATTCCTTTGCTAACAGTTTTAATAAGTTCATTAGGTTTTTTGGCTGGTGGTTTCTTGAAAGTGCTGATTGCATCCTTTGTAGCGTTGACCATTAAAAAAGTTTCCCCTCTCATTCATTTGGAAAAAGGGGGAGCTCTGTACTGAAGAACAATTTTTGCCAAATGTATGTGGATTAAAAAACACCACGGAATATCATTCTGTTTTATCTACTTTTCATTGGTATTTTTATCTGTATAGCTCTCAGAGGTAGCCATATAAAAATTGAGTATTTCGGCACTAAAATTCACTTTGTTCTCTTCAGGAGTACCCCCTAAATAGCCAAGTAATATCATTTTATTCAACATACTTGTAAGTTTTATTTGATTTGCATATTATATGCATAACGCCTTAGAATAATTTATTATTTTTTTAATATTTTTAGTTAATTAATCACTCATTTTTAAAGTATTAAATTATATTAATTGTACGAAAACATGGATAATTCAGTGTTCATTTAAAAAATTTTATGTATATAATACCCTTATAAATGTATGAATATAAAGTATAAAAATAAGATTTAAATGGGGTGAAGCTAAATCAAAAAGTAATCTTAGAAAGCACCGTGTAAAGTTTTGAAATAGCTGCATATGTTTTTTCTGATCCATTCTCCATGGCTAAACAAGACTGTATTGAAAATGGAGAGTATGGTTGGCAAGCTTTAGTGCTTGTGGATGTTTTTATTACTATTCGTAGCGCATACTGTCCATGACGATAAAGATGGCATAGAGGTAATTCGTATTATTTCAGCACGGCGAGCCAATTTGAAAGAGAGAAAACGTTATAAAGAAGAAAGTTCGTTATGAAATTGATGTGGGTAACTTATCGCCTGTGACAGATGAACAGAGAGTTGAAATTGATAAATTGGCTGTAATGCCAAACAAGGCTTTTCGCAACTTATCTGTAAACATATTTATGTCCTGTGGAAAAATTATGATCTCAATTTCTTGAATTATTTTCTGATATAAAAACACAAACTACCTTTTAGTTTTTTCAGCATTTGCTTTTCTTTTAATAGCAATGTCTCCTATTGCATCCAGTTGCTTTTAAGACTTTAGTTAACCTCGTCTATGATTTATCTATAGTTGATGCTAGCTTTAAACATAGAGCTCCATAATCCCAAACTCGCGCTTGCATTTTGATACCCAAATCCACCTTTCAAAAAAGCCCATAGCACGGGCAACCCTTTCATAAAGATTAAAGAAAAGCTCTGTTATTTCAAAAATACACAAAAGGAACTCTTAACTGCCGCAATATTTTTTGCGCTGACGCTGGCTATTCATGTTTTAAAAAACAAATATTTTGAAATTTGCGTATCCTAAAACCCTTAATTTGTATTAATGGATTTATTTACTTTATAAATTTGATACTATAGAGCCATTTTGGCTTTTAGAAATATATTGTACATTAAAAAAACTTTTTAATCACTCTTTAAATGCATATCCAATCCAAAAATGATCAGCACTTTTCACTATTTTGCTATTTTTTAGAAATCTATTTTAAACTCTCCTATCTTTAATTCATTGAAGAGTTTTGGCTCGTGAAAGAAGATCTTTTTCAATCTCTTCACAATACTCAGAAAAATCTGTTACTCTTGGAATGATTTTTTTTAACATGCCTTCTACTTTGCTCTGCAAAATGCGTTTTAAGGATTCTTTCAAAATCAATAAGGAAATACCTTTGAGTTCAGTTTGATAAGCTTGAAGAGGTGTCATAGTCCATATCTTTCGCATGTGAAAGCCATCACAAGAGAACAAGCGAAAAGTATTAGAGATATCATCATTTGAAGCTTTTATAGCAATAAACCTGTGACGCTATAGGTAAGCCTTAGTGCATTTTTTTTGTTCCCCACATAAGTTTTTCTTTATTCGGTTTTTGTTTTTAATTTTCCATACGACACACTGCTATTTCAGGCTATTACTTTGAGTTGATTAAGATTTGTAAGGAAAGTTGATTGGCAAGCAGTTAAGGCTGAATTTAAAGATTGGGATTATAAAGCCCAAGGATTGACAGAAGCCGGTGCGGCTATCGTGGCATTGGCTGTCACGGCGGTTACGGGCGGAGCAGCCTCGGGCGCTGCTAGTGCCATTACCGGTGCTTTGGGCTTGGCTCGAGTACCGCCATGAATGCAGCAATACAGGCAGGTGTCCAAGCACTGATTAACAAAAGCGCTGTGGCTCTTGTTAATAATCGCGGCAATATTGCCGGCGCCTTGCATGAGCTTGGTTCTTCCAAGAATATTCTCAGCATTGTCTCGTCGATGTTGACAGCAGGCTTAACCAGCCAAATAACGGAAATGGCTGGTGTTGGACAATCTTTGCCCAAAACCGCTCCTTTTGTCGATCGTATCGCCCTTGAAGCGGAAAAGAATCTGATCAAAGCCGCCATTGGCACAGGCGTGCAAACGGCTCTTGAGGGCGGCTCTCTTGACAAGAACTTTTTTAACAATCTGCGCATCGCCCTGTCTGATACGGTTGGCAAATCGTTGGCAGAAGAAATTGGTACTGCCAAGGCAGAAGGCAAAATAAATACGGTCACGCAGATCGTTGCCCACGCCGGTCTTGGCTGCTTAAAAGGCGCGGTTGCGAGTGGCGCTTGCTCTGCCGGTGCTATCGGCGGGGCTGTCGGCGAAGCAACTGCTATGCTCCAGTTTAAACTGTGGATGCAAGGCATTGTGAAAGAGGAAATGGGGGATCTAAACGGTCGCACCCCAACTGCGGAAGAGGAAGCCCGCATCACTGCAAGGATTGATGCTGAGTTTGCTGACTTTAGAGACCATGCCATTGATGTTGCACGGGCTGCTGGGGGCGTTGCCGCTGCCCTTGCCGGTGGCGATGTTGATGCTGGTGCCGATGCCGCAGGTAATGCCGCTGCAAATAACTTTTTGGGGAGTGCACAACGCGCTCAGATGAAGAAAGAGTTAGAAGAGTGCCCTGATGATCAGTGTCGAAGAGAGGTTAACGAAAAATGGTTCGAGATTGATGAACAACAAGATAGAACTTTTGCGACAGGAATTATGGCTGGTCTCATTGCCGATGCACCAATCAAGTTATACGAGTTAGCTGATGGCGCTGTGAAGAACATGATGTTACAAATAATGATATTTGCTATCAATCCATGGGGGGGCGCGAAAAGGGCTGTTAAAGACATTGGAACAGGAGCGTCTTGGGTCGTGAGTGGACATGTGATTGATGATGCCTGGGAAGGTGCTGGTCAATTCTGGGGAGGTGTTGAGAATGCGTTTATAGGGGATATAGATTACGTAAAAGAGAATATTGAAAAAGCGGGGGTTGACGGAGCTTTTAATGCTGGTTTTGAAAGTGGAAGATTATCAGCCGGAGTATTAGAAAACTTTGCTGGAGGTGCTGGAGCAGCCAAGGGAGCTATAAATCTTGGCAACAAGGCTGTGATCAAGTTCATTGCTAGGAAAGATTTTGCCCAATTTGCTTCCAAGAAAAATCTTGCAGAACTTGCAGCTCAAGGAGATCCTGACAAACTTGCGGCGAAGAAAGAACTAACTAAACTCGCTGCTAAAGAAAAAAAGCTTTGGTTAAACAAAAAACCCACTAAATTTACCGATAGCAAATTTGGACAGACCTACACAGTTTATCGGAGAGACGACCTGTTTGATCCTTACAGAGTTTCTGATTGGAAAAATAACAAAAAAACGGTATGGGGCACTAATATTGATAGAATGAAAGCAAGAAGAGCACCTATAGGATATGATGGTAAGTCTGTTGAGTTGCATCACCTAAATCAAACCCCTGATGGACCCTTAGCAGAAATGAGCCATGAATTTCATAAAAAATATACTTCTGTGATTCATGCTAATCCAAAAACACATCAATCGCTCATAGATAGAAAAAAATTTGAGAAGCAGAGAGAGGAATATTGGAAAGAATACGGCAATGGGCATGGAGAACAAAAAAACAGTAGTTTAGGAGGAATAATCAATATGAAATGGGGTATCATAGGTCTAAATTTTGACAGATGGGGACAGGAGCATCGGCAGTAATGCTCTAGGATTGATGAAAAGAAACTTATAGAATAATTGATGGAGCATAATTGATGAAAACCTATACCTTAGATGATGTTACAGTATTAGTTGATAAATATGAAGGTGATATTGTTAATTTTGCTAGCAAAGATAAGCAGGTTGATGATCTCGTGATTGAAAAAGCTGAGGAAATTCTTGGTCTGCAATTCACATCTTCCTATAAAGTTTTTTTAAAACATTATAAAGGCGGGGACATTGGTGGTTATGAAATCTATAGGCTTTATAAGGAGTGTGGAGAAGATATTCCTTTTGATGATATTGTTTTCCAAAATTTAAATGATAGAAAACGTGGTTTCGCAACACCAGAACAGCTTATCGTTTGTGATGCTGCTTTTGGTGAAACCTTTTACTTTGATTATACACAGTTTAGGGATGGTGAATGCCCACTCTATGTCATGCTTCCATCTGAAGATTGCGAATATTAAGCTAGCAATTTTTATGAATTCCTTTGTAAAAGAATTAAAGAAAGCGCGGGAGAAGAGATACCTGATGGTGATCAACCGATTGAAAAGATTGAGCACACTCCCACTCCGCAACCTATCCCTTTTTACAAGAGTTTTTGGAAAAAACTATGGAAGAGGTGAAATTGATAGTGAGGAAATACGGAACGTCTATCACGCACGTTTTGAGGATCATCTATGAAAACCTATACCTTAGATGATGTTGTAGTACTAGTTGATAAATATAGCGATAGTATCGATTTTGGCTCTACAGATGAAGCAGTTGATGATGCACTGATTGAAAAAGCAGAGGGGATTCTTAAATTGCAATTCACATCCTCCTACAAAAATTTTTTGAAGAATTATGGAAGAGCGGAGATCTGTGGTGAGGAAATATTAAGTGTTTATAATACAAATTTTGAAATTTCTCGTAGTGATGATATTGTTTATTATCATATAACGGATATAGAAAATGGTTTAGCAAAACCACAGCAGCTTGTTGTGAGTAGAACTGATTTTGGTGAGACATTTTTCTTCGATTATTCTCAATTCCAGAATGGAGAATGTGCACTCTATTTTGATTTTCCACCCAAAGATCCACAATATTACGCAAGTAATTTTTATGAATTTCTCTGTAAAAGAATTATGGATCATGCTGGGGGGTAATGACGATGCAAACCAAAGATGTCACAGAGATTTTAAAAACGCTTGGCTGGGAACCTTATCGTGCTGAAGATGGTAGTATGTTTGCGCATTATCATCTTCCCGACCGCATTGTAGGCATTAGTTATGATGTTGTAGATTATGGAGAGGATGGGGGAAAGTTTCGGCTATCGGCTAATCTTACCACTGCTGCTTATTGCCTTGCTTGGGAATATGCTAGTGGTGAAGTATCACAGGATAAGTATGAAGATACGCTATTTTCTGCGAAAGAGGATTTCGATGTTACAGCTTCAGATCTTTCCGAAAGCCATATCGAAGCTGCTTTAAATAAAGTAATTGCTTGGGCGCAGGCACAAGATATTGAACAAAAGTTGCGTGAAGAAGCTGCTAATCATTCTGCTGTTGCGGAAGCATTACTTGGTGATATTGATGCTTTAAAAAGTTCTAAGTTTACACCCCAATTACATGTACCAGAATTTGCAGATTACAAAACAATAGGGTGGATTGATCGCCTTATTTTATTTGCACAGGCCTATAAGAATGGGGAGTTAGATGATATTCTTGCACGCAAAAAGTCTAAACAACGTTTGATGAGTCTCACAGCAGCAAGCCGTATTCTCAAAACGCAAGGGTGGTTTTCTACGGAATTTGGAAAGATGTGGCTCTCTTTGCCGGATCGTTTTATTCAGTTAGATTTTGGCTTTGTATATCTCTATGATCAGTGCAATGTTCATCTCGAAGCTGAAATATCTAATGAAGAGATTTCTTTATCTTGCTTGTATATTCATTTTTGTGGACAACGTAATCTTGTACAGCCTACGGATATTTATAAGTCTTTTAACACGATTGGGGGAGGAATTTTTAGTGGTTTTGATAAAGGAATTGATATTTGTGTAGAGATATTGAATGAGCAAGAGTTGACAAAAATCTCTGAGCGGGTGATACAGTGGGCACGTGCCCAAGATTTACAAGCATCAATAGAAAGCAAAACACGTGTTCAAAAGTATAGCTACAATATACGTATAGTCTGGCATTTGGCTTGTTTAGCATTGACAGGTCAAATTGATATCCTGAAATCTTATCAAAATTTTTTAGAAGCCGGTACGATTTCTGGACATTTAGAAGACCGTGAAGTGGAGAAGTATGTTAATCACGCCGTTCAATTTGCTGAAGAGCATCTGAAAATCTTTAATGAGCGAAAAGCCATAGATGATCGTCTTAGTTTGCAAGATTTGTCTTTTCTTAATACAGTTTCTGAAGACTTAAAAAGGATGGGGTGGACAGTTTATCGAGATAAGAACTATGATTGCAATGCTTATTTTGTAAGTAAAGACCGTATCATCAATATAATGTATAACCTTCAAAGTGATGAAGAAGAGCCGATTGTTGTATTTAAGGCTTCCCTTTCAACACTTAGTTTTTCTACGGCTCATAGAGAGATGTTTCCTAGATTGCCCCAATATATAGCTCTCAAAGAGGCAGAAGAATTTTATACAGTTTCTAGTACTGAATTGGATGAAGGCAAGCTAAAGGAGATTTGTACAGATATACTTGAGTGGGCTGATCGGCAAAATGTCAATCAAATCATCTATGATTATGCCGCTTTGCCAACAAACAGTGAAGCTCACCTTGTGGCACGTCACTTTATAGCACTCATTCTGATTGGTGATATTGAAAAACTCAAATTTTATAAAGAGAATTTTAGAAAGGGAAACTCTTTAGGCTTTGTGGAAGGTATCACGAAATATACGATTGACAACTCTCTTACTCTTGCACGGGGTTATCGAGCAGGTTTTCCGAAAAATGCACCGATTTTAAGCTTGGATGCGCAAACAGCATCTGTTGCTTCTAAAACAACTTCTGTTGAAGTGGCAGAGGAAGTGGATGAAGCAGATGACATTGATGATCGTCTCACCATGGAAAGTGCTCATGCACTTTTAAAAAGCCTAGGCTGGTCAACCGAGAAAATCAATGAAGATGACTATATGGCAAGCTATCAATTGGCTGATCGTGAAGTAGATATTCTTTATAACGACGAAATTGCCAAAGACTACCCGCAATTTGATAACGCCTTTATGATTAGCACGGGCATTCTTTCCACCGCTTGTAAATTCATTGATCCTACCCACACGGAAGATATTCCAGATATACAGCTTAATTTTGAAGCAAAGGGGTTAGAAATCTTTGAACCAGAAGTTACTGCGGATCGCTTAAAGCAAGCACTTGATGATGCGCTAGAATGGTCAGTCAAAGACATTGACCTTTCTAAAAGACTACGCTCTGATTATGGTATAGCTCCTTGGGAAAAGGAGGCAACGTCTAAAGCAGATAATACGGATTATGCTTTACTTCATCTTGGCGCTCTTGCTTTATTGGGTGATGTTGAGACCTTACAATCTTATCAGAAAAGCTTTACGGCAGGGGATCACCTAGGCTTTGACGAGAGCATCAATAAAACCCACCTTGAACGTGCATTAGCTTTAGGCAAAGAAGTAGCAAAGGTGAAGCAAGTGAGCTACGCTTTAATTAAACAGATGGCAAAAGATTTTGATAGTCACTCAGAGCTTTCTAGCGAGGAATAACCTCCTTCTTGGAAGGAGAGTTTGTTAAGTCTATTTAGAACAAAGAATACATTGATTATTTTGAAAAAAATCGAAGGGGCTTATAAATCATGAAATGGATAAAGAAAAAAATTATGGGGGCAGCTGAGCCTCTGGAATTTAAAAGTCAAAAAGTTTATCAGGAAGATGAACTGTTTGAGCCCGAAACAGTTTCTTCTTGGAAAGAAAAAGGACAGATAGTAACAGGTACAAATGTGGAAAGAATGGTATCAGGAAGAGCTCCTATTGGAGTCGATTGTAGGCCTATTATGTTATATCCTATGACACAAGAAGGTCCTATGGCTGAGGTTCTCTACTCATTTTATCAAGACAAGAGTTTTGTTGCGCCTATGAAGCCAAAGACAAGTTTTATCAGAAAAGTTATTTGTTGGATTTCAAAAAAAAATTCTAAGTAGGAAAAAAAGAAAAAGTAATTATTGAAAATATTGAAATAATGTCACTAAAAGGTGCTCTCTAAACTTTAATGATCACTTCCTTTAATTCCATCATATATTGTAAATGCGAGATGATTGCACAGAGACAAATGAGAAAAGAGCTCCTTCAAGAAAACATCCTTTATATTCTATCAATGTAATCCCAATTCCATTGGCTATGGTAGAGAAATATTGATCAGTAGAAACACTCATTATGAGTAAAAACACACTGTGATTTATGGAGAAAAATTTATGAAAAGTTATACTTTATCGAATGTTGCACAATATATTGATATGCATAGTCATGCTATTAATTTTGGCACTCAAGATAATGCCCCTGATGATGTAAGGATTAAAACAGCTGAGAACACTCTCGATTTACAATTTACCTCTTCCTACAAGAGTTTTTTAAAAAATTATGGAGGGGGAGAAATTGGAGGTGAAGAAATATTTAGTATTTATGAAATCTGTGCAGGTATTCCTGCTGGTGATATTGTTTACCGAAATTTGCTCGATAGAAGAGATGGCTTTACGGACCCCAAACAACTTGTTATCTGCACAACTGATTTTGGTGAAACCTTTTATTTTGATTATACGCAGTTTCGGGATGGTGAATGCCCACTCTATCTCAAGTATACATCTGAAGATTCCGAATATTACGCAAGTAATTTTTATGAATTTCTCTGTAAAAGAATTAAAGTTTGTGTAGAATGATATTCTTCGCATGATGGTTTTATTTACGAAGTGGGATGCTGAGCCACAATTTGCCAAATTTACCGGCACACTCAGTGTTATGACGCCTTTTAAGGTAGGGGGCTTGGACTTTATACTGAGCAATCTTTTGAGTGGTCAATATTCACCGCATAATTTATTGGGTGCTGAGCAGATTTCGTTGGGGGGCGCCTCCAATGTTCGTGGCACGCGTGAGAGTTTGCTTTTTGGCAATAACGGTTTTTTTAGCCGGAATGATTTGTTGTTACGCACCATTCCGTGGAGCAATCACGCGACCTTCAAAAAGGTTTTTGGTGAACTTCGCCCTTATGTTGGTTTGGATTATGGGCGTGTTTTTGCACAACCCTTGTATGGGATTAAGAGTGACCAGCTTGCCGGTTGGACAGCAGGTGTTAAGCTTGCGGGAGGCATAGTCTCTGTTGATGCCAGTTATTCCAGTATTTTTTGGAGCACAGTTAAGCACAAAAAATCAGGAACATTTTTTATGACATTAACAATGGAACTTTAAGCGTTTTTTATTGGGGAGTTAAAGTATGAGATATGAGAAGAGAGCAGAAAGAGCAGCTTTATTAGGTGTTTTGGTCTCCAGTACGATGCTCAAAAAGGTTTTATTGGGGGGACTTGGTTTTTCTTGTTTATTCGCACCTTCAGCGTTACAGGCGCAAATTACTGTGGATCCTAACGCAGGTAGCGCATATCGTCCGGATATAGTGGCAGCGCCCAATGGGGTTCCCTCGATTGATATTGTTACCCCCAATGGCAAGGGCTTATCACACAATAAATATGATGATTTTAATATTGGCAATGCAGGTGTGATTTGGAACAATCATGCGCAAGAAGTAGGGCAATCGCAGTTGGGGGGCATTATGCTGGGCAATCCGCATTTGCGTGTTACGGGTTCGGCTTAACCGATGAAAATGGAAAACCTACAAAAGGCAGCGATGGAAAATACATTACTCTGTATCATTATTTAACGCCTGAGGAAGAGAAGTATTTACAAGCAGGCTTTGATGGCAACAGGCGTATGTTCTACAATGGTATTTTAAACACATCAGATGAGGCAGCCCGTCATGCGGTACAGTTGGTTGATAATGAGCATGAACCCCTGTATTTTACATATTTTCCAAAAGCTGAAGATAAGCTGGTAGAGTTCGGGGTAGCTTTTTATCAGAAGTTTCAGAATTTTATGTATCTCTATGGCAATACAGGAGCGATTGTTAGTGCGCATAGCCGAGGTAGTCTGACAGTGGGTAATGGAATGCGTGACTTTGAAAAGCATGGTATTCACGGTGTAGCCAAGAAAACAGACTTCTATCTTGTAGGAGCGGCTGATAACTCTCTATCGATAGCGAATGCACTATATTATGTGAGTGATGGTAAAAAAGATCATATTTATTTACGAAACTATATATTCGATCCCATTGGTACAGTGATTGGTTACAATTGTCCTACGACTTATAAGGCACCTTTAAATCTAGATTTCTCACTTTTGGAGAAAGGTATAAAAAATCCTTTATATATGACGCTGTTTGCAGGAAACAGTTTATTGACTATAGCAACTAATCCAATCAGAGAGATGGGGAGAGCGGTCTTGGGCCTTAACCCGAGACCTCATAATTGTTATGATGATGCAAGTCGTAAGTGTAAAAATGATTACGGTTCATTTGGTTTTAACAAACTTTATTCAACGAGAGCAGGGAACAAAAAATGAAAATATTGTTTAACTTATCAAGCTTGCTCATTTTGTTAAGTGTTGCTGGATGTAATATTAAAAATATTGATAAGCCTCCTCTAGGAGAAGTGGCTGTGTGGAAGAAGCCAAGAGCAGACTTTACCGAGGTAGGAAAAACCTTGCTAGAATGCGGTCTGTCAAGCCTTATTAATGCTGATACAGAAAATAGAAAGCTCAGCTACAATGCAAATGCAACCATTGATGCTTGCATGATACAATCAGGTTTTCGTGATAAAGAGAGAGCTAACTGGTGTTCTCCTTTTAACGGTAGAGACCTCCCTATTTATCAGCCTAGTTCTGTGATCCCGAGGCGCAGTGTCAAGAAGCGCTTAAATAGCCCTTATTGTAAAAAATATAAAAATGCACCTGAATGCAAACCTTAAGTCTTGCTTGTGACGATCAACAATCACACTATCTTTGCATTTGTTTGGAATAGCGGGATTGTTCCCTCAGTCTCATTATTTAACGGATGAAGAAAAGCATTTATAAGAAGGTGCTGATGGCAAGGTGCATGTCTCCTTTAATGGCATCTTTACTCCACCAGAGGAAGCCGCTGTTTATGCAGAGAAACATACGAAGGATAAAAATGTACCGCTTTATTTTGTTGTGTGCCCAGACGCGGCAAGCAGGGGCTTAGCAACAAGAAGCAAAGCATATAAAGATGCATAGAGGTAAGATTGGGACATATTTTTATGATTCAATAAAAAAAGTAAGTATTAAAGGAAAAATCTCAAATCAGAAATTAAAGGTGGTCTAAAAGGTGGACGAGAGGGGACGTTAAGTGAGGGCGATTCATCGGTTATCAGCATTACTTGTAAAGTCCGCTCCACAAGGAAAATATTGTGATGGGGCAGGGCTATGGTTAAATGTTCGAAAAGACAATACACGCTCTTGGTTTTTTCGTTATACGCACCACAATAAGCG